>JAEYXM010000202.1 GCA_023428465.1 Actinomycetes bacterium
GGCGTCACCACGGTTCGTCGAGATGCTCTCGTTGGCGCACACCTACGCCGACGCCGACGCCGACGAGCGGGTGGCACTGCTCGCGACGGGTGACGGCATGCTCGCGACCTGGACGGGGACCGCGTTCGACGTCTACTACGTCTTCAACGCGGCGCTGCTCGTGATCATGGCGGTCCTCCTGCTGAGGTCGCGTGTCACGAGCCGGGCCACGGGCTGGTGGGCCATGGCCGCCGCGGTGCTCATGATGGTGCCGTCGAACGTCGGTGTCGTGGGCCTGGTCTTCGCGGTCGCCTCACTGGTTCCCTGGGTGGTCTTCTCGGTCCTGCTGGCGCTTCGCCTCCAGGTCCTCACGCGTGAGCCCGCGGACGTCTAGCTCCGGAGCCGGCATCCCGGGCGGGGGCACGCGCTCGGCGTCGGGCACCGGGCCGGGCGGCGTGCCGTCACCGAAGGGGCGGCCGCCCAGGGCCTCGCGGCCGTGCGGCGTCAGCCAGCCGGACAGGTCCGGGCCGACCGGGACGATGCCGGTCGGGTTGATGTCCCGGTGCACCACGTAGTAGTGCTCCTTGATCTGGCCGAAGTCGACCGTGTCGCCGAACCCGGGGGTCTGGAACAGGTCGCGGGCATAGGCCCAGAGCACCGGCATCTCGGTGAGCCTGGACCGGTTGCACTTGAAGTGCCCGTGGTAGACGGCGTCGAACCGGACGAGCGTCGTGAAGAGGCGGATGTCGGCCTCGGTGATCGTGTCGCCCACGAGGTAGCGCCGGTCCGCGAGCCGGGCCTCCAGTCGGTCGAGCCCGCCCCAGAGCCTGCTGTAGGCCGCCTCGTACGCGGACTGCGAGCCGGCGAAGCCGCAGCGGTAGACGCCGTTGTTGACCTCGGCGTACACGAAGTCGTTCACCTCGTCGATCTCCGCCCGCAGGTGCTGGGGGTACAGGTCCGGTGCGCCCGGACGGTGGTGCTCGCGCCACTCGAGCTCGAGGTCGATCGTCATCTGTGCGAAGTCGTTGGTGACGACGGCGCCGGTCGGCACCTCGACGATCGCGGGCACGGTGATGCCCCGCGGGTACTGCGGGTCACGGCGGAAGTACGCCTCCTGGAGTCGCTCCATGGCCAGCACCGGATCACGCCCACCCGGGTCGAGGTCGAAGGTCCAGGACCGCTCGTCGTGGGTCGGGCCGGCCAGGCCCATCGACAGGGAACCCTCGAGCCCGAGCAGCCGGCGCACGACGATGACGCGGCTCGCCCAGGGGCACGCGCGGGCGGCGATCAGGCGGTACCGCCCGGCCTCGACCGGGTACCCGTTGCGGCCGTCGGCCGTGATGCGCGTCGTGATGTACCGGGAGTCGCGCGCGTACTCCTGGCCGGGCACGGAGTACACGCCGCCGCGGGCGTGCTCGGGACGGTCGTCATCGCTCATACCGCCATCGTGCCGGACGTCGTCGCCGCGGGCTCGCCGGGTCGCCTCCCGTGCGCGTCCGTAGGATCGAGCGCATGCGCGGTGAGTACAAGGTGCCTGGTGGGAAGCTCGTGGCGGTCGACCTCGACGTCGACGGCGGCCGCATCGCCCGGGCGGCGGTGAGCGGTGACTTCTTCCTCGAGCCGGACGACGCACTCGAGAGCATCGACGCCGCACTGACCGGGATGCCGGTCGAGGCGACCGTCGCCCAGCTCACCTCCGTGGTGCAGAGCGTGCTCGGCGAGGACGTGACCATGGTCGGCTTCAACGCCGAGGCCGTCGCGATCGCCGTGCGCCGCGCGCTCGGGCACGCGACGCGCTGGGAGGACCACACGTTCGAGATCGTGCACGAGGGTCCGGAGAGCCCCGCGATGCACATGGCGCTCGACCAGGTCCTCGCCGACGCCGTGGGGGAGGGGACGCGGCGGCCCACGCTGCGGATCTGGGAGTGGGGCGCTCCCGCCGTCGTCATCGGCTCGTTCCAGTCGCTACGCAACGAGGTGGACCCCGACGGCGCCGAGCGGCACGGCATCACGGTCGTGCGCCGCGTCTCCGGCGGCGGAGCGATGTTCATCGAGCCGGGCAACACGATCACCTACTCGCTCACGGTGCCGGCGTCCCTCGTGGAGGGGCTGAGCTTCGAGCGGTCCTACGCCTATCTCGACGACTGGGTGCTCGGCGCGCTGCGTGAGCTCGGCATCGCAGCGACCTACGTGCCCCTCAACGACATCGCGTCCCCGGCGGGCAAGATCGCCGGCGCCGCCCAGAAGCGCCTGGCGAACGGCGCTGTGCTGCACCACGTGACCATGGCGTACGACATCGACTCGACGAAGATGCTCGAGGTGCTGCGCATCGGCCGCGAGAAGCTCTCCGACAAGGGCACGACGAGCGCGAACAAGCGTGTCGACCCGTTGCGCTCGCAGACCGGCATGCCCCGCGCGGACGTGATCGAGGCGTTCAAGGCGCACTTCCGGTCGCGGTACGACGCCGTCGACGGCGCAGTCACGCCCGACGAGCGGGCCCGGGCCGAAGAGCTGGTGGAGGCCAAGTTCGCCACCCCGGAGTGGACCGCGCGGGTGCCGTGAGCCGCGGCGCTCAGGAGCGCCGGTCGACCACCACGAAGGCGATCGCCAGCACGGCGGCCTCGATGACGAGGAGAACGCCGAGCGTCGCGACGGCGTCGGCGCCGACAGCGACCGCGACGGTTGCGAGTGCGGTCAGGGGAAGGGCGCTGACGCCGGCCACCGCGGCGGCACGCGTGAGGATGGCGTCGTCGCGCTCGTCGCCGACCTGAAGGAAGGCCCGGTCCGCGGTGGACCCGTGGGCACGGCTCACCCGCCAGGTTGCGACGGCGACGCCGGTGAGCGCGATGGCGGCGCCCACCAGGAACCCGCGCCACATGTTCCCTGGGCCGTACTCCCGCAGCACCAGCGCGAGCGGGACGACGAACGCCACCATGGCGACGAGGGTCCCGAGTGCGGTGCGTCGGCTGAGGGTGCGCTCAGTCGTCATGGCCATGGAAGATCTCCTCGATGCTGAGCCCGAAGTAGCGGGCGATGGCGAAGGCGAGCGGCAGGGAGGGGTCGTACCGGCCCGTCTCGAGCGAGTTGACGGTCTGCCGGGAGACCCCGAGGGCCCCTCCGAGGGCCGCCTGGGAGAGCCCGCGGTCCTCCCGCAGGCGCCGCACCTCGTTCCGCATGTGTCAAGTCTCCTTGTCATGGCGCAAGGTGTCAAGTCTCCTTGACCTCACCCTGCCCGACGCCGTATGCGCGAACCTTCGCCCGACGTTCACGATCCGCGCACAGCGGGGCGCGGCGCGGCCGTTGAGCAGTCCCTACAGTCACGAGACGTGAGCACCCCGCCCGGGCCCCTGACCCGTCGTGACCTGCGAGAAAGCGACGACCCCGTGCCAGGGGCGCCCGCCCGGCATGCCAAGACCCTGCGCTCGCACCGCGTCGCACGGGCCGTCGGCCTCGTCGTCGTGTCCGCGACCGCGCTCGGCGTCGGGCTCGTCGGTTTCACGTTCCTGCGGCTGCGGAGCAACGTCACCGTCCTGCCCTCCGTCACCGAGCTCATCGCCCGCCCGACGGCGCCTGAGGGGCCCGAGCAGCCGGCGACGGACGACCCGCTCGCGGGCAGCGCCGTGAACATCGTGGTGCTCGGCACGGACGACCGGTCCGGCGAGAACGCCCTCCTCGCCGGCGAGGACCCGGGTGGCGGGAGCGACACCACACTGATCGTCCACCTGCCGGCCGACCGGTCGCGCGTCGACGTCGTCTCCATCCCGCGAGACTCGCGCGCACAGATCCCGGCGTGCCACCTCGACTACAACCCGGAGGGGCCCGTCTCCAGGCCCCAGGAGGCCAAGTTCAACAAGGCCTTCGACATCGGCTGGGAGACCGGCGAGCCCGCGCTCGCGGCGGCCTGCACGATGTCCACCATCCAGACGATGACCGGGCTGACGATCAACGCCTTCGTCATCGTCGACATGGCCGGGTTCGCGCAGATGGTCGACGCCGTCGGCGGGGTGCGCGTGTGCGTACCCGAGCCGCTGCGCGACACCCGCTACACCGGCCTGGACCTGGCGGCGGGCTGGCACGACCTGAAAGGCGTGCAGGCGCTGCAGTACGTGCGCGCGCGACACATCGAAGGCGGCGACGGGCTGGACCCCACGCGCATCGAGCGCCAGCAGCGCTTCATCGGCGCCCTGTTGCGTCGCGTCCTGTCCTCCGACGTCCTCACCAGTCCCCTCGCGCTCGCAGGCTTCCTCGACGCGGCGACGCAGTCCCTGACGGTTTCCTCCGAGCTCGGCGACGCCACGACCCAGCTCGGCCTGGCCTGGAGTCTGCGCGACCTCGACGCCACGGACATCACGTTCCTCACCGTGCCCTGGGAGTTCGGCTCCGGTGGGTACGTCGACTGGACCGAGGACGCCGCCCTCGTGTGGAGCCGCCTCGCGAACGACGTGCCGCTGAACTCCGCGGCGCAGGCGCCGGCCGCGCCGACCCAGCCCGACCCGGCCCAGCCCGACCTGGCCCAGCCCGACCCCGCCCAGCCCGACCCGGCCCAGCCCGACCCGGCTCAGCCGGACCCGGCCCAGCCCGCCGGGCCCCCCGGGCAGCCGTCGGTGGAGCCGGACCTGCCGGTCCGCTCGGCGGAGGACCCGGACGAGGTGCTCTGCGGCTGAGGCGTCAGGCGCGTGCGCCGAAGACCGCGGTCCCCAGTCGCACGATCGTCGCGCCCTCGGCGACGGCGAGCTCGAGGTCGCCGCTCATGCCCATGGACAGCTCGGTCGCGCCGGTGAGCCCGCCGCGCACGACGTCGTCGCGCACCTCGCGCAACCGGGCGTACCCCGCGCGCACGAGCGCCGCGTCGGGCGACCGTGCGCCGATCGTCATGAAGCCGGTCAGGCGCAGGTGGGGGAGAGCGGCGACGGCGGCCGCGAGGTCGGCGGCCGCGGCGGGAGCGACGCCCGACTTCGACGGCTCGCCCGAGACGTTGACCTGGACCATCACCTCGAGCTCCCGGCCGTCAGCGGCGCACCGGCGCGACAGGCGTGCGGCGAGGTCCGCGGAGTCGACGCTCTGGACGCAGCTCACCCGGCGCAGTGCGGCGGCGACCTTGTTCGACTGCAGGTGCCCGATGAGGTGGATGGTCGGTGCCAGGTCGGCGACGGCCGGTGCGTGCGCGGTGAGCTCCTGCACCCGGTTCTCGCCCAGCAGGGTGGCGCCGGCCAGCACCGCCGCTCGCACGACGACGTCGGGCAGGGTCTTCGTCGCCAGGAGCAGACGGACGTCGCCGGGGTCGCGCGAGGCGGCCTGCGCGGCGCGGGCGATGCGGTTCCGTGCGGCGGCGATGCGGGCGGGGAGCGCGTCGATCCGAGCGTCCTGCGCCGGCCGGTCCGTCATGGGCCGGACCTTACCGGCGGTTCAGGTGAGGCACCTGGTCAGCCCGTTTTTCGGGACCTGTCGAGCGGCGTCGGCCGGGTATTACTTGACCGGTATCGAAACGTGGACGCCCTCTGGACCGGTAGAGAACGAGACTGCCATCATCGAGCCATGCAGCCCAGGGCCGCGGTGCTGACAGATGTGGCGTCGAGGATCGTCGCGCTGCGCGGGAACGCGCCGCGCCTGGTCGCCATCGACGGTGTCGACGGGGTAGGCAAGACCGTCTTCGCCGACCAGCTCGCTGAGGTGCTCCGCGCCAGTGGCCTGCAGGCCCTGCGCATCGGCATCGACAGCTTTCACCGTCCCCGTGCCGAGCGGTACCGGCGGGGTCGCATGTCAGCGGAGGGGTACTTCGGAGACTCCTTCGACGTGCCGCAGTTCGTCCGGAGCGTCGTCGATCCGCTCCGACCAGGGGGAAGCGGCGTCGTCACCACGGCCACGTTCGACTACCGCACCGACACGCCCGTCGTCGGTGAGATGGTGCGCATGCGGCCGGGTGGCGTCGTCGTCGTCGACGGCGTGTTCCTGCACCGCGACGAGCTCGCCTCCGCCTGGGACCTGTCCGTGTTCCTCCGGGCGCCGATGGCCGTCGCCTTCACGCGCATGGCGACCCGCGACGGCGTCCCCCTCGACGACCGCCTGCTCAGCCGGTACCGAGACGGGCAGCGCCTCTACCTGCTCTCGTGCTCCCCGGAGCGGCGGGCGACGATCGTCATCGACCACACCGACGTCACAGCGCCGTGGGTCGTGGGGGACAGCACCGTCGGAGGCCTGGCGGTCTGACCCGTCCGTCAGCCGCGGGCGACGTCCGCGACGGTCGCGTGCGTGAGCGAGATCAGGTCCGCCGGGGCGAGGCCGACGTCCGTGCCGCGACGCCCGCCCGAGACGTAGACCGTGTCGAAGAGCTCCGCGGACTCGTCCACGACCGTGGGGTGCGCGGTCTTCTGCCCGAGCGGGGAGATGCCACCCACGACATAGCCCGTGGCCCGCTCGGCGTCGGCCGGCCGGGCCATCGTCGCCCGCTTGCCACCCACCGCCGCGGCGAGCGCCTTGAGGTCCAGGGTGGTCGTCACCGGGACCACCGCCACCGTCAGGACGCCGTCGACCTCCGCGAGGAGGGTCTTGAACACCTGCTCCGGCGGCAGCCCGAGCACCTGCGCGGCCTCCATGCCGTACCCGACGTCGGTTCCCGTGTCGTGGGCGTAGGTGTGCACGGTGTGCGGGACACCCGCCCTGATCAGTGCCACGAGGGCGGGCGTGCCGGTCGGTCGTCGGTCCTTCGCCACGCCAGCAGGGTATGGCCGCCCAGCCCCTAGAGGCGTCCGGCGTCCGTCACCGACCAGACCACCTCGCCCGCGGCGTCGGACGCATCCAGGTCCACCACGACGTCGACGCGCCAGTCGTGGTCGCCCGCCGGGTCGTCGAGGAGCTGGCGAACCGTCCAGTGCCGTGGCGTGGGTGCGCCCTCGGTGAGGACGAGCAGCGCCGGGCCGCGGGCGTCGGCGCCCGTCCCGATCTCGTCGTGGTCGTCGAAGTACGGGTCGAGGGCGTCGCGCCAGCGCTGCGTCGTCCAGACACCGCCCTCGCCGTCGGGGTCGCCGAGCGCGCCGAGGCCCGCCCAGTCCTCGCGCGCCGCGAGCTGGACGCGGCGGAACAGCGCGTTGCGGACGAGCATCCGGAACGCGCGCACGTTCCCGGTGAGACGGTCCGGGCCCGGCGGGCGGGCGCCGTCGCCGGTCGTGCGCTCCGCGGCACCCGGGTCGCCCAGGCGCTCCCACTCGTCCAGGAGGCTCGAGTCGACGCCGCGGACCGTCTCGCCGAGCCACTCCACGAGGTCCTCGAACTCCTCGTCGCGCCGCTCCGGCGGCACCGTCTGGCGCAGTGCGCGGAAGGCGTCGGCGAGATAGCGCAGCAGGACCCCCTCCGACCGCTCGAGCCCGTACTGCGACACGAACTCGGTGAACGTGGCGGCCCGCTCGACCATGTCGCGCACCACGGACTTCGGGGACGGCGCGTGGTCGGCGACCCACGGGTTCGTGCGGCGGTAGACCGCGAACGCGCCCTCGATCGCCTCCGCCAGCGGCTTGGGGTAGGTCACGTCCTCCAGGAGCGCCATGCGCTCGTCGTACTCGTACCCCTCCGCCTTCATCGCGGCCACCGCCTCGCCCCGGGCGCGCTTCTCCTGGGCGATGAGGACCTGCCGGGGGTCGTCGAGCGTCGCCTCGATGACCGAGACGAGGTCGAGGGCGTACCCGGACGCACCGGGGTCGAGCATCTCCAGGGCCGCGTACGCGAACGGCGACAGTGGCTGGTTCAGCGCGAAGTCCTCCGGCAGCTCGACCGCGAGGCGAACGGTCCACCGCCCGTCCGCACGCCGGACCCGCTCGACGACACCGCTCTCCCGCAGCGAGCGGTAGATGCGCACGGCCTGGCGGACGTGGCGGCCGCGCGCCGCGGGCGGCTCGTGGTTGTCCGTCAGCAGGCGCGTCATCGCCTCGACCGCGTCCCCCGCGCGCGCCAGGACGTTCAGCACCATCGCGTGCGTCACGAGGAACTGCGAGGACAGCGGCTCGGGCGGGGCCTCGCGGAGGCGCTCGAACGTGCTCTCGGTCCAGTTCACCTGGCCCGCCGGTGCCGACTTCCGGACGATCTTGCGGACCTTCTTCGGGTCGTCGCCCGCCCGGGCGAGCGCACGGCGGTTCTCGATGACGTGCTCGGGCGCCATGACGACGACGTCGCCCACCGTGTCGTAGCCCGCCCGGCCGGCCCGGCCGGCGATCTGGTGGAACTCGCGCGCGGTCAGATGGCGGCTGCGCGTGCCGTCGTACTTCACGAGCGACGTCAGGACGACCGTGCGGATCGGCACGTTGATGCCGACGCCGAGGGTGTCCGTGCCGCACACGACGGTGAGCAGGCCGCGCTGCGTGAGGCGCTCCACGAGGCGCCGGTAGCGGGGCAGCATGCCCGCGTGGTGCACGCCCACGCCGTGCCGGAGCAGGCGGGACAGCGTCGTGCCGAAGCCCGTGCCGAACCGGAAGCCCGTGAGCTCCGCCGCGATGGCATCGCGCCGGGCGCGCGTGGCCACCTGGGCGGACGTCAGCGACTGGGCCCGCTCGACGGCGTCGCGCTGCGTGAAGTGCACGAGGTACACGGGCGCGTGGCCGGTCTCGACGAGGCGCTCGATCACCTCGTGCAACGGGTCGACGGCGTAGGTGAACGTCAGGGGGACGGGGCGGTCGGCGTTCGTCACGGCCGCGACGTCGCGGCCGGTCCGCCGGCGGAGGTCGTCGACGAAGAACGAGACGTCGCCGAGCGTGGCCGACATCAGGAGGAACTGGGTGCCGGTGAGCTCCAGCAGCGGGACCTGCCACGCCCAGCCGCGCTGCGGGTCGGCGTAGAAGTGGAACTCGTCCATCACGACCAGCCCGACGGCGTCGTCCCCCGGCACGGCCGGGTCGTCACCCGGCGCAGGACGGGTGTCCGTGCCGGTCCGAAGCGCGATGTTGGCCAGGATCTCGGCCGTGCAGCAGATGATGGGCGCGGTCGGGTTGACCGCCGTGTCGCCCGTCATCATGCCGACGTTCTCCGCGCCGAAGATGCGCACGAGGTCGAAGAACTTCTCGTTGACGAGGGCCTTGATCGGCGCCGTGTAGAACGACCGGCGACCCTGCGCCATCGCGACCAGGTGCGCCGCGACGGCGACGAGCGACTTCCCGGACCCGGTCGGCGTCGACAGGATCACGTGCGCCCCTGTGACGAGCTCGAGGACCGACTCCTGCTGGGCCGGGTAGAGGTCGAGGCCCTGAGCCGCCGCCCAGGTCACGAAGGCGTCGAAGAGGGCGTCGGGGTCGTCGCCGGGCGGGAGCCGGTCGGCGAGGCGGGGTGTGTCGGCGGCAGTCATCGCCTGCGATCCTCGCAGACGTACGTCGCGGCGCCGCCCCCGCCCGGCTCGTCCGCGAGGAGTCGCCCGGCATCGTGCCCACGTTCTCGGTGCCGGGAGCCCTGCACGAGGTCAGGTCCGGGTGGCCAATCCCGTCCGGACGATCCCGCACGGTGCAAGACTCGTGGTGTCAGGAGTTACGAGGGGTGCGCCGCCCGCTCCAGCGTCACGGGTGACGCGACCGCGGTTGCCACCTGGAGCAATCATGAACCGACCGACATCCCCCACCTCCGGTACGCGCCACGGCAGGGCGGTACGCGCCTGGGTCGCTCTGGTCGGGGCAGCCTCCACGAGCCTCCTGTGGGCCGCTCCCGCCACCGGTGCCGACCCGATGCCGTGGGAGCCGCTCGGCCCGACGGGGTCGATCTCGGGTGTCGTCACGAGTGACGACGGCCCCGTGGTCGGCGCCTGGGTACGGGCCTACGCCACGAGCGGTGGGGGTCAGGTGGTCGCCACCACGGCCGCGGACGGCACGTACACCATCGCCGGGCTGTCCTCCGGCACCTATCGCGTCGAGTTCGACGGGCGCTGGGTGTTCCACTCCGCCGAGTACTACGACGACGCACGGCGCTGGGACGACGCAGAGCTGGTGAGCGTGACGGCGCCGGCGACCACGACCGGCATCGACGCCGTTCTCGCGGAGACCGGCTGGATCTCAGGGACCGTCGTGGGCCCGAGTGGTCCCGCTGTCGGCGTCGTGGTGTCCGCCCACGACCCCGTGACCGACGCCTCGATGGAGGCGTACACCGACGACAGCGGCAGCTACCAGCTCGTCGGGCTGCCCGCCGGTGCGTACCTCCTCTGGTTCAAAGGGATGGACACCGGGCTCGTCTCCGAGTATTACGACAACCACCTTCGTTGGGTGGACGCCGACCTCGTGACCGTTGTGACGGGGGTGGACAACAGCGGCAACGACGCAGCGCTGGCCCTCGGAGGCGGTATCGGCGGCACCGTCACGGGACCGACCGGCCCGGTGGCCGGTGTCTGGGTGGGTGCTTCGTCCGACACCTACTACGACGGGACGCTCACCGCTGCGGACGGCGGGTATCACCTCGTCGGCCTTCCTGCAGGGGAGTACCGGGTCCACGCCGACGGGGCGCCCCTGGGCCTCGTGCCCGAGTTCTACGACGACGCCCTGGCGCCGGACGCGGCGGACCTGGTGACCGTGTCGTCCGACGTGACGACTCCGGGGATCGATCTCGAGCTCGTCGACGGTGGTTCGATCGGCGGCACCGTGACCGGTCCTGCCGGGCCGCTGCCCGACTTCACGGTTCGGGTCGAGGAGCAGATCAGCGGGGTGACGGGGGAGAGCGAGACAGCCGCTGACGGCACCTACGTCGTGACCGGTCTACCGGCCGGCAGCTACGAGGTGCAGTTCGAGGCACCACTCGCCTCGGGGCTGCGCGGGGAGTACTACGACAACCAGGTGACGAGGACGACCGCGACTGCCGTCGTGCTCTCGGTGGGCCAGGACAGGTCGGGGGTCGATGCGGTCCTTGCCGACCTTGACGACCCGCTGTTCTCCGACGTGCCGCCCTCCGCGGTTTTCCACGCGGAGATCGAGTGGCTGGCGTACCAGGGGGTCACGAGCGGGTTCCCGGACGGGACGTTCCGACCGTCGGCGCCGGTGGAGCGGCAGGCGATGGCGGCGTTCCTCTACCGGTACGCCGGCGAGCCGGCGTTCACGCCGCCTGCAACGGCGTCGTTCACGGACGTGCCGGTGGGCTCGCCGTTCTACACCGAGGTCGAGTGGCTCGCGTCGACGGGCATCACCACGGGGTGGCCGGACGGCACATTCCGCCCGACGGCGACGGTCGAGCGGCAGGCCATGGCGGCGTTCCTGTACCGGTTCGCGGGCGAGCCGGAGGCTACGTCGCCGGCGACGGCTACCTTCTCCGACGTGCCCACGAGCGCGACGTTCTTCGACGAGGTCGAGTGGCTCGCCTCGACGGGCATCACCACGGGGTGGCCGGACGGGACGTTCCGGCCGACCGCGGGCGTCGAGCGACAGGCGATGGCGGCGTTCCTCGCACGGTTCGCCGGGCTGTCCGACTGAGCGGCATCAGCCCTCCACCCGTGGGTCGCCCCGCCCCCGCCCGGCTCGGTCTGCGTGACGGCGCGTTTCACCCGGACACGTGTGTCCGTTCGCCCCCAACGACATGCGTCGCGGTGATAAGCCTGCGTTAGTGCCGTGCTCGGACAGGGGCTCCGGGGTCGACGCGCTGTCGTCGATGCACGCGGCGCTCGTCCACGAGGAGTGGCCATGAATCGCCGATTCTCTGTGCCGGTTCGGGACCTGCGGCTCGGGGTGGTGATGGTCACCAGCCTGGCGGTAGCCCTGCTCGGCGTCGCTGCACCGGCGAACGCTGTCGGCGAAGGGGGCGACGTCGGGGGCCTGGTGCAGGGGCCGGAGGGCCCCGTGGAGGGCCTGAACGTGACCCTCACCGACACCACCAGCTCTGATGAGTACAGCGCGCACACCGGCGCCGACGGACGGTACCTCGTCGCGGCCGTACCGGCGGGTGAGTACACGGTGTTCTTCGAGGGGGGCCCGCTCGGGCTCACCAACAGGTACTACAACAACGCGCTCAACCCCGAGCAGGCGGCCCGGATCACGGTAACCGACCTGTCCACCCAGGACTCGATCAACGCGAACCTCACCGCCGCCGGTGCCATCAGCGGCACCGTGAGTGCGAATGGCGGGCCCGTCGCCGGTGCTCTGGTGAGCGTGACCTCGGGCCCGGACCAGGTGGCGTCCGTCGAGACGGCGGGTGACGGCACCTACACGGTCAACGGCCTGTCCGGCGGCACGTACAGCGTCTCGGTCGACGCCAGTGGCATGGGTCTCGGGACCACCTCACAGCCCGGCATCGCAGTGACCCCGGGCGCCACGACGACGCACGACGTCGATCTCACCACCGACGGCTCCGTCGCCGGTCGCGTCACTGACGAGGACGGCGCGGGCGTGCCGGACGTCGAGGTGACCGTGTTCGACAGCGGGGACGCGCCCATCGGGTGGGCGACGACCGACGCCGACGGCGACTACTCGCTCGACGGCATCCCCGAGGGCGATGTCGTCGTGTACTTCGAGGCCCGGGCGACCTCCTTCGCCTCCGAGTACTTCGACGACAAGCCCAGCTGGATGGATGCCGACATGGTCCCTGTCATGGCGGGCGAGACCGCCACTGCGGACGCCGTGCTCGCGCTCGGGGGTGCGATCTCCGGGACCGTCACCGGCCCTGAGGGCCCTGCCGAGGGAGTCGGCGTCTTCCTGTTCGCCGAGTCGGGGGGCGTCTTCTTCGCGGAGACCGACGAGGTCGGCGAGTACGTCAGGGCAGGGCTCCCGGCAGGTGACTACACGGTCGAGTTCGACGGATCGATGGTCGGCCTGGTCACCGAGTACTTCGACGACGCGCCGACCTGGGACCTTGCCTCCGTCGTCTCCGTGACCGCCGGTGAGACCACGGACGGCATCGACGCGGAGCTCGGCGTCGGCGGCTCCATCGCCGGGACGGTGACCGGGCCCGACGGCGAGCCCGTCGCGGGCGTGACGGTCATGGCGCTGGAGAACGAGATGGACGGCCGCGGTGTCGACACCGACGAGCTCGGCAACTACCAGATCGACGGCCTCACACCGGGCGACTACGTCGTCCAGTTCAACGGGGTGGGTCATCTGGCCTCCGAGTACTACGACGGTCAGCTGACGTACGCCGACGCCGACCCCGTGACGGTCGTGGCCGGCGAGGTGGCCGAGGGCATCGACGCACAGCTTGCCCTTGGTGGAGCGATCTCGGGAACCGTGACCGACGCGGCCGGCAACCCACGCGGCGGCGTCCCGGTGGAGGCGTTGGACGCGGACGGGGCCGGCAACTTCGCCATCACCGACGCGTTCGACGGCAGCTACACGATCGGGGGGCTCCCGGCGGGGTCCTACACGGTCGAGTTCAAGGGGTTCATGCTCGGCATGGTGTCGGAGTACTACGACGACGTCACCAGCGCTGCCGACGCAACGTGGATCGACGTGGAGCCGGGCCAGACCGTGGAGGGGATCGACGCGGAGCTGGCGGTCACCGGCGACATCTCCGGCACCGTGACCGACCCCGACGGGGAGCCCGTCGAAGGTGTCACGGTCGTGGTCCGCAACCTCCAGTACGGGTTCGTGAACAGCGCCGAGACCGACGTCGACGGCGCCTACACCGTCACGGGCCTCGACCCTGGCGACTACAAGGTCCATTTCCAGGGCGGCGAGCTGGGGCTGCTCGACGAGTACTACGACGACGCCATGTTGTTCTCGACGGCCGAGGTCGTGACGGTGGGCTCCGGCGCAGCGGTGACCGGCATCGACGCGGAGCTCGGCCTGCCCGGTTCCATCTCCGGGACGGTCACCGGGCCCGACGGTCCGCTGGAGAACGTCTACGTGAACGTCTGGGGTGAGGGCCTGGTCGGCGGCTACGCCGAGACCGACGCCGACGGGACCTACACGGCCACCGGCCTGTACCCGGGGGAGTACACCGTGTGCTTCTACCCCGACGAGGAGGCCGACGCCGACGTGCGCTCCGAGTGCTACGACGACCAGGTCGCCCTGCGGACCGCCACACCCGTCGCGGTGGTGGCGGGCGAGGACACCGCGGGCATCGACGCGGTGCTGAGCTCGACGAGCGAGCCGCTGTTCAGCGACGTACCGCTCGGCCACCCCTTCGACGAGGAGATCGAGTGGTTGGCCTACGCCGGGATCACCACGGGGTTCCCGGACGGGAGCTTCCACCCGTCGGCCAGCATCGAGCGGCAGGCGATGGCGGCGTTCCTGTACCGGTTCGCCGGGGAGCCGGAGTTCGAGGCGCCACAGACGCCGACGTTCGTCGACGTCCCGACGACGCACCCGTTCTTCACCGAGGTCGAGTGGCTCGCGTCGACGGGCATCACCACCGGGTGGCCGGACGGCACGTTCCGGCCGATGGCTCCGGTGGAGCGGCAGGCGATGGCTGCGTTCCTCTACCGGTACGCCGACGAGCCGGCGTTCACGGCACCGGGGACCGCGACGTTCACCGACGTCGCGACGTCGCACCCGTTCTTCACCGAGATCGAGTGGCTCGCCTCGACGGAGATCACCACCGGGTGGCCGGACGGCACCTTCCGCTCCTCGAACGACGTGGAGCGGCAGGCGATGGCCGCGTTCCTCATGCGGTACGACAGCTGGTTGGACGGCTGAGCCCAGCCTGACGTGGGGCCGGGGCGGGGCCCCCCCCCCCCCCCC
>JAEYXM010000210.1 GCA_023428465.1 Actinomycetes bacterium
GGCCGCAGTACGGGTAGCCGCCTTGCGCGGCTCGGCGGGCGCCGCCGCGGGGGCGGCACCGGCAGGCTGCGCCGGGTAGGCGTCCCGCAGCTTGCGGACGACCGGCGCCTCGATGGTCGACGACGCCGACCTGACGAACTCACCGAGCTCGCCCAGCTTGGCCATCAGGGCCTTGCTGTCGACGCCGAGCTCCTTGGCGAGCTCGTATACGCGGACCTTTGCCACAACTCTCCCTGTCTCGGTCCGCCCGGACAGGGCCGGACCGTCGTTAGTGCTTGCTCATCGCTGGGTACTCATCGGGGGCCCATCGGCTTCCAACCCGCTTCCTGATCCAGGCGAAACGACATGTGTCCTGCTGGTGTTCTCCACGTACGCACGCACCTGCGAGGTGTCGAGCGGACCTGTCCGTAGTGCCCTGGGAAAGGCACGGCGCTTCTCGGCGAGCTCCAGGCAGACCAGGTCGGCGTGCATCCACGCACCCCGACCTGGCAGGGAACGCCGGATGTCAACGACGGCTCGGTGCTGCCCGGCGTCGTCCGCGACCGCGACAACCCGGAGCAGAACGGACCGGAGACCTCGGTCTCGGCAGCCCACGCACGTGCGTACCGGACCGGGCGAACCGGCGCTCGACGCAGTGTGTGGGAGCCGGGTCCGTGGCCCAGCGTCCGCCAGTCTACCGTGACGGCTCACGAATCGTGATCCGGAGCCTCCGGGGCCTGCGTGGGCTCGGTGGGCTCGGTCGGCTCGGTGGGCGCACCCTCGTCGGAGCGGATGTCGATCCGCCACCCGGTGAGCTTCGCCGCGAGACGGGCGTTCTGCCCCTCCTTGCCGATGGCGAGCGAGAGCTGGTAGTCCGGCACGACGACGCGCGCGGCCCGCAGTGCCTCGTCGACGACCGTCACCGACGTGACCCGCGCGGGCGACAACGCGTGGGCGACGAACTCCGCGGGGTCGTCGCTGTGGTCGACGATGTCGATCTTCTCGCCCCGCAGCTCGGTCATGACCGCGCGCACGCGGGCGCCCATCGGGCCGATGCAGGCACCCTTGGCGTTGAGGCCCGGGACCGTCGACCGCACGGCGATCTTGGTCCGGTGGCCGGCCTCGCGCGCGACCGCCGTGATCTCCACCGACCCGTCCGCGACCTCGGGGACCTCGAGCGCGAAGAGCTTGCGCACGAGGCCCGGGTGCGTTCGCGAGAGCGTGATCGACGGGCCCTTCGGACCGCGGGTCACGTCGAGGACGTAGGCACGCAGGCGCTCGCCGTGCACGTACGTCTCCGTCGGCACCTGCTCGTGCGCCGGCAGGACCGCCTCGGTACCGCGCACCGCCACGAGGACGACCCGCGGGTCGCGGCCCTGCTGCACGACGCCGGCGACGACCTCACCCTCCGTCCCGCGGAAGCTCCCGAGCACCTGCTCGTCCTCCGCGTCCCGCAGCCGCTGCACGATGACCTGCCGCGCCGTCGACGTCGCCACCCGGCCGAAGCCCTCGGGTGTGTGCTCGAACTCCGGACCGAGCTCCACGGGAGGGCGCACACCCGACTCGTCAGGCTCGCCCTCGATCCGCTCGCGCGCCCACACGGTGACGTGACCCGTGCGGCGGTCCACCTCGACGCGTGCGTCCTCGTAGGCCCCCGGCGTGCGGTGGTATGCGGACAGCAGCGCCTGCTCGATGGCGCCGATCAGCGTGTCGAGGCTGATGTCCCGCTCGTGCTCCACCAGCCGGAGAGCCGTCATGTCGATGTCCATCAGGCCTCCTCCTCCTCGCCGTCGACCGCCCGGCTCAGCTCCACCTCGACGACGCCGCGGGCGACGTCCGCCACAGGCACCGTGACCGTCGTGCCGTCCGACTCCAGGACCAGACCGGCGTCGTCGGCCTCGAGCAGGCGGCCGGTGCGCACCGAGCCGTCCTGCAGGGACAGTCGCACCAGGCGCGTACGGGCGCGCCGGAAGTGGCGCAGCTGCGTCAGCGGTCGGTCCGTGCCCGGGGTCGAGACCTCGAGGACGTACGCACCCTTCACGGGGTCGGCCTTGTCCATCACCGCGGAGATCGCGCGCGAGACGTCCGCGAGCGCGTCGGAGCCGAGACTCCCGACCGCGTCCGCGTCGAGGTCGACGACGACGCGCACGACGCTGCGGCGGCCCGCCGCCACGACCTGGACGTCCTCGAGCGAGAGACCTGCGGCGCCGACGACGGGTGCGACGACGGCGCGGACCCGATCTGCTGGGCCTGAGCCTGTGACCATGGTCGCCTCCGGCGAGTTCGTGGCGGGCAGACATGGCCCTGTGGACTTGGCGCCGCCCAGCCTAACGACTCCGGTGGCCGGCGGCGTGGGAGGATCGCCCGCGATGACCTCCGCTCCCCCCACCTCGCCCCGCGCCCCGCGTGCACGCCGCCGTGTCGGCATGCGCCTGCGCGCGACCGCCGTCGCCGTCGCGGCCGCGCTCGGCGTGTCCGCCGTCCTGACCGGCTGCGACCTGCGCGTCGAGACGCCCGACCCGACGCCGCTCGTCCCCGACGCCGCCGAGCAGCTCCGCGACCGCAGCGCCATCCAGGCCGCCGACCTGGCGGGCGCCGCGCGCGCGGCCGCGACGACCGCGCCCGAGGCCGCCGTCCCGGTGCTGGCCGAGATCGCGGTCACGTCCCAGCAGCACGTCGACGCCCTCGGTGGCGTCTACGACCCGTTCCCGGGCGTGACCCCGGCACCGACACCCACCGCCACGGCGACGGCCGACCCTCCCCCGCCCGCGGACGCCGCCGGCGTCCTCGCAGCGCTGCGTTCGGGTGCGGACACCGCCCGCGCGGACGCCGTCGCCGAGGAGGACGCCGCCATGGCGCACCTGCTGGCCGGGATCGCCCTCAACCGTGCTCTCCTCGCCGACCGCCTGGCCGTCGCCCTCGGGGAGGATCCCGCCGAGCTGCCGACCGTCGTCGTGCCGACCGCCCTGCCCGCCGGCCTGGACGCGCAGGCCGCGGCCGTCCTCGTGCAGTCCGAGGACGCCGCCGGCCTGGCGTGGGAGGTCGTCGCGGGACGAGCGACCGACGAGGCCCGCACCCGCGCCGCCGAGCGCGCCGCGCTGCACCGCGAGCGCGCCGAGGCCTGGGCCGAGGCGGCCGGGTTCGCCGGGACCGGCACCGACCCACGACGCGCCGCCTACGACCTGCCCGAGGCGATCACCGGCGACGGCCTCGCCCCGGAGGTCACGTCGTCGGCCCTCAGCGGGATCGACAGCGGCCTCGGCGAGGCCTACGCGGCCCTGGTGCCCGTCGTGGGGCCGCAGGACCGGCCGGCCCTGCTGGACGCGGCGCTCGAGGCAATGCTCCGGGCGACCCGCCTCGGCGCCGACGTGCCGGTGCTCCCGGGAATGCCGACGTCCGCCTGACGCACCGCGCGTCCTGCTCCTGGTCAGTGCTCGAGGAGCTCGGCGACCAGGTGCGTGACACGCTGCGCGGCGTCGGCCACCGGCACCTGCTCGGCCACCGGGCGCCCGTCGACGACGTCGATCCCGAGCACCGCGGCGTCGGCCGCGCGGCGCAGCCGCACCTCGACCACGCCCTCGGCGAGCCCCCGACCCACGACCACGAGGACCGGGGCCCCGAGCAGCTCGGCGTCGGCGAACTTCACGCCGGGCGACACGCGCGGGCGGTCGTCGTAGAGCACCTCGATGCCCGATCCGTGCAGGTCCGCGGCCAGCTCGGCCGCGGCGTGGAAGACCGCCTCGTCCTTGCCCGTCGCGACGAGGTGGACGTGCGCGGGCGCGACCTGCGCGGGCCAGGCCAGCCCGGCGCCGTCGTGGTTGGTCTCCGCGAGCGCGGCGACGGCACGCGAGACGCCGATGCCGTAGGAGCCCATCGTCACGGTGACGGCCTTGCCGTTCTCGTTGAGCACCTGCAGCCCCAGCGCCTCGGCGTACTTGCGGCCGAGCGCGAAGATGTGGCCGATCTCGATGCCGCGCGCCAGCTCGAGCGGGCCGGAGCCGTCCGGTGCGGGGTCGCCCGCACGGACCTCTGCGGCCTCGACGGTGCCGTCGGCGGTGAAGTCGCGGCCGGCGACCAGATCCACGACGTGCCTGCCCTCGACGTTCGCGCCCGTGATCCAGCGCGTGCCCGGCACGACGCGCGGGTCGAGGAGGTACCGGATCGCGTCCTCGCGGCCCGTGTTGACGCGCCCGAGCACGGCCGGGCCGATGTAGCCCTTGACCAGCTCCGGGTGCGCGGCGAAGTCGGCATCGGTGGCCGCCTCCACCACGGCCGGCGCGACGGCCGCCTCGAGCCTGCTCGTGTCGACCTCGCGGTCCCCGGGCACGCCGATGACGACGACCTCGCGCTCACCGTCCGGGTGCACGAGCGTCACGACGACGTTCTTGAGCGTGTCCGCGGCCTCCCACGGGCGGTCCGGGCGCGGGAAGCGCTCGTTCGCGAGGGCGACGAGCGACTCGATCGTCGGGGTGTCGGGCGTGTCCTCGACGTGCGCGGCGGGGGCGTCGTCGTACGGCAGCGCGTCCGGCGCGGGCGTGGTGACCGCCTCGACGTTGGCCGCGTAGCCACCCGCCGAGCGGACGAACGTGTCCTCACCGATCGCCGTCGGCATGAGGAACTCCTCGCTGCGCGAGCCGCCCATGGCGCCCGACATCGCGGCGACGATCACGTACTCCAGGCCCAGTCGCGTGAAGATGCGCTGGTACGCCTCGCGCTGGCGCAGGTACGCGGCGTCGAGTCCGGCGTCGTCCACGTCGAAGGAGTAGGCGTCCTTCATGATGAACTCGCGCCCGCGCAGCAGGCCGGCGCGCGGGCGTGCCTCGTCCCGGTACTTGGTCTGGATCTGGTACAGCGCGAGCGGCAGGTCCTTGTAGCTGGAGTACAGGTCCTTGACCAGGAGCGTGAACATCTCCTCGTGCGTCGGCGCGAGCAGGTAGTCGGCGTCCTTGCGGTCCTGGAGGCGGAAGAGGTTGGGCCCGTACTCGGTCCAGCGGTTCGTCGCCTCGTACGGCTCGCGCGGCAGCAGGGCCGGGAAGTGCACCTCCTGGGCGCCGATCGCGGCCATCTCCTCGCGCACGACCTGCTCGACCTTCGCGAGCACGCGCAGGCCCAGCGGGAGCCACGTGTAGATGCCGGGCGCGGCACGGCGGATGTAGCCGGCCCGGACGAGCAGTCGGTGGCTGGCGACCTCGGCGTCGGCCGGGTCCTCCCGGAGGGTGCGCACGAACAGGGACGACATCCGCATGAGCATGGGCGCCAGCCTAGTGGGGCCGCGGCGCTGCCCTTCGTCGGCGGTCGCGGGCACGATGGGACCGTGCCCGAGCTACCTGAGGTCGAGTCCCTTGCCCGCTTCCTGGCCGAGCGCACCGTCGGCCGGCACGTCGGCGGCGTCGCCGTCGGCACGATCAGCGCGCTCAAGACCTTCTCCCCCGCCCCGGCCGACCTGGTGGGCCGGGAGGTGACCGGCGTCGGGCGGCGCGGCAAGTGGCTGGACCTCGCCACGGACGGGCCGCACCTGCTGTTCCACCTCTCGCGGGCCGGTTGGGTGCGCTGGTACGACGTCGTACCGGCAACCGTGGTCAAGCCGGGCAAGTCCCCGCTGGCCCTGCGCGTGACGCTGGACGACGGCGCGGGCTTCGACCTCACCGAGCACGGCACCCGCAAGCGACTGGCCGTGCACGTGGTCGCGGCTCCCGACGACGTCGGGCTCGTCGCGTCGCTCGGCGTCGAGCCGCTCGGGCCCGAGTTCACCGTCGAGCGGTTCGCCGAGCTCGCGCAGGCGAGGAACCAGCAGGTCAAGGGGCTGCTGCGCGACCAGCGGCAGATCGCCGGAATCGGGAACGCCTACTCCGACGAGATCCTGCACGCGGCCCGCATGAGCCCCTTCGCCCTCAGCCGCTCGCTCACCGACGACGACGTCGCGCGCCTCCACGGCATCATCCGCCAGGTGCTCACGGAAGCGCTCGAGGCGGCGGCCGGGCGCCCCGCGGCCGAGCTCAAGGACGCCAAGCGCCGCGGGATGCGCGTCCACGGCCGGGCCGGCGAGGCGTGCCCCGTGTGCGGCGACACGGTCCGCGAGGTCTCGTTCGCCGACTCCTCGCTCCAGTACTGCCCCACGTGCCAGACGAACGGCACCCCCCTCGCCGACCGCCGCATGTCCCGCCTCCTCCGCTAACCCCACCCCCACCCCCCCACCCCCTGCC
>JAEYXM010000264.1 GCA_023428465.1 Actinomycetes bacterium
CCGCACCTGGCCGACGACGCCGGACCCGCGGGCGTGGAGGGCTGCCAGAGCGGCCGAATGGGACGGTCTTGAAAACCGTTAGGGCGGTTACCCCGTCCTCAAGGGTTCGAATCCCTTGCCCTCCGCAAGAAGTGCTCGGTGCGAACGGTGGCGGGTGGGTGGCTACTCGGCTCCGCTCGACCGGTGAGCCTGGGCGACCCGCTCCTGCCACCATGTCGGAATCGCCTCGGGACGGCGGGGGTGCTGCTGGAGTTCCTCGACGTAGTGGCTCGGGTCGATGGGGGCGCCGAACGCGGGTTCGTCGTCATAGTTGAAGTCGACCGACAGTTCGCCATCGGCCCGCAGGTTGTACGTGGCAGTCAGGAAGGCACCCTTGCCGGGCTGCGCGAGCATCTCGCGGAGGGTGTTGAAGGCCTGCGACATCGTCCGCGACGGGCTACCGCCCAGGACGCCGCCCTGCGCGTCAAAGGCGAGGACTTGGAGTTGAGCGGTATTGCCGACCCTCATGAAGACAGCCGTGCCCGTGACCCAGCCTTCAGGCGCTAGGCCGACCAACTCCCGGCCGATGATCTGGATCATGTCGGGCGGCGTCGCCCCTGAGGCTTCGGTCACTGGTAGATCGTCCTCTCACCTGGCGGTGCTCCGTCGATGCGGTTGCTGACGGTGATCTCGCTGGGTCGTCGTGGGCCAACCGGCTGGTCGAAGTCGATCGCGGCGCCGGTGTCCCACAGGCCCTGGCGGACCTGGTCGGCGTCGGAGAGTATCGCGTCGCGGTCGACGGGAGCGCGGATGGCGTTGGAGCCTCCAGGCCAGGGTCGCGATGCCGGGTTGACGGCAACGCTCCCGCACGGGCGGTGAGACTATTCCGCGGGTGGGGCGACGTCGGGGTCGCCGGCGTCCCAGCCGGGAACGCTGTGGTCGACCCAGTTCGCCATGACCTCGTCCGCGGTGATGCCGGGACTCAGGTCCACGTGGCCGTTCCAGCCGCCGTCACATGCGATGACCCGAGGGAAGTCCGGCGGGAGGAGCGACCGGAGCCAGGCGACGGCGTCGGCCACCTCGGCATCACCCGACTCGACGCCCATCGAGGTCCCGTCGGGGTAGTGAGAGATCGTGAGGGTCTCACCGTCCAGCGTGACGTAGATGTGGAAGTCGGTGTCCCAGTCCGACGGGGAGGGTTGGACGCGAGTTCGCTCACCGAACCGTTCACGGGCCGCTCCGATCAGCGCCTCCCCATCGAGGAGGGGTGCGCCGGAAGGTGCCATCACGATCAGCTTCATGGCAGTAGCACTCCTACGAGGTCGACGTCAGGTCCCAGGATTGCGCGTGCCCGGGGCTGACGGCGCACCTAGGATCGCCGGATGCTGACGCAGGACTGGATCGAGCACCGTCGCGCGGGGGACCGCGAGCTCCTGGGCTGGGTGCGGCTCGACGGCGAGGGCTTCGTCGCGATCGACCGCCTCGGCCACGAGGTGACCGGGGTCGTGGACTGGCACGACGCCGAGGAGGCGCTCGAGGAGCGCGGCCTGGCCTGGCTCGCAGACCTGTGGCACCTGACCCACGCCGACGGCACTGCCACGCGCGTGCGGATCGTCGAGGTGAGCCCGGAGCGCGTCGTCGTGAAGCTCGACGACTTCGGTGACATCCGCGCGGAGCTGCGCACGTGGACGCTGCCGTTCCCGGCGCCGGACCGACTGCAGCCCTGCACGGGAGACGCCCACGTGATCGACGGGCTGCCGGGCGGTCGCTGACCGGCGCGACGCGCGGACGTCCCCATCTCCGTGCCGCCTCGGGCATCGGACGCACGGTCAAATCGGGCATAGCGCCCGCTAGCCTTGACCGGCATCGAACGCCCGGAAGCACCACCCCAGGAGGCAGAGGCCGTGCTGACCGACCGACGGCGCTACGTCCGCGCGGGTGCAGCGCGCAGACGGCCCGTGAGCCCGCTGCTCGGCGCAGCGGCCCTCGTCGCGCTGCTCGCCGGGTGCTCCGACGAGCCCGAGGTGCCCCAGCTGCTCGACATGGACGACGTTCCGGGAGCCGTCACCGAGGACCACGAGCCCGGCACCTGGGTCCTCGCCGGCCAGGGCTGGTGCGGGATGTCGTCCGGGCCCATCGGCGACCGCTCCGGGCCGTACTCCCGGGTCGGCATCGGCGAGAGCCGCGTCCCGGTCGAGGCGCGGATCGCCTCCAACGGCCCCTACGAGCCCGCCGCGGACCTGATGGCGGAGGTCGAGGCGGACGTGCAGCGCTGCGTCGACTACCTCGAGGAGCGTGCTGCGGCGGGCGAACCCCTCGACCGCACGATCGAACCGCTCACCGGCCTCGACGACGGCGTCCTCGGCTGGCGGACCCGGGAGAAGCCGTACGGGGACTCCGGGGAGGTCTGGAGCGAGTTCGCGCTCGTGCAGGTCACCGAGTCGAAGGTGCTCGTGGTCGGCGTCCAGACGGACGAGGAGGAGCCGCCGATCGACATCGAGGACCTGCTGGCGATGGCGCTCGAGAACACGGAGAGGTTGGCACTCGATGAGTGACACCCCGGACGAGGCCCAGGACCTGCCCACAGGCGAGCCGACCGCACCGACCTCACCGACCTCGCCGACCGCACCGACCGTGCCACCGGCTGACGTCGACCACGGCACGCTGCCACGACGCGTCGCCGGGCTGGTCCGTCGGCGGGCCTGGGACTACTTGACGCCGATGGGCCTCGTGGCCGTTCTGGGCGCGCTCGCGAGCGTGCTCATGACGTTGATCAACGCCTGGACCAGTCCCTCGATGCTGCGCGACGGCGCGTTCGTCCACGAGTCCATGCCCACGGCGCTGCTCGTGGCGGCCGGCGTCGTCGTCGTGGTCCTGGCCGCGCTGACCGCGCGGGCGACCATGGTGGTCGCCCTCTACGCGGCCGGCGACCTGCTGGGGCACCGGGTCGACGCGCCGGGCGCACGGGCCGAGGTCCGTCGCCGTCGGGGCCTGTGGGCGACCTGGGCGACGCTCCTGCTGCTCTGGGCCGCCGTGACCGCGATCGGCGTGCCGGTGCTGCTGGTGCTCACGGGATGGCTGCTCGCCGCCGCGGCCCTGCTGGTCTCGCTGGCGGTCACCGAGCTCCTGGCTCGCTGGGTGGTCGTCGCCGTCGTGCACGGTGTCGGCCTCGGTGCGGCGGCGCGGCGCATGCGCCACCTGCGCAGGTTGGTGCGCCCGGACGACGACGTCGGGTTCCGCAAGCCGGCCGGCCTGTTCCTGCTCCTGGTGACGGTGCCCGCCGCGGCGGCGTCGTGGGGGGTCGGCCTCGGTACGGACCGGCTGGACGCTCCGGTGGCCGAGGCCCTCGAGCTGGGCGCGACCGCGGCTCTGGCCGTCCCCGTCCCAGTCCTGCTGGTCGCCGCGATGACGTGCGTGCACCTGCGGATCACCTTCGTCCTCGGGGAGTTCCGGGCGGCGTCGTTCGAGCCCCTCGCCTGGGCCGGCGTCGACCGTGCCGCCGTTGCGGTGCCCGCCGCGGCCCCCGCCGACGGGCCCGCGTCCGGTGCGGCGCCCGTCCGCGCGTCGAGCCGGGCAGTCCTGGAGCGGGCAGTGGCGGCGACCCTGGCCCTGCTCGTCGCGCCCGCGGGCCACCTCCTGCTCGTGGCGACGAACCCGACGCCGGCGATCGAGCCGGTCGTCCTGCGGTTCGCGGACGACCACGCGGCGCCGGCACCGGTCGCCGTCGGCGACGACGTGCTGCTGGTCGTGCCGCGGGGGCTCTCGTGGTGCGACCTCGACGACACGCGCTGTCGGGTGGAGTCCCTGGGCGATCTCCCGGGAACCGAGTCGTTCGAGGTCGTGGGCGCGACGGCGGACCCCGATGGGCAGGGGCTGGCTGTGCTCGCCCGCGCCGTCGTGTGCGAGCCGGGTGAGGACGGCGAGGACGACTGCGCCCTCCAACAGCTCCTCGTCACGTGCTCCGGGGCGGACTGCTTCGGCGACGAGGCGTCCGCGAGTCGGTCCGTCGCCGTCACCGGCGACGTCGCCAACGGCGAGAACGGCGCCATCGCCGCCCATGAGGGTCGGTACGCGCTCGTGGCGCGCTTCCCGGTCGAGGGTCCCGCTTCCGACGGCCTGATGCTGCGGTTCTGCGCATCGGCCTCGTGCCCCGAGCCGGACTCGTACGACCTGGGCGACACCCAGGGCAACGACCTCGTCCGTGCGCAGTACGCCGCCGACGGGCGGTTGTGGGTGGTGCGCACGGACTTCGCGAACGAGCGCGTCCGGGCCTGGAGCGCCGACCCCGGCGCCACCACCCTCACCTACGCGTTCGACCTCGACCTGCCGATGGTCGAGGCGGGGGTCTGGGAGTGGCCGCAGGAGAACATGGCGCTGCGCCTCGCCGTCCGCGACGACGGGACACCGGTGCTGCTCCACCGCGACCCCGGCACCGACGAGCTCATCCTGACCAGCTGCGACGACGCGCTCTGTGCGGAGCGCACGACCACGACCCTGCCCGTCGCCCCAGTCGAGGCCCGTGCCGCCGACCTGGTGGTCGACGGCACCGGACGACCCGTCATCGCCACCGCGGGACGGACGTTCGTGCGCATGCACAGCTGCACCGACCGCTCCTGCACCGGGATGCGCACCGCGCTGATCTCGGACGGGCAGACGCTCGGTTACGGCTTCGGAGAGCCTGAGCCGGACCCGTTCATGACCCTGGACTCCCACGGTCGGCCGGTGCTCGCGCTGGAGGAGACGATCCCGAACCCGGACGACCCGTGGCCCGGCTACTGGATCATCAACCGGACGCTGTGGTGCCAGGAGGCCCGCTGCGGGTTGTGAGGCCCGCGCGCCGCCGTCGCAGCGCGTCCGCGCACCGGCGGTCCCATGTGCACCGCCCTGCGGAGGCACCATCATGTGGCGCATGCCGAACGACGACGCGCCGCGCGCGGACGCCGCTGGTCACCCCGACCACGCCATCGAGCCGATCGAGCTCATCCGCCAGTCCGGCGCCGTGCTGCGCCTGGGCAAGGCGATGCTCTCGTCCGGCACGGGCTCCTACCGCGTGAAGTCCGCGATGCAGCAGGTCGCGCGCGCGTTCGGCCTCGACCGCCACGAGGCGCACGTGACGCTCACGGAGATCACGACGACGTCGCACCGCGGCGCGATCTTCCGCACCGAGGTCGCGGAGGTCCGGGCGGTCGGCGTGAACGCCCACCGGCTCGGCGAGCTCACGGACCTCGCGAACGGCCTGCGCGAGGGCGCGACGGTCGACGACGTCAACTCCGAGCTCGACCGGATCCAGGCCCTGCCGCCCCTGTACGCCCCGCTCCTCAACGCGTTCTTCGCGGCGATGGCCTGCGGTGCGTTCGCCTTCCTCAACAACGGTGCGCTCGTGGAGGTGGTGGGCGCGTTCCTCGGCGCCGGGGCCGGCCAGTACCTGCGCCGCAACCTCGTGCACCAGGGCTTCAACCAGTTCGCGGTCACGATGCTCTCCGCCGCGCTGACGTGCCTGCTCTACCTCGGGTTCGTCACGGCGCTCGAGGTCGGCCTCGGCGAGGCCGCCGCGAACCACCAGGCGGGCTTCATCTCCGCGGTCCTGTACCTCGTGCCCGGGTTCCCGCTGGTCACGGGCGCGCTCGACCTCGCGAAGATGGACTTCTCCGCAGGCGTCGCCCGGACCACGTACGCGGGCCTCGTCCTGCTCTCGGCGGGGCTGAGCGTCTGGTCGGTCTCCTGGGTCACCGGGATGTCCACCGAGCCGCTCGCCGCGCCCGACGTCGCGCTGTGGGTCCACATCCTGCTGCGGCTCCTCGCGAGCTTCCTCGCCTGCCTGGGCTTCGCGCTCATGTTCAACTCCACGATGCGCATGGCGCTCGCCGCGGCCCTCATCGGGATGGTCGCGAACGTCCTGCGCCTGCAGCTCGCGGACGCGGGCATGGCGATGCAGGCGGCGACGATGATCGCGACCCTCGTCGTCGGGCTGCTCGCCGCCTTCGCGGCCCCGCGGCTGCGGATCCCGCGGATCACGGTGTCCGTGCCCGCCGTCGTGATCATGGTGCCGGGTGCGGCGGTCTACCGGGCCGTCGTCGGGCTCAACAACGGCGACCTCGAGCAGGCTGTGACCTCGGGCGTGCAGGCCGTGTTCGTCGTCATCTGCATCGCGATCGGGCTCGCCGCCGCGCGCGTCCTCACGGACAAGGCCTGGGCGTTCGAGCGGTAGGCTCGCGCGCTTTGCTGGGCGGGGACACGGGCGGGTAGCCTGCTCCGCAGACCTGGAGACGTCGCATAGTCAGGCCTAGTGCGCGGCCCTGCTAAGGCCGTGAGGGGGGCAACCTCCTCCGTGGGTTCAAATCCCACCGTCTCCGCTCCTCGGCCCGGTCCCCTCGTGGGGCCGGGCCGACCTGCGTCCCGGGCACGTCAGTCGTCGCGGTCGTCGCGGTCGTCGCGGTCGCCGCGGTCGTCGCGATCGCCCGGGCCGTCGCGGTCGCCGCGGCCGGGGCCACCCTCCTGCGGGAGGTCGGCAGTCGCGGCGCCGACGGCGGCACGCAACGCCTCGGCGTCGGCGGCGGAGAGGCGCTCGTCGCGCTCAAGGTCGTCGATGCGCCGCTCGAGGTCGCGGGCCTTGCGCGCCGCCCTGTCCGGCTTGCCGTCGGCGAGGGCGTCGGTGACCTCGCCCCAACGGCCCGTCAGGTCCGCTCGCACGTCGTCGTCGACCGCGATGGTGGCGAGCACGTCCTCGACGGAGGCGGGGCCGGCCGGCGGTGCGGGCGGCTCCTCGGGCTGCGGGGCCGCGGGGGCCTCAGGCTGCTGCTCCGGCTGCTCGGGCTGCTCGGTGGGTGCGCTCGCGGCGGTGTCCTCGGCCCCCGTGCCCGACGACCGGCCGTCGAGCTCCACGGCCCACAGGACCAGCGCGAGCAGGACGACGAGGGCCAGCAGCCCGGCGACCAGCCCCGTCCTGCCCCGGCGCGGCGGTGGCGCCGGTCGCGCGGCGCGCATGGTGGTGGTG
>JAEYXM010000270.1 GCA_023428465.1 Actinomycetes bacterium
GCGTTCTTCAACCAGTACACGGAGAAGGGCGTCTTCTCGGTCTCGCCGTTCGAGTCGATCGACACCCAGGGCGTCGGCGGCCTCGTCGCGCTCGCGGTGGAGAAGGGCAAGGCGACGCGCCCCGACATCCACCTGGGCGTGTGCGGTGAGCACGGTGGCGACCCCGAGTCGATCCACTTCTTCCACGGCGTCGGGCTCGACTACGTGTCCTGCTCGCCGTTCCGCATCCCGATCGCGCGTCTGGAGGCCGGCCGTGCGGCCGTCGTCTCCGGCGGCGGCGACACCCGCTGAACCGAGGGCCTGACGGCCCGGGGCTCAGCGCCCAGCACCACCCAGCACACCCAGCCACCGGGGTGGAGCGTTCGGCACGCCGACCGCTCCACCCCGGTGCTGTGAGGCCAGGCTCCGTTCCACTCGGGGCCCCACCCCGCAGGGCCGGTCAGCGCAGCGGCACGAACTTGTAGCCCTCGTGGCGCGTGATGCGCAGCCCGTCGCGGGTGCGCTCGACCACCGACAGGCCCGCCGCGACCGGGGCGACCATGCGCCCTTCGTCGGCGAGCTGTGCCACGAGGGCCATCGGGAGCTCGGGCGCCTCCGCCGAGACGAGGACCCGCTCGAACGGGCCCTGCGCCGGCGCGCCCAGCACGTCCGGCACCGCGAGCTCGATCCGTGCCCACGGCTGCCCCGTCCGCGCGAGGTTCGCCGCGCCCCACGCCGCGAGCTCGGGCTCGAGCTCCACCCCGACGACGACGCCGGTCGGCCCGGTCAGGTGCGCGAGCAGGGCCGTCGTCCACCCCGAGCCGGCCCCGACGTCGAGCACACGTGCGCCCGGCGGCACGTCCAGGAACCGCAGCATCCGCGCGACCGTGCTGGGCTGGGAGCTGGTCTGGCCGTGGCCGATCGGCAGGGGCTCGTCCCGGTGCGAGTGCCGCACCTGGTCGTGCGGGAGGAACCCGGTGCGCGTGTGCGCCGCGAAGGCGGCGTCCACCCGGTCGATCTTCCGGTCCGACATGCGCTGCCTCCAGGTGCTCCAGGTGCTCCGCGGCGATACGGTCGAACGTTCCCGTCGATCGAGGAGGTACTTCATGGCCACGCGCACCGCACGCAC
This sequence comes from Actinomycetes bacterium, assembly GCA_023428465.1. Lineage (GTDB taxonomy): Bacteria > Actinomycetota > Actinomycetes > Actinomycetales > Cellulomonadaceae > Actinotalea. Next base: position 1,109 of record JAEYXM010000270.1, read on the forward strand.
TGCCTGGTCCGGCACGCTGTCCGAGGGCAGCGGCGACGTCGAGCTCGTCAGCTCCGGGCTCGGCACCTACCACGTGTCCTTCCCCAAGCGTGCCGCTGACGACGCCGACGGCACCACCAGCCCGGAGGAGCTCATCGGCGCGGCCCTGTCCTCGTGCTTCGCGATGCAGTTCTCCGCACTGCTCGGCGAGGCCGGCGGGACCCCCCGCGACCTCGACGTGAAGGCGGACGTGAGCCTCGGCCCGGACCCGGCCGGCGGCTTCCACCTGTCCGGGATCCGCCTGACCGTGCGCGGGTCCGCCGACGGCCTCGACGCCGACACCTTCGTGAGCGTCGCAGGCCAGGCGAAGGAGACCTGCCCCGTGAGCAAGGCCCTGCAGGGCGTCACCATCACCCTGGACGCCGCGGCCCTCTGACCTCCCGGACGCGGGGGGCGCGAGCCGCCCGCGGAGCCTGACAGGTCCGCCCACTCGGGCCCAACGGCCCACCCGGACGCCGCCGCGATGCCCTCACGGGCCCGGCGGCGTCCGTCTGGCGGACGTGCCTCGCCGGTAGGCCTCCTGGCCCCGCCGCCGAAGTGGAAAGATGCGCGCGTGCCCACCACCTCCAGCGCGCCCGCCGGCATCGACGCCGCCCCGGCCGCCGACCTGACCGCTGCCCTGCGCGCCGTCGTGCGCGGTGAGGTGCTCGCCTCGGCGCGGGCCCGCGCCCAGTACACGACGGACGCCTCGAACTACCGCGTCGTGCCGCAGGTCGTCGTGTGCCCCGTCGACACCGACGACCTGGTCGCCGTCACGGAGGTGGCCCGCGCCACCGGCACGTCCCTGACGCTGCGCGGCGGCGGTACGTCCGTCGCGGGCAACGCCATCGGGCCGGGCATCGTCGTGGACACCTCGCGGCACCTGACGGGCATCGGTGAGATCGACCCGCAGGCCCGGACCGCCGTCGTGCAGCCCGGCGTGATCATGAGCGACCTGCAGGCGGCCGCGAAGCCGTTCGGCCTGCGCTTCGGCCCCGACCCGTCGACGCAGAACCGCGCGACGCTCGGCGGGATGATCGGCAACAACGCGTGCGGCCCGCACGCGGTCGCGTGGGGCCGGACCGTCGACCAGGTGGTCAGCCTCGACGTCGTCGACGGCCACGGCCGCCGGTTCACGGCGCGCGCGGGCGAGGGTGCGCTCGACGTCGTGCCCGGGCTGTCCGACGTCGTGGACGCGAACCTCTCGCTCATCCGGACCGAGCTCGGCCGCTTCTCGCGCCAGGTCTCCGGCTACTCGCTCGAGCACCTGCTCCCCGAGCGCGGCACGGACCTCGCGAAGATGCTGGTCGGCACCGAGGGCACGCTCGTCACGGTGCTGGGCGCGACCGTGTCGCTCGTGCCGATCCCCGACGCCGCGGTGCTCGTCGTCCTGGGCTACCCGGACATGGCGTCCGCCGCCGACGCCGTCCCCGCCCTCCTCGCGCACGCCCCACTCGCGGTCGAGGGCCTCGACGCGCGGCTCGTCGACGTCGTGCGGCGCCACCGCGGCGAGGCGCACGTGCCCGAGCTCCCGCCGGGCGCGGGCTGGCTCATGGTTGAGATGGGCGGCGCGTCGACGGACGAGGCGCTCGCCCGGGCGCGCGCCATGGTCGCCGACGCCGGTGCGGCGTCCTCGCGGGTCATCCCGCCGGGCGCGGAGGCGTCGTCGATGTGGCAGATCCGGGCCGACGGCGCGGGCCTGGGCGGGCGCACGCCCGCGGGCCGGCAGGCGTGGCCGGGCTGGGAGGACGCCGCGGTGCCGCCGGAGCGCCTCGGGGCGTACCTGCGCGAGTTCGAGGCCCTCATGGCCACGCACCGGGTCGACGGGCTGACGTACGGCCACTTCGGCGACGGGTGCGTGCACGTGCGCCTCGACATCCCGCTCGAGCGGCAGTCCGACGTCGCGGGCTTCCGCGCGTTCATGACCGACGCCGCGCACCTCGTCGCGGCGCACGGCGGCTCGCTGTCGGGCGAGCACGGTGACGGCCGGGCGCGCAGCGAGCTGCTGCCGGTGATGTACTCCGCGGAGGCGCTGGCGGCCTTCGCGGCGGTCAAGCACGTGTTCGACCCTGCGGACGTGCTCAACCCCGGCGTCCTGGTCGACCCGCGTCCCCTGGACGCGGACCTGCGCCGCCCGCACGCCCACCCGCTGCCGAAGGCCACGGGTTTCTCCTTCCGCCACGACGGCGGCGACTTCACGACGGCGGTGCACCGCTGCGTCGGTGTCGGCAAGTGCCGCGCGGACACCTCGGCCGACGGCGGCTTCATGTGTCCCTCGTACCGGGCCACGGGCGACGAGAAGGACGTCACGCGCGGCCGCGCCCGCGTGCTGCAGGAGCTGGCCAACGGCACGCTCGTCGCGGGCAGCTGGCGCTCGCCCGAGCTGCACGAGGTCCTGGACCTGTGCCTGTCCTGCAAGGCTTGCTCGTCGGACTGCCCGGCCGGCGTCGACATGGCCCAGTACAAGGCCGAGGTGCTGCACCGCGCGTACCGGCGACGCCTGCGCCCGACGAACCACTACGCGCTCGGCTGGTTGCCGCGCTGGACCCGCCTGGTCGCCGCGCTGCGCATCTCGTGGCTCGCGAACGCCGTCCTGGGCTTTCGGCCCCTCGCCAAGCTGATCCTCACGATCGGCGGCATGGACCGGCGCCGCTCGATCCCGAAGTTCGCCGCGACGTCGTTCCGCACCGCGTGGCGCCGCAACGGTCAGTCGCACTCGATGGAGGGCCTGGGGGAGACCCCGGCGGGCACGACGTCGACGGGCGCCGGCGGGACCGACGTCGTCCGGCGGGTCGTGCTCTGGGCGGACTCCTTCAGCGACGCGTTCGACCCGGACGTGCCGCGCGCGATGATCGCCGTCCTGCAGGCGGCGGGCTACGAGGTCATCGTGCCGTCGCAGGACGCGTGCTGCGGCTTGACCTGGATCTCCACCGGGCAGCTGGAGGGCGCGCGCAAGCGGCTGGTCAAGCTCCTGGGCGTCCTGGGGCCGTTCGCGGTCAACGGCGTGCCGATCGTCGGCGTGGAGCCGTCGTGCACGGCGCTGCTGCGCAGCGACCTCGTCGACCTGCTGCCGGACGACCCGCGCGCTGCGGCGGTCGCCCGCGCGACGCGCACGCTCGCCGAGGTGCTCACCGCGCCCGAGCAGGGCGGTACCGGTGCGGCGTGGACGCCGCCGAGCCTCGAGGGCGTCACGGTCATCGCGCAGCCGCACTGCCACCAGCACTCGGTCGTGGGGTACGAGGCCGACCTGACCCTGCTGCGGGCCGCGGGCGCCGAGGTGACGACGCTCGCCGGGTGCTGCGGGCTCGCGGGCAACTTCGGCATGGAGCGGGGCCACTACGAGGTCTCGGTGGCGGTCGCGGAGAACGCGCTGCTGCCGGCCCTGCGGGACGCCGCGCCGGGCACGGTGCTGCTCGCGGACGGCTTCTCGTGCCGCACGCAGGCCGACGACCTGGCCCACGTGAAGGGTGTCCACCTGGCTCAGCTGCTCGCGGAGCGCCTGCCTGGCTGAGGAGTTATCCACCGCCGGTGACACGACTCTTCACCCGAAAGAAGGACAATTCGGACCAATTGTTACCGGATGGTTCCACGTGGGAGATATCTACCTCTACAGTCAGGGAAAGCGTTGACCACCCCCCCGTCGATCGCGCCCCCCGGAAAGACCATGCACACCTATGCCGAAGGCGGCCGCACGACCGCCACCCCGATCGTGCCCCAGGCGGCAGCCGCGACCCGGTCGGCGCCTGCGTCCCCGTCCATGGTCGCGGACCAGCTCGACGCACTTCTCGGCGAGCACCTCATGCCGCTGCGGGTCCGCTCGGGCGACGCGGACGAGCCGCACCTGCTCGCGGTGGACGCGTCGGGTGAGCCCGTCGTCGTCGAGATCGTCGCCCTCCTGGACGAGGACGCCGCGATCCGGGCGCTGCGCCACGCGGGGCAGGCCTCGCGGATGAGCACGGCGGACCTGGCGGCCGCATACGGTGGCGGCCCGGAGCGCTTCGCCGCCCACCTCGCCGCCTTCCGGCTGACGGTGCCGTCGACGGCCCTGCTGTCGACGTTCGTGCGCGGCGGTGCGCGCCTGCTCCTGGTGTGCTCCCACATCGCGCCCGGCATGGAGGACGCGCTCGAGTTCCTGCTCCAGCCCGGCTGGCAGGTGGACGTGCTGCGCGCCGAGGTCGTCGGGCAGTCCGACGGCTCACGCGTCGTCGAGCTGTCCCCGGTGTCGCGCTCCACGCCTCCGGACCGCACGGTCGACCGACCCGAGTGGGCCCGGGACCTCCCGGCGCCCCCGGACGAGTTCGACCCGACGCCGCTGTTCCGGGCACACGTCGAGGAGAACCGCCGCCCGTCGTACTCGACCCGGCCCTCCACGGACCGCCCGTCGGCGGAGCGCTCGGCCCCGCGTGCGACGGCACGGCAGGCGCTGGCCGAGCCGACGCCCATCGACTGGGACGAGGCGCCGCGCGCGACCTTGCAGCGGCCGAGTGCCCTGACCGCCGCGTGGGGCGAGCCGCGTCCCGGGTGGCCCTGGCCGCCGGACGACCCGTCGGAGCTGCTCGAGCAGACCAACCCCTCGTGGGCGTCGTCGCCGGCCCGGCCCGCGCCCGTCGTCGTGCCGCCGTCCTTCGCGGTCCCGGTGTCGAGTCTGGACGCCCCGCGAGCGTCCGCCTCGTACGCCGCCCCGGCCCCTGCGCCGCGCAACGAGACGGCCCTGCTGAGCCTGCGGCCCGACCCTGCGCTCGCCGCGGTCGCGGACGTGCTCGACGGCCCGGTCGTCATCGTGTGGTGCCCGCTGTGGGCGCGCGAGTGCTACGAGGCGCTCCTGCACGCGGACGGCACCCTCGAGACCGCCGACGGCGCCCGGTACGGCGACGTCGAGGCCATGAGCCGGGCGATCAGCGGCTACGCCGGCCCGCTGGACGCGTGGCAGGTGTGGCACGTCGACAGCCCGACGGGCCCGTCCCTGGGCGCGCTCGCCGCGGAGATCTTCCCCGGTCAGTTCTGACCGGTCAGTCCTGACCGGTCCTGCCGGCCGGTCACTGCACGCCGGTCACTGCCAGCCGTACGACGCGATCCAGCGTGTGACCTCGGCGTAGAAGCGCTCGCGCGCCTCGGGCACGGACAGCGTGAGGTCGTGGATGCCGTCCGGGATCCGCACGACCGTCACGACGGGACCGAGCTGGACGGCCCGTCGGGCCATGAGGTCGGTGTCGAGCACGGTGTCGGCGCGCCGCATCTCCTCGCGCCAGCGCGGGAGCACCAGGCTGCGCGCCGCGGCGGCCATGAGCACGGGGCAGTCGAGGTCGAGGCCCCGCGCGACGGCCGCGTGACCGTTGAGCACCGCCTGCACCCAGCCCGGGCGGACCGGGAAGAACGGCGACGGGCGCCACACCTCGTCGTACGTCCACTCACCGCCGTGGCGCTCCAGGAGCGTGCGCGCGTAGAACCCCGGGTCCGCGGTGATGAGCGGCGCCTTGGGCTGGGTGCGGGCGAGTCCCGCGACGACCGGCATCGACAGGGCGCGCGTGAGGGTCGAGCCGATGAGCTCGAGCCAGGGGCTGTTGAGCACGAGCCCGGCCAGGCGCCCGGGGTTGCGGTCCGCCCAGAGCACCGCGACGAGGCCGCCGGTCGAGTGGCCCATCATCATGATCCGCGCGTGCGCACCGAGGTCCTCGCGCACGACGTCGAGGGCCGCCTCGATCTCCTCGTCGTACGTCGCGAGGTCCTCGGTGAAGTTCGGCGTCTGGTGGGGGCGCAGGCTCCGGCCGTACTTGCGCAGGTCGAGCGCGTAGAAGGCGGCGCCCTGCTCGTGCCAGTACTCGGCGAGGGCGGTCTGGAAGAAGTAGTCGTTCCAGCCGTGCAGGTAGAGGACGGCGCGGGCCGGCCGGAGGGTCGGGTCGGGGCGCCGGCGCACGAGCGTGGCGACGCACTCGCCCTCGTCGTCGTCGGCGAGCGGGATCGTGAGCGCCTCGTAGGGGTCGCCCAGGACGTCCGGCCGCCAGCCGTGGCCGACCGGGGGTCCGGGCGGTGCGGGGGGCAGGGCGGCATCCAGGGCGGCACCGAGGGCGGCCCCGGAGGTCGGTTCGGTCATGGCGTGAGGACCACCTTGCCGACGTGCTCGCCGGAGGCGAGCCGGGCCAGCGCGTCGCGGGCGCGGGCGAGCGCGTAGGTCGAGTCGACGAGCGGGCGGACGCCGCTGAGCACGCAGAACCGCAGGAGCGCCTCGAGGTCCTCGCGCGTGCCCATCGTGACGCCGACGACGCGCAGCTCGGTGAAGAAGATCCGCGAGAGCTCGGCGCCGGGCTGGTCGCCCGTCGTCGCGCCCGCCACGACGAGGGTGCCGCCGGGCCGCAGCGACCGGACGGAGTGCGCCCAGGTCGCGGCGCCCACGGTCTCGAGCACCGCGTCCACGCGCATCGGCAGGCGCTCCCCGGGCGCGACGGCGAGCGCCGCGCCCAGCTCGAGCGCGCGCTCGCGCTTGGCGGCGTCGCGGCTCGTGACGACGACCTCGAGGCCGGCCGCGGACCCGAGCAGCACCGCGGCGGTCGCCACGCCGCCACCGGCGCCCTGCACGAGCACGCGGTCGCCGGGCCTCAGGCCCGCGCTGACGAAGAGCATGCGGTAGGCGGTGAGCCACGCCGTCGGCAGGCAGGCCGCCTCCGCCCACGTCAGCTCGGGCGGCTTGGGCACGAGGTTGTAGGTGGGGACGGCGACCTGCTCGGCGAGCGTGCCCGGGTACCGCTCGGACAGGATCGAGCGCTTCTCGTCCGGCCCGACGCCGTGCCCCGTCGCCCCGATCACGGCGTGCACGACGACGTCGCGCCCCGCCTCGTCCACGCCGGCGGCGTCGCAGCCGAGCACCATGGGCAGCAGCGCCGGGTCGAGGCCCACGCCGCGCAGCGACCACAGGTCGTGGTGGTTCAGCGCGGCGGCCCGGACGTCGACGAGCGACCAGTGCTCGCGCGGCGTCGGGCGGGGGACCTGGCGGACGTCGAGGGCGTCGAGCGGGGCTTGCGGGGCGGCGCCGACCGCGACCGCCGCGAGCATCGAGTCGGCCATGACCTCACGGTACGCAGCCGGACGTCACAGCAGGGGCAGGATGCGCCCCAGGTCCGGCAGCGAGTCGCCCGTGTGGACGGGTTGCAGGGCGGCGTGCACGGTCTCCGGGCCCGCCGGCACGCGCCCGCACGCGACGCGCAGCCACGCCAGGGGGTCGACGATCTCGACGGCCCAGCCGCCGCGGTCGTGCAGCACGTCGAGCAGCGCGTCCGCGACGACGGCCAGCGCGCCGGCCTCGACGGGCCCGGGGTCGCCCTGCGCGAGGAGCCGCGTCGAGCGGACCAGGTCGTCTGCGTGGACGACGAGCTCGAGGAGGCGGGAGGTCACCATGGTGGACAGGAGCACGGGGCCGCGCCGGGCCTGGACCACCGGGTCCGGCCCGAGGTTGCGCAGCTGGGTGAGCTGGGCGAACGCGGCCTCGGCCATGCGCTCGACGGCGGGCAGCGGGTCGCGGGCGATCGTCGCGGCGATGTCCCGCGTGGCCTCGGCGATCTCGTGCGCGCGCCCGGGGTAGGTGCCCACGTACTCCGCGAGCGTCAGGGGGACGGTGCCGGGCGGCGAGGGCTGCGCCGTCGTGAGTGCGTCGAGGCTGCGGCCGAGGTGCGCGACAAGCTCCGCGACGGTCCACCCGCCCAGGACGCTCGGCTCGGTGTCGACGGCCAGGTCGAGCCGGTCGACCCAGTCGCGCAGGCGCAGCCACTGGGCGCGGAGCAGGTGCTCCAGGTCGGTGACCTCGGTCGCGGTGTGCGGCATGGCCCGATCGTAGGTCGGGAACCTCAGCCCAGGAACCCCGCGACCATGGCGCCGACCTGGTCGGACTCCACGAGGAACCCGTCGTGCCCGTAGTCGGAGCGCACGTAGTGCACGCGGTCCGCGGTCGGCAGGGCGGCGGCGATCTGCTCGGACTCCTCGGGCAGGTAGAGCCGGTCGGTGTCGACGGCGATGACGAGCGCACGGGCCGTCACGCGCGCGAGGGCCGCGCCGACGCCGCCCCGGCCGCGGCCGACGTCGTGCGACAGGATCGACTCGGTGAGCGCGAGGTAGCTGTTCGCGTCGAAGCGCCACGCGAGCTTGCGGGCGTGGTGGTCGAGGTAGGACTGCACCGCGTACCGGCCGCCGCCGAACAGCGGGTCCTCGCCGGGCTGGACCTGCCGACCGAAGCGCTCGTCGAGCTCGATCGCGCTGCGGTACGTGGCGTGCGCGATCTGGCGTGCGATGCCGAGGCCGACGTGCGGGCCGTGGCCGGGGGCGGCGTCGTAGTAGTCGCCGCCGCGCCAGCCGGCGTCGGCGCGGATGGCCGCGAGCTGGGGGTGCGCCCACGCGATCTGGTCGCCGCTGGACGCGGCGGTCGTTGCGATCGGCGCGATGCCGCGCACGCGCTCGGGTGCGGTGACGGCCCACTCGAGGACGCGCATGCCGCCCATGGATGCGCCGATGACGAGCGCCCACGTGTCGATGCCGAGCGCGTCGGTGAGGGCGATCTCCGCCGCCACCTGGTCGCGGGTCGTCACGGTCGGGAACCGGCCGCCCCAGCGGCGCCCGTCGGGGGCGAGGCTCGCGGGGCCGGTCGAGCCCTGGCAGCCGCCGACGACGTTGGGTGCCACGACGAACCAGCGGTCGGTGTCGATGGGCCGGCCCGGGCCGACGAGGGAGTCCCACCAGCCGGCGGTGGGGTGTCCGGGCTCCGCCGGGCCGGTGACGTGGGAGTCGCCCGTCAGGGCGTGCTCGACGAGAATCGCGTTGGAGCCGTCGGGCGCGAGCGTGCCCCACGTCTCGTAGGCGATCCGCACGCCGGGCAGGACGTCGCCGGACTCGAGCGCCAGGTCCTCGAGGTCGAAGAACTGCCGCCGGCCCACCGGGTCGCCCTGGCGCCACGCGCCGCTGGCCGGCGGCACGTCGCCGTCCCGGGCCCACGCGGGCGCCCAGCGGGGCACCTCGGTGGGTCCGGACAGCTCGCCCGGCGCGGCGGCGTCGTCGGTCTGCACGAGACGCAAACTAACGGCTCCGGGGCCGCGCCGGGGCGAGCTGTCCACGGACATCAGACGCCCTTCGCTGCCCGGAAGCCCGCGTCGAGGTCGGCGATGATGTCCTCGATGTTCTCGATGCCCACCGCGAGGCGCACGAGGCCCGGGGTGACGCCGGACAGCGCCTGCTCCTCGGGGGTGAGCTGGCTGTGGGTGGTCGACGCCGGGTGGATCACCAGGGAGCGCACGTCGCCGATGTTGGCGACGTTGCTGTGCAGCTCGAGTGCGTCCACGAACGCCTTGCCGGCCTCGGCGCCGCCCTCGATCTCGAAGGCGAGCACCGCGCCCGCGCCGCGCGGGGCGTACTTCTGGGCGTTGGCGTGCCACGGGCTGCTGGGCAGGCCCGCGTAGTGCACGCGCCCGACGTCGTCGCGTGACTCGAGCCACTCGGCGACCTTCTGGGCGTTGGCGACGTGGCGCTCGATGCGCAGGGAGAGGGTCTCGAGGCCCTGTGCGATGAGGAACGCGTTGAACGGGCTGATCGCCGAGCCGAGGTCGCGCAGCAGCTGCACGCGGGCCTTGAGGATGAACGACAGGTTCACGGGGAACAGTCCGCCGACGCCGAGGTCCCGCGCGAACACGAGGCCGTGGTAGCTGGGGTCGGGGGTGTTGTAGTTCGGGAACCGCTCGGGGTGCTGGGCGAAGTCGAACGTGCCGCCGTCGACGATGACGCCGCCGATCGCGGTGCCGTGGCCACCGAGGTACTTGGTCGCCGAGTGCACGACGATGTCCGCGCCCCACTCGAGCGGGCGGATGAGGTACGGGGTGGCGATCGTGTTGTCGACGATGAGCGGGACGCCCACCTCGTGCGCGATGCCCGCGACGGTCTCGATGTCGAGGACGTCGGACTGCGGGTTCGGGATGGTCTCGCCGAAGAACAGCTTGGTGTTCGGGCGGACGGCGGCGCGCCACTCGTCGGGGTTGTGCGGGTCGGTGACGAAGGTCGTCTCGATGCCGAGCTTCGGCAGCGTGTAGTGCAGCAGGTTGTACGTGCCGCCGTAGAGGCTGGCGCTGGCGACGACGTGGTCACCGGCCTCGGCGATGTTGAGGATCGCGAAGGTCTCGGCGGCCTGGCCGGAGGCCACGAGGAGCGCGCCGACGCCGCCTTCGAGGCTGGCGACGCGGTCCTCGACGACCTGCTGGGTCGGGTTGCCGATGCGGGTGTAGATCGGGCCGAGGTCCTGCAGCGCGAAGCGCGCGGCGGCGGTTCCGGCGTCGGGGAAGACGAACGACGTCGTCTGGTAGATCGGCAGCGCGCGGGCCCCGGTGGCGGGGTCCGGCGTCTGGCCGGCGTGGATCTGGCGGGTCTCGAAGGACCAGCTGGGGTTGCTCATGGCTGCTCTCCTGGGGTGCGGGGCCACGGGCTCACCCACCGTCAGCGCACTGACCCGGGCAGCCCGCGAGGGGACTGGACGGTGTGTGCACGTGGGGTTCGGTGCCCTTGCTGCCGGTCGTCGAGCGGCTGTCAGCCCTGGAGGGTTGAGGCTCTACCGGTCAGTGGGCACACCACCGAACGTGCGCGGGTCAGCGGCACATTCGGTGGAAGGTCATGCGGGGAGGCTAATGCTCGTCTCGCAGCGGGAGAAAGAACCGTTCCGCCATGTGGGACGGGCTGCAGCCAACAGGGTGAACGCGGCACCCCGGGGTCGCCTGAGGCGGGGTGGTTGCGGTCGGTTTGATCCGGTTCGTGCGACGGGTGTGGCCAACGTTGACCGTGTGACCCCTGTTACGAGCGTGACAGTAGGGATTACCGTGGCCCGGTCGGTCGGGCATCCGCGCGACCGGATCAGCCGTGCGCGCCCGCGCGCCCGGCGCTCGGGAAGGTCGGTGGGCATGCGATCACGGCAGCGTCGTCGGGCAGTGCTGCCCGGAGCGCTCGCGGCCCTCGCGCTCGCGGTCGGCGTCGGCGTCGGCCCCGGGCAGGTCGCCGCCGCCGACGACGTCACCGACGAGGACGTCGCCGCCGCCCGCGCCGCCGTCGTCCAGGCCGCGCGCAGCGTCACCGAGATCGAGGTGCTCCTCGCCGAGCAGTCCGCCGCGCTCGACGAGGCGTGGGTCGCCGTCGAGATCGCCGCCGAGGACTACGTCGGCGCCACCGTCGCGCGCGACGCGGCCCAGGAGGAGGCGCGCCGCGCAGCCCAGCGGGCGCAGGACGCGGACGCCGAGATGACCGCCGCCCGCGACGAGCTCGGCCGGATCGCGCTCGAGGCGAACCGGTCCGGCGGCAGCCTCGACGCCGTCTCCGCGTTCCTCACCGCCGACGACTACGAGGACTTCGTCGCCCGCAGCACGGCCCTCGACCAGCTCGGCACGCGTACCGACCGCGCCGTGCAGCGCTTCGAGGCCGCCGAGCTCGTCAGCCGCACCCTCGCCGCGTACGCCGCTGAGGCCGCCGACGACGCCGAGCGGGCTGCCGCCGACGCCGAGGCCGCCCTCGCCACCGCGCAGGACCGCCAGGCGGCCGCCGAGGCGCAGGTCGCGCAGGTC
>JAEYXM010000028.1 GCA_023428465.1 Actinomycetes bacterium
GTCTTGCGCAGGTCATCGGCGGCCTGGGAGGCCGCGTCGACGAGCGCCGGGGGCCCGGTGATCTCGACGCGCGACAGTGGGGCGCGCATCGAGACCTTCGCGGTCGACTTCGCTCCGCGGATGCCGATCAGCGCGGCGGCGATCGCCTCCAGGAGGGCGGGGTCGCCAGCGTCGGGGAGCTCGGTGGCGTCCGGCCAGGCTGCACGATGCACTGAACCGTCCTGCCACCACGACCAGGCCTCTTCGGTGACGAACGGCAGGAACGGGGCGAACAGCCGCAGCAGGACGTTCAGCGCGAGCCGGAGCGCGGCCTGCGCCGACGCGGCGGGGGCCTCGCCGGCCGCGCCGTACGCCCGCTCCTTCACCAGCTCGAGGTAGTCGTCGCAGAACTGCCAGAAGAACCTCTCGGTCACCTCAAGGGCGCTGGTGTAGTCGAACTCGTCGAAGCTGGCGGTGGCCTGGCGCACCACGTCCCGCAGCGCGGCAAGCATCGCCAGGTCGGCCGCTGCGGTGATCGCCGCCGGGTCGTCGGCCTGGCCGATCCCGAGGATGAACTTGCTCGCGTTGAGCACCTTCATCGCCAGCCGCCGGCCAACCTTCATCTGGGTCTCGTCGAAGGGCGAGTCGAGGCCCGGGCGGGTCATCGCGGCGCGCCACCGGACGGCGTCGGCACCGAACTTCTCGAGGATCTCGGTGGGCACTACCACATTGCCCTTGGACTTGCTCATCTTCTTGCGGTCCGGGTCGACGACGAAGCCCGAGATCGTGGCCCGCCGCCACGGCAGCTCGCCGAGTTCCAGGTGCGACCTGACCACCCGGCTGAACAGCCAGGTTCTGATGATGTCGTGGGCCTGCGGCGCCACGTCCATCGGGAACGTCAGGGCGAACAGGTCGGGGTCGGTCTCCCAACCGCAGGCCAGCTGCGGGGTCAGCGAGCTGGTCGCCCAGGTGTCCATCACGTCCGGGTCGCCGATGAAGCCGCCGGGGACGCCGCGCTGGCCCTCGGTGTAGCCGGGCGGGACGTCGCTGGAGGGATCGACCGGCAGGGTCTCCTCGGCCGCGGTTATCGGACGGGAGTAGTCCGGCTCGCCCTCGGCGTCCAGCGGGTACCAGACCGGGAACGGCACCCCGAAGAAGCGCTGGCGCGAGATCAACCAGTCGCCGTTGAGGCCGTTGACCCAGTTGGAGTAGCGGTGCCGCATGTGGTCGGGCACCCAGGCGAGATCCTCGCCGCGGGCCAGCAGCGCCTGCTTGAGGTCGTCGTCACGGCCGCCGTTGCGGATGTACCACTGCCGGGTGGAGATGATCTCCAGCGGCTTCTCGCCGCGCTCGTAGAAGTTCGCCATCCGGGTGGTCGGCTTCGGCTCGCCGGCCAGGTCGCCGGAGGCGCGCAGCAGCGCCACCATCGCTTCGCGCGCGCTGAAGGCGGTCTTGCCCGCGAGCTCGGCGTAGGCGTCGCGGTTCACCAGCCAGTCGGGGGTCTCGCGCTGCATCCTGCCGTCCCGGGTGATCAGGGTCCGGGTCGGCAACCGGAGCTCGCGCCACCACAGCACGTCGGTGAGGTCGCCGAAGGTGCAGCACATCGCGATGCCCGCGCCCTTGTCCGGCTCGGCGGCCGGGTGCGCCAGGACGGGGATCTCGATGTCGAACAGCGGCGCCCGCACCGTGGTGCCGAAGAGGTGCTGGTAGCGCTCGTCGTCGGGGTGCGCGATGAGCGCGACGACCGCCGGGATGAGCTCGGGCCGGGTGGTCTCGATGTGGATCGGGGCGTCGCCCTCGACGAGGTGGAACGCGACGCGGTGGAAGAAGCCCGGGTACTCGCGCGCCTCGAGCTCGGCCTGGGCGACCGCCGTCTGGAAGGTGACGTCCCACAGGCCCGGGGCCTCCGCCTGGTACGCCTCGCCGCGCGCAAGGTTGCGCAGGAACGCGCGCTGCGCGACGGCGCGGGCCCGCTCGTCGATCGTCTGGTAGGTGTGCGACCAGTCGACCGAGAGGCCGAGCCGGCGCCACAGCGCCTCGAACTGGCGCTCGTCCTCGACCGTCAGGCGCTCGCACAGCTCGACGAAGTTGCGGCGCGAGATCGGCTTCTGGTCCGCGGCCTTGATGCTCTTGCCCTCGCCACCCTCGTGCGGGGGTGTGAACGCGGCGTCGTACGGCAGGGACGGGTCGCACCGGACGCCGTAGTAGTTCTGCACGCGGCGTTCGGTGGGCAGGCCGTTGTCGTCCCAGCCCATGGGGTAGAAGACCTTGCGGCCGCACATGCGCTGGTAGCGGGCCAGGACGTCGGTGTGCGTGTAGCTGAAGACGTGCCCGACGTGCAGGGACCCGGAGACCGTGGGCGGCGGAGTGTCGATCGAGTAGACCTCGGCGCGCGTGGCGGTGCGGTCGAAGGCGTACGTGCCGTCCTCGCGCCAGACGCCGTCCCACTTCTCCTCGAGGCCGTCGAGGCTGACCTTGTCCGGTACCACGACCGCGCCGCCGGCGGGCGTCGGTGCGGTGCGGTCCGGGAGAGGCGTCTCGTGGCTCATGGGCGCAGATTCTCCCAGATCACCCGGCGTGCTCGCGCCGGACCTCGCGCCTCGCCCGGGAGTGTGACGCGCGGCCGTCCCAGGGGTACGTCGGGCCTGGTCGTTCGCCCGTTTCGCTACTATTCGCGCAGCGACCGAGGGGGAGAGATGACGGTCAGTGTCGACGACGATGGCCTCAGGGGCCTGACCAGGACGGCGCGCAGCGCGGCTGACGAGGCGGGCAACGCCCGCCGTCGCCTGCCCGGCGGCGGCCTGGACCTCGGCTATGTCGCCGAGGTGCATGCCTCCGTGGTGACGCGCTGGTCGGGCGGCCTCCAGGTCGCCGAGGCGGCGGCGGACGAAGTGGGCGACAGGATCGAGGCGTGCCGCGTCGAGTACGCCGCGGTGGACGACGACACGACCGTCACGTTCTCGGGGCTCGACCGATGAGCCTGGAGGACTTCGGCGGACGGATCGTCCGCGATCTCTGGCGGCTGCTCGACGGGGTGCAGGAAGCAGGGTTCTCGCTCAACCCCCTCGAGCTCGCCCACAACATCGCGGTGATCGGCCGGATGATCCAGCGCGCCTGGGAGATTGCCGGTGAGCGACCTCCGGGCGACCCGGCGCAGATCGAGAGCGCGGCGGCCGCGTGGCGACGGGTCCGGGAGTCGGCGTCGGCCGGCGATGACGAGCTCGACTCGGTACGCACCCTCGACGTGTGGACCGGCTCGGCCGCGCTCGCTTGTGGCGCGACCATCCGTCGGCTCGGCAACCGGCTCCAGCAGACCGCAGCTCTCGCCGGCACGGCGGCCACCGCCTTGGACGACTACGGGGACGAGATCGTGCGCGCACGCGCCCGCCACGACGAGGGCGGCGACTGCCTCCGCGCGGCAGGACGGCGACTCGGGGTGTGCCCGCCGTGGGAGATCCCCGACATGATCCGGGACGTCATCGCCAACCTCATCGAGGGTGTGCGGGCGTTCATCGACTCCTACGAGATCGCAGGCGCCGCCGCGGAGGCGTGCGTCCACACGCTGCGCCGGGTGGGCGATGACATGCCCTTCCCGGAGGGCAGTGTGAGCGGGATGTCCGTGCTCGAGCTCATGAACGTCAGTTCTGCCGCTCCCGGCAAGCCACCGCTGTACGGAGACGTGGCCAAGCGGGCGCAGGAACTCTACGACCAGCTCGGCGACGGGGCTCGCGAGGTCGTCGACCAACTGCTCGCCGACGCGCCCTCGGCGCAACACCGGGCCTGGATCCTGGCGGCGTTGGCCGGCGGGGCGTCGCTCGAGACACTGGCGAACTTCGCCCAAAGGATCGAGGGACTGAGCGAGAGCGAGCTCGGAAAGGCGCTGAATCCGCTGGAAGTGACTCTCGAGCAGGAGTCGGACACGACGTGCGGGTCGGCGTCGCTGACCGTCGCGCGGATGCTCGATGACCCGGTCTACGCGTTGAGGATCTTGACGGGCTACGACGCCACGACCGGCGAAGTCGTGACTGCGCCCGCGTACGACCTCGAAGACGGGCCGCCAGACCCTTCCGACCCCGACTTCGCCGAGAAGCAGGCCGCGTACGAGCAGCGATGCCGCTTCCACCAAGCCGAGCTTGAGGCGAAGGAGCGGACGAACGACACAACTGGAACGGGTGGGGCGCCGTCTCTGCCGTGGCCGGACGCCATCGGCACGTCGCCCTGGGGTGCCGCGGAGGAGATGAACGGCACCGCCGGTGGTAGCGGCTACGGCGTCTCGATGGTTGACTCCGATTCCCCGGCGGACCGCCAAGCCGCTTACGACGCGCTCGAGCGTGCGGCGCTGGACGGGCGGCCGGCGCCGCTGTATGTCGGGAACGACGTCAGCCCACGCCACGTGGTGCTCGTGGTCGGGGCGGGCAACGGGACTCTTCAGATCTACGAGCCCGGTATCGGGACGGTCGTGACGGTGACAGAGGAGGACTTCGTCAACGGCAACGTCGATCTCGGATCCTGGGACAGGCCCTGGGCGGTGGTGACTCCGTGAGGCGCAGCACGGGCCGGCGGGCCACGACCGCTGTGCTCACCGGGGCCCTGGTCACCACACTCCTGGCGGGTTGTCCGAGCGGCACAAGGTCGACCGGCCAGGAACCCGACGAGGTCGACGAGGCGCGCGCCCAGGAGCTGCTCGACGACCCGTGGCTCGATGCCTTCGACGTCACGATGACCAGACCTGCCAACGGGACCGATGGCAAGGTCCACCCGACGAGCGCCTCGGTCTTCCGAGAGGCGCCCGACGGCCTCGAGCAGGCCCTCATCAGCGAGGTCGCTGATGCGCGACCAGCGGGGTGGTGGCCGTACTACGCGCAGTGCAGTGGTGTCAGTGGCGGCGTGCCGACCCTCCACGGTCGGATGGGCGTCGTGCTGGCCAAGGAGCTCACGGACGGGTCGTACGCCCAGGTGGTGCTCGAGGCCGGGGCGGACCAGGTGGAGATCTTGGCCACGGCGGCGAACCACGCCGTCGAGCAGCCGCCCGTTCCTGCCGAGGTGGACGTCACCAGCATCGCCTGTCTCGCGGCGAACGGGATCGGCCCGGACGCGGTGGGTGAGCCGGTCGTCCTCACACAGGACTGGTGATCGTGGAGCGCCACACCTCGCCGAGGTCATCCCGCCGTGCGGGCTTGATCGTGATGGCACTCGCCTCGACGCTCGCGCTCACGGGCTGCCCGGGTACGGGCACGGAGGAGCGCGAGCCGACTCGGGCCGACTTCCAGCGCGCGGACGCCCTGCGCACCGACCCGTGGCTGGCGCCGGACTTCGTCCAGGTCACGCGCTACGGGTACGGCTCGAACGCGCTGTACGACCCCGGCGTTGCGCGGGTGTACAGGTCCGTGGACACGGAGCCGGTGACCGCGCTGCTGGCCGAGGTCGACGCCGCGGCCGAGGTCGGCTGGCGTCCCTACTACGCGCGCTGCGCGGGCGTCGAGCTGCCCCTGGGCAGTCCGGAGCAGTACGGGGCCGGCAACCATGTCGTCGCTCTGGTCCGAGAGCTCGACGACGGGTCGTTGGCGCAGGCCGTCGTCACGGTGGAGGGGGAGAAGTCGGATGGGCTCGCCAAGGTGACGGTGGAGGCAACCGTCGCGAACCACGACCTTCGCCAACCTGCGAGGCCGGAGGTCATCGACCTCGACCGCCTCGCGTGCGCACGTCCGGTGCTCCCACGCGCGGGCGCGCCCACCCTCGGCGACTACGTCGACCTGACGAGGTGGTGAGGATGCGCTCCACGGTGCGGACGTGGCCGGTACTC
Source organism: Actinomycetes bacterium (assembly GCA_023428465.1). Lineage (GTDB taxonomy): Bacteria > Actinomycetota > Actinomycetes > Actinomycetales > Cellulomonadaceae > Actinotalea. The sequence goes on from JAEYXM010000028.1 coordinate 5,783, forward strand.
CTCGCCGTCGTCGTGCTGGCCGCGACGGGCTGCTCGAACCCACCCCCAGAGGAGTGGAACGGTGTGGACGAGGTGCGCCAGGCAGAGCTCGAGTCCGACGCCTGGCTCACCGGCTCCCGGGCCGGGGAGGTGTCTGGTCCGATCAGTCAGACGCTGATCAGGATCGACGCCGCGGACGGCGTCTGGAACCGTCCGTCCGTGTGGGGCGGTGCAGCGACCGACGGCGAGCTGCTGGACGTGGCCTCCGACGAGCTGTCCGCGGCGCAAGACGCCGACTGGGTGCCGGTCTTCGTGCGGTGCGATCCGGAGTCGGTGCTCGTCGACCTCGTGCGGCCGCTGTCCGACGGCGGGGTCGGGACCGCACGCGTGGTGGTCGGGGCGGCGTCTGGCGGGCGCTCGTCCGTGCAGGTCACCGCGGTGTCGCTGCACCACAGCGACGGTGACTGGGTGCTCTCGCCCGCGGCGGGCCAGGCCGCTGCGGTCGACGTCGGCGTCTGCCTGGACGGTCCTGTCGTCGCGGCGACGTGGGCCGGCGAGCCCGCCCTCCTGTCCTCGAACGGGGGCCCGGTCCCGACCGACCGGTGACCGGGCCTTCCGCCCCACCCGAAAACCGGGAGCGTATCCACGCAGGTCAGAGCTACCGTTTCAGGGTTGCACCCTGATTGATCAGCCGTCCGGACGACTCCGATCCCTGAGTCCCTCATCCGGGAGGACCAGCACCAGTCAGGGTGCCTTTCGGGGGCGTCCCCGATCCGTCACGCATGTCCGGATCGCGAGGATGCTCACGGCGACGACGACGTAGCCGGCAACCATCATCAACGAGAGGAACTCCCGTGCGTCCTGTGACCGTGTACCCCCGTGGCGAAGGG
>JAEYXM010000097.1 GCA_023428465.1 Actinomycetes bacterium
AAACACATGCCCCTGCTGGGCGACCCGGCGCCCACCAAACGGCGCACGCCAACACCCCCACACACGGCACGGGTGCACGCCGAACCCTAACCGACCCCCACGGGCGAAACCACGCGAACCAGACATCGATTCCTCGAGACGTGGCGTACATCACCCGAACGGAGTCCGGTCGGTACGTCCCGGGCGGCGGCCTCGGACGGCCCTCACGCCGCCGTCCAGAACTCGGCGGACGCGTGCCTGCCCACCTCCGGCTCTCACTATGCTGACGGCCGACCCTCCGACCGAAGGACCGCCCGATGGCCGCTGCCTCACCTGCCCCCGGCGGGCTCGGCACCCTCGTGCGCGTGTCGGTCACCGCCGCGGGGCGCACGGTCGACCTGGGCGCCCCGGGCGGCGTCGCCGTCGCCGAGCTCGTGCCCGGCCTCGCCCGCACCCTGGGCCTGCTCGACCCGACCACCGTCCACGGCGGCTTCCGCCTCGTCCGGTCCGACGGCGCCCCACTCGACTCCGACCGCAGCCTCCAGGCGCAGAACGTCGCCGACGGCGCGGTGCTCACGCTCGAGTCCGGCGCGGCCACCGCGGACGTGCGGGTCTACGACGACCTCGTCGAGGCCGTCGCCGACGCCGTCGAGGGCCAGTACGCGCCCTGGACCCCGCAGGACTCCGCGCTCACCGCCGTCGTCGCGTCCGCCGCGTTCCTCCTCGCCGGCGCCGTGCTCCTGCTCGGCGCGCCCCTCACATCGGTGTTCCCGCCGGTCATCGCCGGCGTCGGGGCACTGCTCGTGCTCGGTGCGGCCGCCGTCGTCGGACGCGTCGGCAAGCACGAGGTGGGCGCGCGCACCCTCGTCCTCACGGCCTCCGTGCTCGGTCTCGTCGCGGGCCTCACGGCCGGGACGACGCCGCCCGGCTGGGGATGGCCGGCCGCTGCCGCAGGCGGCGGGATGCTCCTCGTCGCGATCCTCGGCGTCCCGGTCCTGGGGACCGGCCGCGAGATCTGCCTCGGCCCCGGGGTCCTCGGGGTCTCCCTCGCCACCGCCGGTGCCGCGATCGAGCTCACCGACGCCACAGCCGGAAGCCTCCTCGCGCTGCTCGTCGCGCTCGTCCTCACCGCCGGCAACGGCATCCCGTGGCTCGCACTCGCCAGCACCCCGCTGCGCGTCATCTCGCCGCGCAGCGACGCCGAGGTCCTCGCCGACCCGCCCGTCGTGGACCCCCGCGAGGTGCGCGAGCAGTACGCCCGCGGCCACCGCCTGCAGATCGCCCTGCGCGCCGCCGTCGCGCTCCTCGCGCTCCTCGCCCTGCCCGCCGTCGTCGGGACCGGCCTGCCCGGCACCCTGCTCGCCGCGGCCGGGTTCGCAGGCATGATGCTCGGCGTCCGCCAGACGTACTCCCGCGGCGACGTCGGCGTCGTCATGGGCGCCGGCATCCTCGGGCTCACCGCGACCGGGGTGCTCGCCGCCGCCGCGCACCCGGGCTGGCGGCCCGGCCTCGCACTCGTCGCGGGCGGCGTCGCGGCCGTCGTCATCGCGGTCAGCCTCATCGCACCGCGCGAGCGCGTCCTTCTCGGCCGGCTGGCCGACTCGTTCGAGCTCATCTGCCTCGCCCTGCTCCTCCCGCTGGGCGTCGCCGCCGCCGGGATCGTGTGACGGGCCGTGGCGAGCAAGAAGGACCTGGTCGAGGCGCAGACGTTCAGTCGTCGGCGCCTCCTCACCGCGTTCGTCTCCGGTGCCCCGGGCGGTCGTGAGCTCGAGCCCACCAAGCCGCTGCGCGCCGTCGTCACAGGCGTCGGCCTCTCGGTGCTCGTCGTCCTCGGCAGCCTCGGCTCGGCCATGCTCAAGGCGCCCGCCCCGACCGGGTGGGACGACAACCGGATGATCGTCGTCACCGACACCGGCGCCCGCTACGTGTCGGTCCTCGGCGTCCTCCACCCCGTGCTCAACACCGCGAGCGCCCGCCTGGCCCTCAGCGGCGGCCTCACGGACCCGGTAACCCTCAGCGAGAGCCAGATCGCCGGCACCCCCCGCGGCGCCACGATCGGCATCCCGGGAGCGCCCGACGAGGTCCCACCGCCCGACCGGCTCGTCAACGACGGGTGGCTGTCCTGCACCGGGCCCGACGGCGCCATGGTCACCCTCGTCTCGGACACCCCCGAGACGCAGGAGCTCGCAGCACAGATCCAGGCCGACGCGGCCGACGGCGGCCCGTCCGACGGGCTGCTCGTCGAGGTGTCCGGCGAGGTGTACCTCATCACCGAGGGCCGGCGGTACCTGATCCCCGGTGACCAGACTCCCGTCCTGCGGGCCCTCGGCATGACGCAGACCGTGATCTGGCAGGTCCCCGCCGCGTGGCTCAACCTCTTCCCGCCGGGCTCCAACCTCGTCCCGCTGCAGGTGCCGGGCGCGGGCGGGCCCCTGGCGGACCCGTCGGCCGCACCCGAGGGCGCGCAGGTCGGCAGCGTCCTGCACATCACCGAGAGCGGGAGTCCCGAGGAGCCCGGGACGTCCTACGTGATCTTCGAGGACGGCTCGCTCGCCAAGCTCACCGACCTGTCGCTCGCGATGTACCGGGCCGGCGGCTACGAGCAGCCCGCGATCGAGGACAACGTCGGGGCGACGTCGGGCATGGACGACTACGACGGCACGATGTTCCCGGCGGACTGGCCCGCGGCCGCGCCCGCGCTCATCCAGCCCGGCACGGCGGCCTGCGCCCAGCTGTCCACGCCCGCAGTGGGGGCCACCGGAACCGGGGCCCCCGCCACGCCGGTGCGCCTCGCCGCTGCACCCGTGACCCTCCCCGACACCGGTGCCTCGGTCCAGGTCGCCCCAGGCGCCGGTGCGCTCGTGCGACCCGTCGCCGGTACGGCCACCGCCGAGGGTGTGGTGCAGCTCATCGACCAGAACGGCATCGCGTTCGCACTCCCCGAGGTCGTCGGCGACGACACGGAGGTGCTCGGCCGCCTCGGCTACACGTCCGACGACGTCGTCGCCGTGCCGCAGGCATGGCTACCCCTGTTCGGCGTCGGGCCGGAGCTCACCGTCAGTGCCGCGCAGCAGCCCTACGTCGGCCCCGTCCAGGGCGACGGCGCCGCGGCGTCGGCCGACGGCGCCGTGACCGGCTTCCTCCCGCCCGCCGCCGTCGGCGGGGAGGGCGAGGACGACGCCTCGGGCCAGCAGGGCAGCGGCGCGCAGAGCTGTGACCCCGAGCGCACCAGCTACGTCGCGATGAAGCCGCCCGCCCTGGACCGGCTGGGCGCCGACGCCGCGTGGCAGCTCGCCAGCGGGAGGGGCGTCGTCGTGGCCGTCGTCGACTCCGGGGTGGCCGAGGCCAACGTGCACCTGCGCGGTGCCGTCGAGCCAGGTGTCGACCTCACCGGCCTCGGGGACGAGCGGGGCTGGACCGACACCTACCACCACGGCACCGCCGTCGCCGGTGTCATCGCCGCGCGCGCCTACTCGGCCCCGGGCGAAGGGTCCGGTGTGATCGGCCTCGCGCCCGAGGCCAGGATCCTGCCCGTGCGGGTCTACGTCGCGGACGACGAGACGGCGCGCAGGGAAGGGACCGACCCGACTGCGGAGGGCATGGCGGCGGGCATCGTCTGGGCGGTCGACCACGGTGCGCAGATCGTCAACCTCTCGATGAGCACGGTCCACGACAACGCCGACCTCGCCGAGGCCGTCCGCTACGCGAACTCCCAGGGCGTGCTCATCGTCGCGAGCGCGGGCAACAGGGCGACGTCGGAGAGCGAGGAGGACGGGCCGCGGTACCCGGCGGCCTACGACGGTGTCCTCGGGGTGGCCGCCGTCGACGACCTCGACCGCGGGGTCCAGGCCTCGATCCACGGCCCGCACGTCGACGTCGCAGCCCCCGGCACGATGGTCGTCACCACCTACATCGACAAGGGCGACTGCGTCTTCGGCGCGGACGGGTCGTCGTCGTACGCGACCGCGTACGTCAGCGCCGCGGCCGCGCTGATTGCCGAGCGCTTCCCCCTCGAGAGCCCCGAGCAGTGGGCGCACCGCCTCATGGCCACCGCCTCGCGGCCCCAGGCGGACCAGCGGGACGACGTCATCGGCTGGGGCGTCGTGCGGCCCTGGGCAGCGCTGACGTTCGTCGACGACGGGACCGCGCCCGGGCCGGACTCCCCGGTGCACGACCGTCCCGCGGAGGAGCGCGCGGTGCTGCCCCCGGTCACGTCCTCGGTACGGGCCGATGAGCTCGCCCCTGCTCGCCAGGCGGCCGTAGGCTGGGCGTTCGGGGCCGTCGCGGCCCTGACTGCTGCTCTGCTCTGCTCGTTCCCCGGTCTGCGCCGTCGTCGGCGGAGGAGGTCCTGATGTTCCGCCGCCGCCCGCGCGAGGACAGTCCCACCCCGGGGCCCGTCCCGCCCGGGCCGGTGCCGGCGGGGCCCGTGCCGCCGGGGACCATCCCCTCGGGCATCCATCCCGGATACCCCACCGACACCGATCGGATCTCGCC
>JAEYXM010000216.1 GCA_023428465.1 Actinomycetes bacterium
CTCCCGCAGACGGGCGTCACGATCGACGACGCCGGCGGTCTCACCCTGGATCTGGAGTCCACGATCGTGGGCACGCCGGACGAGCTCGAGGACCCCGAGGAGCTGCGCAACCTGTTCCAGGCCCAGCTCGAGGCGACGCTCGCCGGCGCCACCGCCGTCGAAGGCGACATCTCGGTGCGGTTCAACGGGTGGCCGTGGGAGCCGACCGAGCGCCTCACCCCCCGGATCGACCCGGCCCCGGACAGCGGCCCGTTCGTGCTCGCCGACGGCGAGGAGGAGGGCGAGACGGTCCTGGCCGAGGTGGAGGACGGCACGGTCGTGCCCCTCGCCGACGTCGCGTCTCTGGAGGGCATCGTCGCGAGCCGCCCGGCGATCAGCCTCGACGGAGAGATCCGGGTGCTGCTCGACGCCGGGCGGCGCCTCGTGCTGCTGCCCGCGGAGGCGGCCGCGCCCGAGGTGCTCCTGGAGGGCACCGCCCTGCTCCCGCCGTCGGTCGACCGCGACGGCTGGATCTGGACGGCCGAGCACGTGACGGCCGGTGAGCTGACCGCGGTCTCGCCGACCGGCGACGTCGTCGTGGTGCCCGCGGCGTGGCTCGCGGGCCGCGAGGTGCGGTCCGTGCGCGTCTCGCGGGACGGCGCGCGCATCGCGGTCGCGTACCAGAGCGCGGAGGGCCCGTCGGTGATCGAGGTGGCTGCCGTGCAGCGGGACACCCGCGGTCGGCCGCAGGCCCTCGGCCGGGAGCGCATCGTCGTCGGAGCCGCCCTGAACGACGTCCGTGAGGTCTCCTGGTACGACGAGGTCACGCTCGCCGTCCTCGGCTCGGTGCCGAACGCCGACGGCCCGACGGCGTACCTCGTGCCGCTCGGCGGTGCCAGCTCGGCGCGGGCGCCGCAGGCCGGCGCGGTCGACATCGCCGCGTCGCCCGACCGCATCTACCTCCTCGGGGCGGACGGCGTCCTGCGGTGGAACCAGGCGAGCACCTGGACGGCCGTCGTCGAGGGCGTGCGCGACCCCGCCTTCCCCGGGTAGGTCGCGGGCCCGGCTCGCCGTCGTGGGTCGGGCCGGGGTGTGGACGACGGACGCCGGGTGGGCGACGTCGGGCAGGCTGGGCCGGTGTCCGGTGGGGGAGCGTGGGGCGCCGCCGCGCGGGTGGGGCGGGCGGCGCGGGACCTGGCGCGCCTCGTCGTGCCGGTGGAGTGCCCCGGGTGCGGGCTCCTCGACGAGCCGTGGTGCGATGCGTGCCTGCGGAGCCTCGCGGGCCCGGTGCGGCGCTGCGAGGAGGACGTGCCCCGGCTGGACCGCATGGACGGGGTGTCGCCGATGCCCGTGTGGGCCGTGGCGGCGTACACGGGCCCGGTCCGCGGGTTCGTCGTCGCGTGGAAGGACCGCGGCCGGGTGGACCTGACCCGCCCGGTCACGGCTGCGGCCCGTCGCGCGGGTGTGGAGGTGGGCGGCCTGCTGGGCGGGCCGGGCCTGACGGCCCTCGACGTCGTGCCCGTCCCGACGACGTCGCGCGCGCGCCGACGGCGGGGCGCGGACCTCGTGGCGGGCTTGGCCGACGCGGTTGCTGACGGGCTCCGGGACGGCGGTGTGCCGGCCGAGCGCTCGGGTGTGCTGCGGCGGGGCGCGGCCGTGGACCAGGTGGGGCTCGGGGCGCGGGCCAGGGCCCGGAACGCGACGGGCTTCGAGGTGCGTCGCGATGTGCGTGGCCGGCTCCACCTGCTGGTGGACGACGTCGTCACGACCGGTGCGACGCTCGCCGCCTGCACGCGCGTCCTCGAGCGTGCGGGAGGGCTCGTGCTGGGCGCCGTGGTCCTCGCGGCGACGCCGGGGCCCTCCGCGGACCGGACCCCGGTGGCGGGCGCTGCCACCCGTGGACTCGAACCGATTCGATGCGACACGCCGGACGCGTTGGGCCCGGACGGGTCGGGGGTGTCAGGCTAGGGCCCGTCACGTTCCCCAGGAGGTTTCGATGCGCCCGTTCCCGCCCACGACGTACACGCCCGACCTCACGATGGCCCACCGCACCGGCGGTGCCACCGTGACGGTCCTGGGCGCGGACGGCAACCCTCTCGTGGACACCGACGTCCTCGTCGAGCAGACGCGGCACGCGTTCGGGTTCGGCAACATCGGCTTCGACCTCATCCCGCTCGCCAACAGCGGCACCGCGCTCCCGGCCGACGATGTGGAGACCTTCGGCGGCGCGTCCCGCGGTGGTCTCGAGCAGCTCGCCGACCAGTGGCTCGAGCTGTTCAACGTGGCGACCCTGCCGTTCTACTGGGGTCGGTTCGAGCCGACGCGCGGTGCGCCCTACACCGAGCCGCTGCGCCGGACCGCGCAGTGGTTCCGCGACCGCGGCGTCGAGGTCAAGGGCCACCCGCTGGTGTGGCACACCGTCCAGCCGAGCTGGCTCCTCGGCCTGCCGACGTCGGAGGTCGAGCAGCTCCAGCGCGAGCGCATCCGCCGCGACGTGTCCGACTTCGCGGGCCTCGTCGACACCTGGGACGCCATCAACGAGGTCGTGATCATGCCCGTCTTCGCCAACGGCGAGAACGGCATCACGCCCCTGGCCCGTGAGAAGGGCCGCATCGAGATGATCCGGATGGCCTTCGAGGAGGCCCGGGCCGCGAACCCGCGCGTGCAGCTCCTGCTCAACGACTTCGACATGTCGACCGCGTACGAGTGCCTCATCGAGGGTGTGCTCGAGGCCGGCATCGAGATCGACGTCCTCGGTCTGCAGAGCCACATGCACCAGGGCTACTGGGGCGAGGAGAAGACGCTCGCCATCCTCGAGCGCTTCTCCCGCTACGGGCTGCCGATCCACTTCACGGAGTCGACCCTGCTGTCGGGCCACCTCATGCCGCCGGAGATCGAGGACCTGAACGACTACCAGATCCCCGACTGGCCCTCGACGCCCGAGGGCGAGGCCCGCCAGGCCGACGAGATGGTCCGCCACTACCGCACTCTCGTCTCGCATCCCGCGGTCCAGGCGATCACCTACTGGGGCCTGGCCGACGACGGCATGTGGCTCGGCGCACCCGGCGGGTTCATCCGCCGCGACGGCTCGCCCAAGCCCTCGTTCCATGCGCTCAAGGCGCTCATCAAGGGCCAGTGGTGGCTCGAGCCGACGACGTTCCGCACCGACGAGGCCGGTCGCGTCCAGGTGCACGGCTGGCTCGGCGACTACCGCGTGAGTGCTGCCGGCGCCTCGGCGGACCTCGCGCTGACGCCCGCCTCCGACGTCGCCGAGCTGCGCCTGGCGTAGCCGGCGCCGGACGTCCCGCCACGGCGAAGGGCCCGGGGCGGGTGAGTGTCCGGGGCGCTGCGAACGAGCGGGCGGTTCGCTCGCGGGTGAACGTGCGCCACGCCTGCCCCGACGACTTCCCGCCGGTGGATTCGCAGGTTACGGTCGGTGCATGGAGCTGTACCTCGGGTGCGGCCGGGCCACGGGCTCGGCGGGCACGCCGGGTGCGGCGTCCCGCGGGAGGAGGTGGTGCTCGACATCACTCCTGTGATGTGACCAGCTCCCGCCCGGACGGGCCACCCGTCCCTTCCATTGGAGGTTCAGCCATGGAGATCGTCGTCGTCGGACGTCACGCCGAGGTTCCCGACCGGTTCCGCCGGCACGTCGAGGACAAGCTCGCCAAGGTCGCCCAGCTCGCGCCGCGTGCCCAGCGCATCGACGTGGAGGTCACCCACGAGCGCAACCCCCGACTGTCCGAGATCAGCGAACGCGTGGAGCTGACCGTCCGCGGGAAGGGCCCGGTGATCCGCGCCGAGGCCAACGCCGACGACCCGTACGCGGCCCTCGACATCGCGACCACCAAGCTCATGGAGCGGCTGCGCCGCGCGCGCGACCGCCGCAAGGACCACCACAAGGGCGCCGACCTCGCGCCTGTCGAGGTCCACACGGAGGAGGCCCCCGTCGGCAGCGACGACGGCGTGGCCGAGGCGGTCGTCGGGCCGGACGGCTCGGTCGAGCGCGCGCTCGGGGACTCGCCGATCGTCATCCGCGAGAAGGTGCACAGCGCGCAGCCGATGACCCTGGACGACGCCCTCTACGAGATGGAGATGGTGGGGCACGACTTCTTCCTCTTCATCGACGCCGAGACGTCGTTGCCGTCGGTCGCGTACCGGCGCCGCGGCTGGAGCTACGGCGTCATCCGCCTCGACAGCCCGGTGAGCGCCCCCACGGCCCAGGCGGTCTGACCGCCCGGCTCGGCCTCGGGATTCCGGACCCCGCCCACACCTCCCACCGCCCGCGAGATCGGTGGGTTGCGTCCAGATCGCGTGACGCAGCCCACCGATCTCCGCGTCGACCATCGAGCTCGTGGACTCGGGTGTCGGTGGGCGGCGCGAGGATGGGCGCGTGGTCGAGGAGCTGAGCCTGTCGCAGGCACGTCGTGTGGCGCTGCGTGCGCAGGGACTCGACCGGCGGCGGCGTGAGGGGGCGGGCGGCATGCGCGCGTTCGGGCAGGTCGTCGACCGGCTCGGCGTGATCCAGATCGACTCGGTGAACGTGCTCGCCCGCGCCCACCTCATGCCGGCCTACTCGCGCCTCGGGCCGTACGACGTCGGGCTGGTGGACCGTGCGGCGGGACGCCCGCCGCGGCGCCTGGTCGAGACGTGGGCACATGAGGCGTCCTTCGTGCCGCCCGCGACGTACCGGCTGCTCGGGTGGCGCCAGCGGGCCTACCGCGAGCAGGCGTGGGGGAGCATCGCCGAGGTGCCCCTGAAGCACGCCCCGATCGTCGAGGAGATCCGCGCGCTCGTCCGCGAGCGGGGTCCTGTGACGGCGCGCGAGGCGCACGCGGAGTACGAGGCCGAGCACCCGCGCGTGCACACCGGCTGGGGCTGGAACTGGACCATCGCCAAGCGCGTGCTCGAGTTCCTGTTCTTCACCGGGGAGATCACCTCAGCCCGCCGCAACGCCGCCTTTGAGCGCTGCTACGACCTGACGGAGCGGGTGCTGCCGGCGGACGCGCTCGCGCTGCCGGAGCCCGCGGAGGCCGACGCCGTCCGCGCCCTCGTCGAGATCGGGGCGCGGGCGCACGGCATCGGGACCGCGGAGTGCTTCGGCGACTACTTCCGCCTCAAGACGGTCCGGACGCGCACCGCGGTCCGCGAGCTCGTGGACGCCGGGGTCCTCGAGCCTGTGCGCGTGCGCGGCTGGGAGCGGCGGCCCGTCTACCTGCACCGCGACGCCACGCTGCCGCGCCGCGCGACCGGGCGTGCGCTCCTGAGCCCGTTCGACCCGCTCGTGTTCGAGCGGCGCCGGCTCGAGGAGCTCTTCGGCCTCCGGTACCGCATCGAGATCTACACCCCCGCCCACAAACGCGTGCACGGCTACTACGTGCTGCCGTTCCTGCTGGGCGAGCAGGTGGTCGCACGTGTCGACCTCAAGGCGGACCGGGCGGCGGGGCGGCTGCTGGTCCAGGCGGCCCACCTCGAGCCCGGTGCGCCCGGGGAGACGGTGCCGGAGCTCGCGGACGAGCTGTCGCTGCTCCGGGACTGGCTGGGTCTCGACGAGGTCACCGTCGCCGGCGCGGCGTTCGGCGACCTCGTGGCGGACCTGGACGCGGCCGTCCGCGCCCGGTGAGGCGTTCACCCGCTCGGCCGAGGGCGAACGCACACCGCGGACGGGGCGCGGCCTCGCCTACGATGGTCCGTGGCCTGCGTGCGCCGCACCGTCGCGCGCGCTCGAGGCCCGGCCCGACGCCGTCCGGCGCGGGTACCAGATGAGTGGGAGCAGCGCGTGTCTTCGATCCTCGACAGAGTCCTCCGCATCGGTGAGGGCCGAATCGTCAAGAAGCTCGCCAACCTCGCCGACCAGGTCAACGCCCTCGAGGAGAGCTTCCGTTCGCTGACGGATGCCGAGCTGCGCGAGGAGACCGACCGCTTCAAGGCGCGGCTGGCCGACGGCGAGACGCTCGACGACCTGCTCCCGGAGGCGTTCGCGGCGGTTCGCGAGGCTGCCAGCCGCACGCTGGGCCAGCGGCACTTCGACGTCCAGCTCATGGGCGGTGGTGCGCTGCACCTCGGGAACATCGCCGAGATGAAGACCGGTGAGGGCAAGACGCTCGTCGCGACGGCTCCCGCGTACCTCAACGCGCTCACGGGCAAGGGCGTGCACGTCGTCACCGTGAACGACTACCTCGCCAGCTACCAGAGCGACCTCATGGGTCGAGTCTTCCGGTTCCTCGGCATGACGACCGGCTGCATCGTCAACGGTCAGAAGCCGGAGGAGCGCCGCAAGCAGTACGAGGCCGACATCACGTACGGGACGAACAACGAGTTCGGCTTCGACTACCTGCGCGACAACATGGCGTGGCGCCCGGAGGAGCTCGTCCAGCGCGGCCACAACTTCGCGATCGTCGACGAGGTGGACTCGATCCTCATCGACGAGGCGCGGACCCCGCTGATCATCTCCGGCCCCGCGTCGGGCGACGTGAACAAGTGGTACACCGAGTTCGCGAAGGTCGTGCAGCGGCTCCACCGCGACACCGACTACGAGGTCGACGAGAAGAAGCGCACCGTCGGCGTGCTGGAGTCGGGCATCGAGAAGGTCGAGGACTACCTCGGCATCGAGAACCTGTACGAGTCGCTGAACACCCCGCTCATCGGCTTCCTCAACAACGCGCTGCGCGCGAAGGAGCTCTACACCCGCGACAAGGACTACGTGGTCATGTCGGGGGAGGTCCTCATCGTCGACGAGCACACCGGCCGCATGCTGCCGGGCCGCCGCTACAACGAGGGCATGCACCAGGCCATCGAGGCCAAGGAGGGCGTGACGATCAAGGCGGAGAACCAGACGCTCGCCACGATCACGCTCCAGAACTACTTCCGCCTGTACTCCAAGCTCTCTGGCATGACGGGTACCGCCTCGACCGAGGCGGCCGAGTTCATGAGCACGTACAAGCTCGGCGTCGTGCCCATCCCCACGAACAAGCCGATGATCCGCAAGGACCAGTCCGACCTCGTCTACAAGAACGAGGAGGCCAAGTTCAAGGCGGTCGTCGACGACATCGTCGAGCGGCACGCCGTCGGGCAGCCGGTTCTCGTCGGCACCGTGAGCGTGGAGAAGTCCGAGATGCTCTCCCAGATGCTGCGCCGGATGGGCGTCCCCCACGAGGTGCTGAACGCCAAGCAGCACGCGCGTGAGGCGTCTATCGTCGCCCAGGCGGGCCGCAAGGGCGCCGTGACCGTCGCGACCAACATGGCCGGCCGCGGTACCGACATCATGCTGGGCGGCAACGCCGAGTTCATGGCCGTGCAGGCACTCGCCGAGCGCGGTCTCGACCCGGCGGAGAGCCCGGAGGAGTACGAGGCCGCGTGGCCCGAGGCCCTGGCGAAGGCGCGTGAGGCGTCGGCGGCGGAGCACGACGAGGTCGTCGAGCTCGGTGGTCTCTACGTGCTGGGCACGGAGCGGCACGAGTCGCGCCGCATCGACAACCAGCTGCGCGGCCGGTCGGGCCGTCAGGGCGACCCGGGCGAGTCCCGGTTCTACCTGTCGATGCAGGACGACCTGATGCGCCTGTTCAACTCCGGCATGGCCGAGTCGCTGATGAACCGCAGCGCGTTCCCCGACGACCTGCCCCTCGAGTCGAAGATCGTCACGAAGAGCATCCAGAGCGCTCAGACGCAGGTCGAGGGACGCAACTTCGAGATCCGCAAGAACGTCCTGAAGTACGACGACGTGATGTCCCGTCAGCGCGAGGTCATCTACACCGAGCGGCGGCGCGTTCTCGAGGGCGAGGACCTGCACGAGCAGATCCAGCACTTCATCTCCGACGTGGTGACGAGCTACGTCATGGAGGCGACGGCCGAGCGCACACCCGAGGACTGGGACCTCGACCAGCTCTGGACAGCGCTCAAGCTCGTCTTCCCGGTCTCCATCACGCCGGACGAGGTCGTCGAGGAGGCCGGCGGCGCCACGCGCCTGTCCCGCGAGCTGCTCACCGAGGAGCTCCTGTCCGACGCCCGCCACGCCTACGCGCGTCGCGAGGAGGAGTTGGGCGAGGAGAACGTGCGCCAGCTCGAACGGCGCGTCGTGCTCTCCGTCCTGGACCGCAAGTGGCGCGAGCACCTGTACGAGATGGACTACCTCAAGGACGGCATCGGGCTGCGCGCGATGGCGCAGCGTGACCCGCTCGTGGAATACCAGCGCGAGGGCTTCCAGCTGTTCAACGCGATGATGGATGGCATCAAGGAGGACTCGGTCAGCTTCCTGTACAACCTCGAGGTGAAGGTCGCGCAGCCGGAGGACGCCCAGGCGGCCGGCGTGGGCGGCCAGGCTCCGACGGGCGCCGGCGCGCCGGCTGACGGCGCCGCCGACGCCGGGACGGTCGCGGACGCCGGGGGTAAGCGCGTCAGGGCCAAGGCCGCCAAGGAGGCCCCGGCGGTCGCTCCGGTCGCTCCGGTCGCGCCTGCGGCCCCGGGCGCGCCGGCGCGTCCCGCGGTGCCGACGCTCATCGCCAAGGGCCTCGACGGTCCCGAGCGCAGGGTTCCCCTGCAGTACTCGGCGCCGAGCATCGACGGCGACGCGAAGCCCGGGGCGGGTGTCGCGGGCAGCGGCGGTGCGGTGGCTGCCGAGAAGGACGGCCAGACGTTCCCGGGTACACCGCGCAACTCGGCCTGCCCGTGCGGGTCGGGAAAGAAGTACAAGGTCTGCCACGGCAAGAACGAGGAGTGACGACGAGAGGGCCGGGTGGGAGACCACCCGGCCCTCGGTCGTTCCGGCTCCGTGCCGGTGACGGTCAGCCGATCTGCAGCACCGTCGCCCGCCAGCTCCCGCGGTGCACCTCGAACCGCACTGCTGCGGCGCGTACGCGCGTGCCGTCGTAGACCACGGCCGTGCCCTCCGCGACGGTGGGGCTGATCCGGCAGACGCGCAGGCCGCGGACGAGGACCCCGCGCGGGCCGCCGACGGGCGCGGGCCTGATGGCTCGGGACAGGGTCTCGAAGACCGCCGGGCTGACCCACCGCGCGAGCTGGGCGATCGGACGCGTGCTGCGCAGCGCCTCCACGGCGGCGATCACGACGGCCCCGCACAGGCGCACCGGGTCAGGCAGCTCCTGCGCCGGTGGCTCGCCGGGCCGGCGCGCAGCGACCGCCCACGCCGACTCCGTCACCGGGGCGAGGACCGACCGCACCGGGGGCGCGTCAGGCAGGCTCGACGTCGCGACGACGCCCGGCTCCTCCGTCCTGGGCGGCAGGAGGAGTCTCGGGGCCCGGGTGGTCCGCCGGCTCGCGGCGCTTCGGGGCGCAGCGGCAGGGCGCGGGGCGACGGCGACGGAGCTCACGCGGTCACCTCCGCCACAGCGGCGCTCGCGGGCACGACGAGAACCTGACCGGGATGGATCAGATCTGGATCTGCGCCGATGACGTCCCGGTTCGCGGCATACCACTGCGGCCAGGCGTCGGCGACGGCGGAGTCGCTCGCGCCCTCGGGCAGGTGGGCCGCGGCGATCGCCCAGAGGCTGTCGCCCTGGCGCACGGTCACGGTGGTGGCGGACTCGCCGGCCGGGGCGTCGGGGGAGGCGCCGACGGGCCCGGGCGCGCCTCCGGCATGGGTGTCGAGGTCGATGCCTCCCGCCGGGTCGCCGGGGCTGCTCGAGCCGTCCGTGACCCCAGGGGTGTCGGTGGCGTCGGCCGCAGCGTCACGGGTGGCGTCGCCGGACGTGTCGGCGGGGGTGCTGTCCTCGCCCGGGACGACCGCCGGCGGCGCCTCGGCCGTGGCTCCGGGTGTCGCGACGTCGGAGGGGGTGGGGACCGCGCCGTCGGGCGCTCCCTGGAGTGGTGCGGTGGGCGCGGGTGAGGTGATCTGCCAGCCGAGGTCCGAGGTGGTCACCACGGCCACGGTCGTGGCCCCGTCAGGCGCCGCGGGTCCTGGCACGTCACGGTCTGTGGCGGAGGCCGGCGCGGCAACCGCCGCGACGATGCCTGCTCCGACACCGACGGCGATGACGCGTCGCAGTGCGAACGGGGTGATCCGGCGGGCGGCGGCCTCGAGTCGTTCGAGGGAGTGCCCGGCGAGGCGCGCGAGCAGGCCGACGGCGGTGAGGAGGCACCCCGCGGCGACCACGCCCAGGGCGACGGCACCGGCGGCCGTGGCGACGAGCGCCACCGCGGCTTCGAGGGCGCGGTCACCGGGGGCCGACAGGTCGGGCGCGGTTCGCCCGGCGACGACCGCCAGCCCGCACGCCGCCGCACTCGTGACCACCGTGGTGAGTACGGCGCGGGCCAGCGCGGCCGGTCCCCCGTAGATGTCGTCCGCCATGGATCCCCCTCAAACGATGTCGATTGATATCGGTTGATAATGCTGGCTGCAGGACGTTGTGTCCACACGATGGCCATTCTGTGGACAAACCGGACACAGTGGACGACGTGTGCCTACCGTGGGCCCATGCGGTGGGCGGCCCTCTTCGCGGACCTGGAGCTCCAGCTCGACGCGGTCGACCAGCGTGAGCGGTCCGCCGTGGTGGCCGACCTGACTCGTGCCGAGCGTTCAGCCGTCCACCTGATCGACCGGTTCAGGGCGTCGCAGGGGCGCGCCCTGCGCCTTCAGCTCCGGGGCGGGACGACGGTGGGCGGCGTCCTGGACGAGGTCGGGCCCGCCTGGGCCCTGCTGGCCGACGACGGGCGCGAGCACCTCGTGCCGCTGGCGGCCGTCGCTGTCGCGGCGGGGCTCGTGGACGTGGCGGCGCCGCCCCAGGTCGGCGTCCTGAGTCGCCTTCCGCTGGGTCACGCCCTGCGCGCCGTCGCCCGCGACCGCACCGTCGTGCGGGTGCTGACCTCGGGCGGGGAGGTGGTGGGCCGGCTCGACGGCGTGGCAGCCGACCACGTGGACGTCACGCTCGTCCACGCGGACTCGAGGCGGCCGACCGGGGAGCGGCGGGCCGTGCCCGTGGGCGAGCTGCTACTGGTGAGCGCCCTCTGAGGCGCCGGCCTCGATGCGGGCGCGGGTCTGGGCGTACATGCGCTCGATGTAGGCCTCGAGCTGGGCGGCCTCGACGCGCCACTGCCCGGCCTTGCCGACCCCGCCGATCTGGATGGCGGGCAGCTCGCCGCTACGGACGAGGGCGTATGCCTGCTGGCTCGAGATGTTCAGGATCTCCGTGACGTCCGCCAGGGTGAGGAAGCGCTGCGCCATGGGATGAAGTCTGGCACGGCCGTCCGGCGCGATCACGATATGCACAGACTCCACCCAAAAGGGCGCACAACGGGCATGATGGGCGCGCAACGCCCTGCGTCCCGCGGGTCGTACGCATCGCCCGCCTGCCGGCGGGCTGCACCAGATCGCCCGCCTGCCGGCGGGCTGCACCAGATCGCCCGCCTCTCGGCGGGCCGGAGAACCAGGGGGACCCGTGACCACCCATGCGCTCGGACCCGCGAGCCCACCCGCGGCACGGTTGCGCCGCCCGGGGTGGCGGGACACGAGGTTCCTCGTCGGGATCGGCCTCGTGGCGGCGTCGGTGGCCGTGGGGGCGACCGCGTTCTCGGCCGCTGCGCGGACCGTGCCCGTCTACGCGGCGAGTGGTCCGCTCGTCCCGGGCGACCCGCTCACGACGGAGGGCCTGATGGTCCAGGAGGTCCGTCTCGGTGGCAGCGCGGAGAGCTACCTGCGCGCGGACCAGCCGTTCCCGGACGGCCTCGTCGTGACCCGCACCGTCGCGTCGGGCGAGCTGGTGCCCGTGTCGGCGACGGCGCCGGCGGCGGACCTGGGGCTGCGCCCTGTCGCCATCACCCCGCGTGGCACCCTGTCGAGCGGGGTGCTCGAGGGCGGCACGGTCGACCTGTGGTTCGTCCCCGACGTCGACGACCGCGGGACCCGCGTCGTCGACGCGGCCGCTGCCGACGCGGCGGCGGTCCCCGGCGCCGCCGAGGCAGGGGGCATCCTGCCCGTGCAGCTCGCGTCCGGCCTCATCGTCGCCGAGGTGAGCGAGCCGTCCGGCAGCTTCTCCGTCGGCTCGTCGATCACGGTGCACGTGCTCGTGCCGGTGGACGAGCTCCCTGCCGTCCTGGCCGCCCTGGCCGCGGACGGCGCGGTCGAGATCGTGCCGGTCCCGGGACCGCGCCGATGAGCGCACGAACCGGCGTGCTGTGCGCGCTGCGCGGCCCCGCGGAGGCCGCCGCGGCCCGCGGCATCGACGCCGACCCGCTGCTCGAGATGACGCGGCGCTGCGCAGATCTCCCGGAGGTGCTCGCCGCGGCGGCGGGCGGCGCGGGCTCGGTCGTGGTCCTGTCGACCGACCTGCCCGGGCTGGACCGCGACGCCGTCCAGGATCTGCGGGCGTGCGGGGCGCGAACCCTCGTCGTCCCGGCCGAGGGTTGGAGCGTGGCGCGGGCGGAGGCGCTCGACGCCGACGCCGTCGTGCCCCCGGGTGACCCGGCGCTGACGGTCCCGACGGCGGTCCGCGAGCTCCTCACGCGCCGGCGCGACGGCGGCCGCCACGCTCCCGACGGCGCTCGACCGGTCCCAGTCCCCGGGACGTCGACCCGGGCGCCCGCGCCGGCGTCGGCACCGACCGGCCGGGTCGTGGCGGTGTGGGGCCCTACGGGCGCTCCCGGTCGCACGACGCTGGCCGTCAACCTCGCAGCGGAGCTCGCCGAGCTCGCGGACCGTCGCTGGTCCACCCTGCTCGTCGACGCGGACACCTACGGCGGCACCGTCGCCCAGCACCTGGGCCTCCTCGACGAGGCGCCCGGTATCGCGGCCGCCGCGCGGGCCGGCGGGACCGGCCGTCTCGATCCGGTCGCGCTGGCCGCGCTGAGCCCGATGCTGCCGGGCGGCCTGCGGGTGCTGACGGGCATGAGCCGGGCGAGCCGGTGGCCCGAGCTCCCGGCCGCCAGCCTCGAGGCGGTGTGGGCCGCCGCCCGTGGCCTCGCCGCCTGGACGGTCGTGGACTGCGGGTTCTGCCTCGAGGAGGACGAGGCCCTGAGCTACGACACGCGCGCGCCGCGCCGCAACGCCGCGACCCTCTCGGCGCTCGGGGCGGCGGACGTCGTCGTGGTCGTCGGCGCGGGGGACCCCGTGGGGATGCAGCGGCTGGTCCGCGGCATCGCGGACCTGTCCGAGCTGGGCCTGCGCGGTACGCGCCTCGTCGTCGTGAACCGGGTGCGCGCCTCGGCCAGCGGGTCGCACCCGCGCGACGCCGTCCGCGAGGCGCTGCGCCGCTACGCGGGCACCGACGCGCGGGTCGTGGTGGAGGACCAGCCGGCCTGTGACGGCGCGCTGCTACGGGCGCTCACGCTCGCGGAGCACGCGCCGTCGTCGCCGGTTCGGCGGGCGATCGCGGGGCTCGCCACCGAGCTGCTGTCCCTGGAGGTCGTGGCGGGGGCACACTGAGCGCCATGCGGATCTACCTGCCGTCGTCGTTCGCCGAGCTCGACCAGCGCCATGGCCTGGCGCCGCGGCTCGTGCACGCGGTCACGCCCGCCCTGCGGGCGGCCCTCCCGGACGAGGACGAGGAGGGTCTGGAGTACGCCGCGCAGCTCCTCGCCGCGGACGACAGCCTGGAGCGCCTCGGCGCCGGGGTGCCGCCCCGCCGGGTCGTCATCACCGCGGACGTCCCGGAGGCGGTGGTGGACTCGGTCGAGGAGTCGCATGCGCCGTCCGTCGTCCGCCTCACCACGACGATCGGGTGGGACGACGTCGCGTGCGCGCACGTCGACGAGAAGGCGGCGGAGGCCGACGTCGCTGCGACGCTCGGCGGTGACGACGAGGCCGCCGAGCGACTGGCCGAGCGTGACCTGCTCTGGTACGACGCGAGCGAGCTGGGTCATCTCACGGCCCGCTGACCGCAGCGGCACGACGCCACGGGTCCGCACCCACCTCGCTCGCGCCCGCCGGGGTACCGACGTGCGGCCACGTGCCTGAGTGGTGCGGGCTCGAGCATGTCAGCACCGCTGTGGCGTCGGGGTGGGGCGGGGCTCAGTCCGCGTCGTCGAAGGGGTCGAGGAACGCGCGCACCTGGTCGTGCAGCAGGCCGTTCGTCGCCAGTGCCGAGCCGCCGAAGGGCCCCGGCACGCCGTGCACGGACGTGAACCGCCCGCCGGCCTCCGTGACGATCGGGACGAGCGCCGCCATGTCGTGCAGCGCGAGCTCGGGCTCGCACGCGATGTCCACGGCGCCCTCGGCGACCAGGACGTACGACCAGAAGTCGCCGTAGGCGCGGGTGCGCCACACGGTGCGCGTGAGGTCGAGGAACCCGTCGAGGCGTCCGTGCTCCTCCCAGCCGGACAGGCTCGAGTACGACAGCGACGCGTCCTCGAGGTCCGCGACGCCCGAGACGTGCAGCCGCGTGGCCTGCGAGAGGGACCGCCCGGTCCAGGCGCCCGAGCCGACGGCGGCCCACCAGCGCCGGCCGAGCGCGGGCGCGCTGACGATGCCGAGGACGACCTCGCCGTTGTCGATGAGGCCGATGAGGGTCGCCCAGACGGGGACGCCGCGGACGAAGTTCTTGGTGCCGTCGATCGGGTCGATCACCCACTGGCGCGGGCCGTGGCCGGTGTCGGGCAGCTCCTCGCCGGCGACCGCGTCACGCGGCCGGGTGCGACCGAGCTGCGCGCGCACGATCTCCTCGGCCTGCCGGTCGGCGTCGGTGACGGGGGTGTCGTCGGGCTTGGTCTCGACCCGCAGGTCCTGGGCCTTGAAGCGGGACATCGTCACCGCGTCCACCTGGTCGGCGATCACGTGCGCCAGGCGTAGGTCGTCGTCGTACCGCATGGTCAGACCGTAGCGCCCGGGGCGCCGGGCGTGCGCACGGCGGGTGCACGGTGGGCGCACGGCGGGCGTGTGACGGGCGTGTGACGGGTGGTGTCAGTCGACGCGAGCGTCGCCGGCCCGGGCGGCCAGGAGACGGCGCAGCGAGTCGAGTCGGACGGCGCGGCGCTCGTGCTCGGGCGCGTCCTCGGCGGCCTCGGCGACCCACTCGTCGAGCGCGCAGTCGGGTGCGTCGCCGGCGTGCGTGCACCCGCGGGGGCAGCGCTCCTGCGAGACCTCCGAGAGGTCCGCGAACGCGGCGAGCACGGTCTGCGGTTCGACGTGCGCGAGCCCGAACGACCGGACCCCGGGGGTGTCGATGACCCACCCGTCCTGCTCGGGCAGGCGCAGGACCACCGCGGACGACGACGTGTGCCGGCCCCGCCCGGTGACGACGTTGACCCCGCCGGTCGCGCGCAGCGCGTGGGGGACCAGGGCGTTGACGAGCGTGGACTTGCCGACCCCGGAGTGTCCGACGAGCACGGACACCCGGCCGGACAGGGCGTGGCGGACGCGGTCGAGACCGTCGATCGTGTGCGCGCCGGCGTGGCCGGGGGCCATGGCCGTGACGACCACGGCCACGCCGAGGGGCTCGTAGGCCTCGCGCAGCGGTCCGGCGTCGGCGAGGTCCGCCTTGGTCAGGCACAGCAGGACGTCCATGCCGGCGTCGTAGGCGGCGACGACGCAGCGGTCGATCATGCGGGTCCGCGGCTCGGGGTCCGCGAGGGCGGTCACGACGACCAGCTGGTCGGCGTTCGCCACGATGACCCGCTCGACCGGGTCCGTGTCGTCCGCGGTGCGGCGCAGCACGGTCGTGCGCTCGGTGACGCGCACGATGCGCGCGAGCGAGCCTGCCGAGCCCGACGTGTCGCCGACGACGTCGACGAGGTCACCGCACACCACGCGGTCGCGCAGCTCCCGGGCGCGCACGCCGACGACGGCGCGCTCCTGTGGCGTGTCCGGCGCGACGAGGACGGCGTACCGGCCGCGGTCGACGCCGGTGACGAGTCCGCGCTCGGCGTCGGCGTGCTGGGGGCGCAGCTTGGTGCGGGGGCGTGAGCCCCGGCGGTTCGGGCGCACGCGGACCGCGGCCTCCGCGTCTGCGCGCCCGTCCACCCGTCTGGTCATCGGCGGAGCATGTCCGTCCACATGCCCACGAAGTCCGGGAGCGTCTTGCGGGTCGTGGCGACGTCGACGACCTCGACGCCTGGCACCCGCAGCCCGACGAGCGCGCCGGCGGTCGCCATCCGGTGGTCGCGGTAGCTCTGCCAGACGCCGCCGCGCAGGGGCCGGGGGGTGATGACGAGGCCGTCGTGCGTCTGCTCGGCCTGCCCGCCGAGGCGGGTGATCTCGGTCGCGAGGGCGGCGAGCCGGTCCGTCTCGTGGCCGCGGATGTGCCCGATGCCGCGCAGGCGGGTGGGGGAGTCGGCGAGCACGGCGAGCGCGGCGATGGTCGGGGCGAGCTCGCCGGCCTCCCGCAGGTCGACGTCGACGCCGTGCACCTCGCCGGTCCCGGACACGGCGAGCTCGTCGCCCTCGCGGCGGGCGGTGCCGCCCATCGCGGTCAGCAGGTCGGGCAGGAGCGCGCCGGGCTGGGTGGTGCGCTCGGGCCAGCCGGGCACGCGCACGGTGCCGCCGGCCACGAGGGCGGCGCACAGGAACGGCGCGGCGTTCGACAGGTCCGGCTCGACGCGGACGTCGCGGGCGCGGATCGGACCGGGCGCGACCTCCCAGATGTATGGCCGCGAGTCGTCGACGGTCACGCCCGCGTCCCGTAGGACCTCCACGGTCATCTGGATGTGCGGCAGGCTCGGCAGGCTGGGGCCGGTGTGCCGGAGCAGCAGTCCGGCCTCGTACCGGGAGGCCGCGAGCAGCAGCCCGGACACGAACTGCGACGAGCCGCTGGCGTCGACGTCCACGGGCCCGCCGATGAGGCGCGCCGGGCCGGTGAGCGTGACGGGCAGGGTGCCGCGCCCGTCGTCGTCGACCCGTGCCCCGAGGTCCCGGAGCGCGCCGAGCACCGGGCCCATGGGACGCACCCGGGCTTCCGGGTCGCCGTCGAAGCGCACGGGTCGGCTCTGGAGCGCGGCGACGGCGGGCAGGAAGCGCATGACCGTGCCCGCGAGGCCGCACTCGACGTCCACGGGGTCGCCCGAGGGGGCGGGGACGGGCAGGGGCGTCACGGTCCAGTCGGTGCCGTCGCGGTGGACGACGGCGCCCAGTGCCTCGAGCGCGTCCGCCATGAGCAGGGTGTCCCGCGACGCGAGCGCACCGCGCACGTGCCCGACGCCGTCGGCCAGTGCCGCGAGGACCAGGTAGCGGTTGGTGAGCGACTTGGAACCCGGCACGTCGACGCGTGCGTCGAGGGGGTGGTCGGCCACCGGTGCGGGCCAGAGCTCCGGGGTCGTCGTCATGCCCCGAGGCTAGCGGCGGGGTGGGCCGACGCGCGGGTCGCGCTCACGCCGTGGCGGCGCGCTCGCGGGCGTTGCGGACCCGCCAGCCGATGCTCGGGTTGCCTTCGCGGTCCAGGCCCGCGAGCACCGCGCCCCCGATGAGGCTCAGGTCGCGGACGAAGGCGTGGTCGTCGCGGGTGGTCCCGGCGCCGGTCCGTGCCGTGCCGGCCCGGCTGGTCCGGTCGCGCGTCGGCGCGTCGATGACCGCAACCGGGATGGTGAGCAGGGCGAGCGCGGTGGACGCGAGGCGCGGCGCGCGGTTCGTGGCGAGCATGAGGCCCGCGAGCGCGGTCCCGGCGCCGAAGGCGCGCGTCAGGGTGCGGAGCGTGTCGTCGGGTGGGACGTCGGGCAGCGCCTCGACGCGGGCTCCGACCCGCCGCCAGGCGGCCTTGAGGCGCTCGGTGTGCTCGTCGGTGTGGCGCAGGGCATCGAGGCCCTCGACGACGAACCAACTGGCGAGCAGGGGTCGGGCGACGCGGCGCGTGAGCATCTGTCTCCTCCTGTCCGGGCCGGCTCCGGGGTCCGGGCGGCCTGCTGGTACGACGCTAGTCCGTGCGGTGCCGGCGGGCACGTGGATGGCGCGGCTGGGCGGCACCTGTGCGGCGCGGGTGCGCGGCGGGTGCGCGCCGCGCAGGCCCGAGACGGCGCGCCGCCGGGGCCGGGGAGGCGCGCCGTCTCGGGCGGCGGCGGGAATGGTCCGCACGCCTGCAGGCGTTGTGACGTGCATGACCCTCGCCCTCGCCGACGCTCCGACGACGCCCTGCGTCGACCGGCCGCTAGGCTCGTGGGTGATGAGTGAGGACACCAACCGCGCCCCGGACGAGGGCGCCGCGGACCGGGCCGAGCGGTTCGAGCGCGAGGCGCTGGTCTACGTCGACCAGCTGTACTCCGCCGCGCTGCGGATGACGCGCAACCCCGCCGATGCCGAGGACCTGGTCCAGGAGACCGTCGCCAAGGCCTTCGCGGCCTTCCACCAGTACCGCCCGGGCACGAACCTGAAGGCCTGGCTGTACCGGATCCTGACGAACACGTTCATCAACTCCTACCGCAAGAAGCAGCGCGAGCCCATCCAGTCCGGGTCGGAGGAGATCGAGGACTGGCAGCTGGCGCGCGCGGCGACGCACACGTCGTCGGGCCTGCGGTCGGCCGAGGCGGAGGCACTCGACAACCTGCCGGACTCCGACGTGAAGGAGGCGCTGCAGGCGATCGGGGCGGACTTCCGCATCGCGGTGTACCTCGCCGACGTCGAGGGGTTCGCGTACAAGGAGATCGCGGAGATCATGGGCACGCCGATCGGGACGGTCATGTCCCGGCTCCACCGGGGCCGCCACCAGCTCCGCGAGCTGTTGACGGAGTACGCGCGCGAGCGCGGGCTCGTGCCGGCCGCGCCGGAGGGGGGAGAGTCGTGAGCCACGCGGACGTGGCCGGTCACGCGGACGAACCGGTCGACTGCTCGGAGGCGCTGGCCCGGTTGTTCGAGTTCATCGACGCCGAGATCGACGAGGTCGAGGGGGACCGCATCCGCCAGCACCTCGCGGACTGCGAGCCGTGCCTGAGCGAGTACGACGTGTCCGACCACCTGAAGAAGCTGGTCCGGCGATCGTGCAGCGACGCCGCGCCCGCCGAGCTGCACGTGCGCATCCAGCAGCAGCTCGCGGTCCTGCGCGCGCAGGTCAACCGCGACTGACGGGGCTGTTGCGGGCGGGGCGACAAGCCGCCTCAAGTCGGACCCCCGGACGCCCGATCAATCCAGGGTGACCGAGCAGCCGAATCGTCCGCAGTCCGTCATCCCGCTCCTGCATGCTCTTGCGAGTAGCAAGGGCTCCGACCTGCACTGCAAGGTCGGGTCAGCGCCCCGGCTGCGGGTGGACGGCCGGCTCCGCCGCCTCCAGGTACCGGACCTGCGTCCCGAGGACACCGAGAACATGGTGGCCGAGGTGCTGCCCGCGGAGCTCCGCGAGCGATTCAGCGAGACCAACGAGGCGGACTTCGCGTACTCGCTGTCCGGCGTCGGGCGGTTCCGGGTCAACGCGTTCCGGGCGCGCGGGACGCTGGGCCTGGTCTTCCGCCGGGTCGCGATGGGTGCGCAGACGCTCGAGGAGCTCGCTCTGCCGGAGATCCTCGGTGAGCTGTCTCTCGAGCCGCGCGGCCTCGTGCTCGTCACGGGCCCGACGGGCTCGGGCAAGACGACGACCCTCGCGTCGATGGTCGACCTCATCAACACGTACAAGGAGGTCAACGTCGTCACGATCGAGGACCCGATCGAGATCCTGCACAAGGACAAGAAGGCGATCGTGTCCCAGCGCGAGGTGGGCTACGACACGGCGGACTTCACGGTCGCGCTGCGCGCCGCCATGCGGCAGGACCCCGACGTGATCCTCGTCGGCGAGATGCGTGACGTGGAGACGGTGCGAGCGGCGCTGTCGGCGGCGGAGACGGGTCACCTGGTGCTCTCGACACTGCACACGATCGACGCGCAGGAGACGATCAACCGCATCGTCGACTTCTTCCAGCCGCACGAGCAGAAGCAGATCCGTGGTGCGCTCGCGCAGGCGCTGCGTGGCATCGTGTCCCAGCGCCTGGTCCGTCGCGCGGACGGTACGGGCCGTGTCGCGGTCGTCGAGGTGCTGGTGAACACGGGCCGTACGGCCGACGCGATCCTCGACCCGTTCACGAACCCGCCGCTCGAGGACCTCATCGCCGAGGGCGAGTACTACAAGATGCAGACGTTCGACAAGCACCTGTTCCAGCTGGTGCGGGACGGCATCGTCACGTACGAGGACGCCTGCTCGGTCGCGTCGCGCCCGCAGGACCTCACGGTGGAGCTGCGCGGCGCCGGCGTCGTGCACTGAGGCGGTCGCCCTGCCCCGCCCGGCGGGGAGGGGTTGCGGCTGCCCCGATCGAGATATAACGTGCCCAACACGCGATATATCTCGATCAGGAGAGGTGTCCGGTGGACGCAGACAGCTGGGTGGTCCCGGGGCCACAGATCATCGAGGTCGACGACGTGCGCGCGCTGCGCATCGGGCTCGTCGCCGGGCGCGTCGACGTCGTCGGCCGGGACGAGCCGGGCGCCCGCATCGAGGTGCACGGCGTGGACGGCCGCCCCCTCGAGGTCTCGCTCGCCGACGGCGAGCTCCGCGTCGGGTACGCCTTCACCCTCGGGGGCTGGGACAGCTTCATCGAGAAGGTGCGCAACCTGCAGGCACGCGACCGGGCCGACGTGCACATCGCCGTCCACCGCGACGTCGCCGTCCGGCTCGGCACCGTCGAGGCCGAGGGCCTGCTCGCCGACACGACGCGCGACGCGCAGCTCTCGACCGTCTCGGGCAGCCTCGTGACCGACGGCACGCACGGCGCGCTGCGCGTCAACACCGTCTCGGGCGACGTCGTCGTGCGCGGCCACGACGGCGACCTCAAGGCCAACGGCATGTCCGGGTCCGTCACCGCCTCCGGAGCGTTCCCGCAGGTCAGCGTCACCACCGTGTCCGGTGCGGTCGCACTCGACATGGTCCGTGCGGCCGCGGTGCACGTCCAGACCGTGGCCGGCGACACCACCGTCCGGCTGCCCGAGGGCCTCGGCCTCGCCGTCGCGGCGCGCAGCATCTCCGGGCGCGTCGTCGTCGACGGCCAGACGCGCGGGGGCGAGGGACCGGTCACGGGCGCCGTCGACGTCGTCACGGGCGACGGGACCTGCCGGATCAAGGTCAACTCGATCTCCGGCCACTTGACCGTGCTGCGGTCCGCCACCGCGACCGGGAGCGCGTGATGCCGGTCTTCGCGCACGGCCAGCTCCGCCTGTACCTGCTGGCGCTGCTCGAGTCGGGGCCCAAGCACGGGTACGAGCTCATCACCGCACTCAGCGACCGGTTCGGCGGCACCTACCGGCCGAGCCCCGGCACCGTCTACCCGCGGCTGGCCCGCCTCGAGGAGGACGGGCTCGTCGTGCGGACCGACGAGGGCCGCAAGGGCATGTATGCGCTCACCGACGCCGGGCGCGCCGAGGTCGAGGCCCGCCGCGACGACCTCGCGGCGCTCGAGTCCGACCTGGCCGAGACCGTCCGCGACCTCGCCGCGCAGGTCAGGGCCGAAGTCCGCGGAGCCATGGCCGGGCTGCGCGCCGACCTCGCCGCCGCCGCGCAGGAGGCGCGGGCCGCCGCAGTGCCCGGACCACCCGGTGCCGACCGGCGCACCGCGTCCCGGGCGCTGCGCGCCGAAGCCGAGGGTCTGCTCCAGCAGTTCCGCGACGAGGTGCGCGCCGAGCTCCGCCGGGCCGACGCGACGGGCGAGCTCGCGCAGCTCACCGTCGACACCGTCCGGACGGTCCTCGACTCCGCGCGGACCGCCATCCGGGCCACGCTGCGCGACGGCTGAACCACCGGGGACCTCCCACACGGACGGCAGCCTCACCCGCCGTTAGGCTCACAGGGCACCCGCCGTCGTCCGATGGATGGGTGACGGGCGCGGTCGACCCGCGTCAGGGAGAGGTCATGTCCAAGCACACCGTCGAGCGCCCCCGTGGGGTCGGCGTCGGCCAGCGCGCCGACGCGCGGTTCGTCGTCGTGCCCGCCTCCGGTGTGCAGGACGACGGCGTCCTGAGCGGCGTCGACGGCTTCCACGGCCGGGCGCGCTGCAGCCTGGCGATCGGCTGACGCGCGGATGGGACCGACGAGGGACGCCTTCTCCACGCAGCAGCTCGTCCAGTTCCTCACGGCCATCTCGGTGTGCACCGACGAAGCCCACGCGGCGCGCGTCGCGGCCGAACGCGTCGCCGAGGCCTTCGACGCGGAGGTGGGCGCCGTCGTCCTGCCCACCTTCGTCGTGGCCGTCGGCTTCCCCGAAGGACAGGGCGAGCCCGACGCCATCGTGGCGGTCGCCGAGGGTGCGG
>JAEYXM010000103.1 GCA_023428465.1 Actinomycetes bacterium
CCCCCCCGCGCCCCCCCCCGCCCCCCCCACCCCCCTCGCTTCGTTCCCGGTTCCGTCCCGGCGTCTCAGTCGCGGGTCGCGACGCGGTGCAGGAACGCCGCCATGGCCTGACGTTCGATGGACAGGCCGGGGCGGAAGGTGCCGTCCGGCCAGCCGTTGGTGATGCCGGCGCCGGCGAGCCAGCTGATCTCCCCGCAGAAGGGGTGGCCCGCCGGGACGTCGCTGAACGCGGCCGTCGTGCAGGCCGGTGCGCGGCCCCCACCCTGGTCGAAGCGGTAGAGGAACGCGGCCATGGCCTCACGGGTGACCGGGGCGGAGGGCCGGAAGGTGCCGTCGGGGTAACCGGTGGTGATGCCCGTCTCGGCGAGCCAGGTGATCTCCCCGCAGAAGGGGTGGTCGGCGGGGACGTCGGTGAACGCGTCGGTGTCGCAGTCCGGTGCGTCGGCGCCGTCGTGGTCCAGGCGGTACAGGAACGCCGCCATCGCGTCACGGTTGACCGACGCGCGGGGCCGGAACGTGCCGTCGCTGTACCCGCCGGTGATGCCGTTCTCGACGAGCCAGTGGATGTCGTCGAAGAACGGGTCGCCCGGGTGGACGTCCGAGAACGGGACGGTCCGCTCGATGCTCACCGGTGCGCCGGTCGAGTCGGTGAGGACCGGCGTCGACGCCGTGACCAGCCACACGAGGAAGCGGTCGTTCGCGGCGAACGGGGAGCCGCTGAGCTCGAGGGTGCGGACCGGCTGGGTCGCGGGGCCGGTGAGGTCGAACCACTCCACGGACCCGGTGGCCCCGTGGCGCGGGACGATCAGGGTGGTGCCGTCGACGTCGACGCCGTAGCTGCTCGTCAGGAGGTGCTCCGCGGGCACGCCGGTGTAGGGGGCGCCGCGCTGCCACCGCAGCCGGACGTCCGGCGTCGGGACGCCCGTCGGGGCGTTGCGCAGCCAGGCGATGAGCTCGCTGTCGGTGTCGTACAGCCGGAAGAACGGGCCGGGCTCGCCGGCGGGCGGACGCTCGTCCCAGTCGAGGGTGACGGGGGTGCCGACGACGCCGTCGGGGTCGCTCGGGTCGAGCGTGACGGTGTAGACGCCGTTGGCGTCGGTCACGGAGTTCCCCCCGATCACCGTCCACGTGACGCGGTCTGCGGTGATGACGATGTCCCCCAGGTACCGCACCTCGTAGGGGGCGGGGATGGGCGTGATGTCCTCGAGCGGTACGGGGGCCCCGGTGTGCCGGTTGTACAGGTCTCTGCTTCCGTTGGGCGAGATGCCGACGATCCAGTTCTCGCTCAGCTCGGCGACGCCGTAGCGGAAGGTGTCCGCGGTAGCCCAGGCCAGCGTCGACTCGGCGCCGGTCGTGGTCTGGAGTCGCACGGTGCGGTCGGACGCCCGCGTGTACGCGAGGGTCCCGTCGTGGACGTCGTACGCGCTGCCCGGGGCGGTCGTCCCCGCCTCGGTGAGTGGGCCGACGCGTGTCCCCGCGGCGTCTGTGGTGAGCGTGCGGCGCCAGATCTTCTCGTCGAAATCGATGGCATAGACGGCGTCGTCCTCGACCACGGCGTCCGCCAGGATCCGAAAGCCCTCGGGGACGAGCGGGATGGTCGCCGAGGGGTTCGGCTCGGCGGCCTCGGCACCCGGGTCCCCGCCCGCCGCGGAGGCGGGCGACGCCGCGACGGTGGCGGCCAGGGCCAGCAGCGTGATCCTCGTCGCGGTCCCGGTGGCTCGTGCGCCGGCCGGGTGCGCGCGCCGGCCACGTGGCCGGCGGGTGGTGGTCGTCGTCATCTGGTGCCCCTTCATGTCGGCGAATCTCCCGAAGTGTGCCGAAAGGGGCGCGCCGGTGCGGGGTCCGTCTCCGACAAAAAACCCGGAGTCTGGCTGTTCTTCCGGGGGAAGGGGGCGACGACGTCCGCCGTGCCGGGGGGAGGCGCGGCGGACGTCGTCGTGGATCGCGGCCGGATGCGCAGGCGGCGCGCCCCGGGCGTATCAGGGCGTGATGGCCCCGCCGGAGTACGTGAGCGGGGCTCCGTCGGGCGTGGTGTTGCCCGTGAACGTCACGAGCGTCGAGCCCGGTTCGAGGAGGTCGCGCGCGGCGCCGCCGAGCACCGAGTCCGCGACGGTCACGTCCGCGTCCTCCGACTCGATGACGTGCTTCCCGCCCAGGAGCTGCGAGCCCGTCACCACCACCCGCCGCGAGCCGCCGTTGTCGTCGTGCAGGCGTAGCGCGGCGACGTGCTCGGGGTGGTGCACACCCAGGTCGACCAGGACGTTGTCGAGCGTGAGGCCGTCGACGCCGCGGACGTCGAGGCCCTCGTACCGTGAGCCCCTCGTCACCGCCGGGCTGTGGATCCACGAGTCCTCGATCACCACGTCGGTCACGGTCGACACCCGGGAGTTGACGAGGATGCCGTCCCGGCCGCTGCGGCCGAAGACCTCGACCCTGCTCAGGGTCGCGCCCTGCGTCCCGGACAGGACGACCGCGCCGAACTCGCAGTCCTCGGCGCGCACGCCGTCGCCGCGGAAGATCGCGGTGCCCGTCACGCGCACGTTGCGCAGCGTCAGGTCGTCACCGAGGAACGTGACGTCGCCGGCGATGACGACGTCGGCGATGGTCGTGCCGGCGTCGCGCACGTGGCCGCCGGCCCGCGGCGTCAGGGTCGTGCCCGCGAGCGTGCCCGTGGTCTCGGCCGACGGTGTCTCGCCGTCCGAGGGCGCCGGGGTCGGCTCGGGTGCAGGGGCGGGCTCGGGTGCTGGAGCGGGTGCCGGGGCCGGCGGGGTCGCGACGGGCGAGGGCGTGGCGGTCGGCGTGGGGCTCGGCGCCGGTGTGGGCCGGGGCGACGCCGTCGGCGTGGGGCTCGGCGTCGGGCTGCTCGCGCGCTGGGACGTCGTGACGATGTCGCCGCCGGAGTACGCGAGTGCGTAGCCGTCGGGCGAGGAGTTGCCGGTGAACCTCGCGAAGCCCGGCGACCCCGGGTACAGGACGCCGAACGCCCCGCCGCCGAAGACGGTCCCGGTCACCGAGACGTTGGTGGCGCCGTTGTAGTAGACGAACCCGCCGCCGATGAAGGACGAGTCCTGCACGGTGATGTTGCGGTTGCCGGCGGGGACCTGCTCGAGAAACAGGGCGGCGTTGTACTGGGGCTTGTAGCTGCCGAGGTCGACGGACACGCGCTCGAGGGTGAGGCCGTCGACGCCGCGCACCTGGATGCCGTCGTAGTGGGCGTCCCGGGTGACCTGCGGGCTGTGGATCACGGTGTCGGTGATGACGACGTCGCGCACCGCGCCTGTGCCGGACGTGATGTGCAGCCCGTCCTCGCCGGCGTTGCCGAACACGTCGACGCGGGTGGCGCGCACGCCGTCGGTCCCGGACAGGGCCCACGAGCCGAACTCGGAGTCCTCGATCACGACGTCGTCGCCTGCGAACGCGGCGTGTCCGGTGACCCGCACGTTGCGCAGGGTCAGGTTCGAGCCGGTGAAGCGGACGTCGCCGGAGATGACCCGGTTGCTGATGGTGGTGTTGCCGACGTCGACGTAGCCGCCGGTCATCGGGGTCAGGGGCGTCCCGGCGGGGACGCCGACCGAGGCGGGCGTGGGCAGACCGGTCACGGCGGCTGCGCCGACGGGGCCGACGGGGCCGGTCGTGCCGGCGGGGCCGACGGGGCCG
>JAEYXM010000246.1 GCA_023428465.1 Actinomycetes bacterium
CCGAGCTCCTCCGCGAGCTCCACGACGGGACGGTCGTGGAAGAACAGCTCCTCGACGATGTAGCGGAGCCGCTCGGGCAGGCTCGCGACGCCGGCGGACAGGTAGCGCAGCTTCTCGTTCGCGAGGAGCGAGGCCTCCGGGCCGGGAGCGGTGTCGACGACGACGTCGTGCACCTCGGGGCCGAAGCCCTCGATGCTCAGGACGCGGGTCTCCGCGTCGCCGCGGGCGGCGTCCACGCCGTCCTCACCGACGCCGAGTGCCTCGGCCAGCTCCGCCTTGGAGGGCACGCGCCCGAGGTGGCTGGTGAGCTCGTCGCTGACCTCCGCCATCTGGCGGGCGCGGCGGCGCGCACCACGCGACAGCCAGTCCATCCCGCGCAGCTCGTCGATGAGCGCGCCGCGGATCCGCAGGGCGGCGTACCGCTCGAACGGCACCCCGGTCTCCGGGTCGTAGGCACGGGCGGCCTTCACCAGGGCGAGGGCGCCCGCCGACGCGAGGTCGGCACGCGAGACGTACGCCGGGACGCGGCCGAGCACCGCGTTGACGTGGTATCCGATGAGCGGCAGGTTGGCGAGGACGAGGGCGTCGCTACCGCTGGCGTCGATGGTCACGAATGGCGTTTCGACGGTGCCGATCGGCGACTTGAGAACGTTCACCCGGTCGAGGGTCGATAACGATTTCGAGCCGGTGCGAGCCTGCTTCCGCCTGTTCGTCCATTTTCGGCATGCGGAGAAACCGGACACGCGGCGTTCGTGAGGAGCTTTCTCTGTGGTGAGGATCACACTGGTAGGTGTGTGTCGCACGCGTGTGATTACTCCGTTCCTTCACCCGCTCCGGCGCACGCACCCGCCGCGCCCCAGGTTGGTCACCCTCGACCCGTAACAATGAGGCGAGGGCGGACGATCTGCCAGATGACCCGGCGGATGACCGGGACGACCTGAGGAGCTTTCGCCGTGAGCCTGAACGAGTTCTCCGGGGTGCTGTGGCGGGAACGCCAGCTCCTGGACCTCCTGCTGTTCAAGCTCGAGGAGGAGCAGCTCATCCTCACCAGCGGTCGCACGCAGTGGCTCGGTCACGCCACGCGTGAGGTCGAAGCGGTGCTCGCCCAGATCCGCGAGGCCGAGCTCGGCCGCTCGATCGAGGCGGACGAGGCGTGCCGCCAGGTGGGGATCGAGCCCGGCAGCAGCCTGCTCACCATCGCCACGCACGCGCCCGCGCCGTGGCGCGACGTCCTCACCCAGCACCACGAGGCGTTCGTCAGCCTCACCGAGCAGATCAACGCCCTCGCCGAGGGCAACCGCGAGCTGCTCGCGACGTCGCACCGCGCCGCGCAGGAGACCCTCCTGAGCATCACGGAGAGCGTCCAGACGTACGACCCACGCGGGGTCGCCGCCGCAGCCGGCGGTGCGGCCACCATGCTGGACCAGGCCCTGTGAGGCGCGCGTGAGCTCCTTCTCCGGACTGTCCACCGCACTGTCGTCGCTCATCGCGCAGCGGCAGGCACTCGACGTCGCCGGCCAGAACATCGCCAATGCGAACACGGTCGGCTACACGCGTCAGCGCGCCTCGATGCAGGCCATCGAGGCCCTCTCCGCGCCGTCCATGTACTCCGCCGGCCTCGTCGCCGGGCACGGGGTCAAGGTCACGTCGATCGACCGGCTCGGCGACATCTTCCTCGACGCGCGGCTGCGCTCGGAGACGTCCGGGTCGGCGTTCCACCGCGCCCAGGCCGACGCGCTCGGCCGCCTCGAGACCACCATGAAGGAGCCCGCGGACAACGGCGTCGCCGCGCAGCTCGCGCAGTTCTGGGCGGACTGGCAGGACGTCGCCAACTCGCCCGAGGACGCCGCCGCGCGCAACGTCCTGCTCGGGGACGCCGCCGCGCTCGCCAGCCGCATCTCCGGCGGGTACCGGGACGTCGAGACACAGTGGAACCAGCTGCGCACCGAGGCCTCCACGCTCGCGGTCGAGGTCAACAACACGGCCACCGCCGTCGCACACCTGAACGAGCAGATCCGCTCGATCCTCGTCTCCGGCGGCTCGGCGAACGAGCTCATCGACCAGCGCAGCCTGCTCGTCACCAAGCTGTCCGGCCTCGTCGGGGCCGAGGGCCGCGAGCGCGAGGACGGCACCCTCGACGTCATGGTCGCCGGCAACGCGCTCGTGCGCGGCGTCGCAGCGAAGGCCGTCGAGGTCGCGGGCTCCCGGGTCATGGAGGAGGCCACCGCCACCCCGCCCGCCGGCGACGAGGTGCGCCTCGTGTGGTCCGCCGACCCGAGCGTCCCGCTCGCCGCCCGCGGCGGCACCCTCGCGAGCCACATCGCCGCACTCGCCCCGGAGGGCATGCTCGCGAACGCGGCCGGCAAGTGGAACGGGCTCGCCGAGTCACTGCGCACCACCGTGAACGGCGCGCACGCAGCGGCCGCCGGCCTGGACGGCGTCAGCGGACGCGACTTCTTCGGCACCGGTCCCGGCCCGGCCGCGACCGCCCTGCGCGTCGCGATCACCGACCCCCGGCACGTCGCCGCCGCGACCCCCGGCTCGGGCACCTTCGACGGCTCCGCCGCCGACGCCATCGCGCTCCTCGCGAACACCCCCGACGGACCCGACTCGCTGTGGCGCGCGTTCGTCGTCGACGTGGGCGTGCAGACGCGCGCGGCGACGCAGCGCGCCGGCGTGACCGAGGCGGCCCGCGCGACCGCCGAGAACCTTCAACTCTCCTCCGCGAGCGTCGATCTGGATGAGGAGGCGATCACGTTGCTCGCCTACCAGCGGGCCTACGAAGGAGCGGCGCGGGTGATGACGGCGATCGACGAGATGCTCGACGTGCTCATCAACCGCACCGGCGTAGTGGGGAGGTAACCCGTGATCGGTCGCGTGACGCACCAGACGGTTCAGCGCACGGCGCTGGCGAACCTCCAGCTCAACCTGGGCAAGATGGCCGACCTGCAGGGCCGCATGTCCGGCGGCAAGGTCATCACCAAGCCGTCCGACGACCCCGGTGGCACCGCGAAAGCCCTCGGCCTGCGTGCCGACCGCCGCGCCGCGGAGCAGTACGCGCGCAACATCGACAACGGCATCGGCTGGCTCTCGACCGTCGACACCGCGATCGGCACCGCGACGGACTCGCTGCGCCGCGCCCGCGACCTCACCGTCCAGGGCGCGAACACGGGCGCCATGAGCCCCGCCGCCCGCGAGGCCATCGCGATCGAGCTCGAGGGCATCCGCGACGCACTGCTCTCCCAGGCCAACGGCCGCTACCTCGGCCGGTCGGTGTTCGCCGGCACGTCCGACGCCGCGACCGCCTTCAACGGCGCGGCAGGCACCCCGCCGTACGCCTTCAACGGCGCGGCCGCCGGCACCGTCGAGCGCCGGATCGCCACCGACACGACCGTCCGCGTGGACGCCGACGGCGCGGGCGTCTTCGGCGTCGGCGCCTGGGACGCCGCCGGGCCGGGCACAGGCGGCTCCGTCTTCGGCCTGCTCGACCAGATCGCCGCCGACCTGCGGGCCGGCCTCGACGTCCGGGAGCGTCTCAACGACATCGACACCCGGATGGATGCCATGCTGAGCGAGCGCGCCGCGGTCGGCACGCGCTACGGCATGCTCGAGTCTGCACAGAAGACCAACGCGATGGCGGTCGTGGAGCTCAAGGGCCAGATCGCCGCCGTGGAGGACATCGACCTGGCGGAGGTCATCGTGGAGCTCCAGTCGCAGGAGGTCGCCTACCAGGCGGCGCTCGGAGCCACGTCCCGCGTCCTGCAGCCGAGCCTCCTGGAGTTCCTCCGATGAGCGTTCTCGTCGCGGTCGACGACGCCGCCGCACGGCACCTGCCCGACCACCTGCAGTTCGTCACCCCGCCCCCGGGCATGATGACGCTCCGCGACTTCACGCTCGACGCGCTCGACGAGGTCGGCGCACTCTTCGCGATGCGCTCCACGGAGTCCGACGGCGTGCGGCTCTTCGTCGTGCCGCCCCGCGTCTACGTCCCCGAGTACTCCCCGCGCATCGACGCCGCGACCCGGGAGGCGCTCGAGCTGGGCGACGACGCGCCCGTGTTCCTCGTCGTCGTGCACCCGGGCAAGGACGGTGAGCCGCCGACGGCGAACCTCCTCGCCCCCGTCGCGGTGAACCCGCGCACCGGCGCGGCCCTGCAGGTCGTCCTCGAGGACGACTGGCCGCTGCGCGCCCCGCTCGTCGCCGCCTGACCGCCGCCTGACTCCTCACGCCGGCTCGTCACCGGCCGATGGGAAGCGCGCAGCCGACGAATGCCCGAAGGGAGCCGACTGTGCCGAACACCCTGCCCGAGGTGGTCCGCGTCGCCGAGGAGGTGCCGCACAAGTCCGACGTGACCGTGCACCGCCTGCCGGTCGTCGCGATGGACGGCCGCATCATCGGCTACTCGGTGACCATCACGGGCGCGGACCCCGAGGGCCCCGACGCCGCCGAGGCGCTCTACCTCGACCTGGACCTCGCGCACGTCGTCGCGGACCGGTACGCGTTCCTGCCCGCCACGCGCGCGATGCTCGAGGGCTACGTGCCGACGCCGGTCGTGCCCGGGCGCCTCGTGCTCGACCTGCCGCGCGGCTACGCGAACGTGCACGGCGCCGTCGGGCAGGCCG
Source organism: Actinomycetes bacterium (assembly GCA_023428465.1). Lineage (GTDB taxonomy): Bacteria > Actinomycetota > Actinomycetes > Actinomycetales > Cellulomonadaceae > Actinotalea. Next base: position 4,623 of record JAEYXM010000246.1, read on the forward strand.
CGGCCCTGTGCAACCTCGGCATGGCCCTGTCGCTGCCCGGCTTCACCGGTGAGCAGCACCAGGTGGACCTGCTCCCGTGCCTGGCGTTCGTCGTCGTCGACGCCCTGAACCCGCTGCTGCCGCGCCTGGTCCACCGGGCGCACGCCGCCGGGGTGCGCGTGCTCGCGACCGGCGTCGACACCGAGGAGCTGCGCGACGCGTGCCACGCGGCCGGCGTCGACGGCATCCGGATGCTCCCCGAGCAGGCCGAGACCCCTACGCTCCCGACGCAGCGCGGCCCCCTGCCGCCGGCGCGCGTCCTGCGCGCGGGCGAGATGCAGTGCCTCGCGATCATGCACCTGCTCGCCCAGCCCGACGTCTCCTTCGCCGACGTCTCCCAGGTCATCGAGACCGACCCCGTCCTGACCCTGCGCGTGCTCCACCTCGTCAACAGCGGCGCGTACGCCCTGACGCAGCAGGTCGACACGGTGCGCCAGGCCGTCGTCCTGCTCGGCCCCCGCGAGGTGTGGACGCTCGTCGCCGCGCTCGCCATGGACTCCCGCCCCGACGGCATGGACCGGCTCTGGGTCATCCTCGCGCGCGCCATGACCTGCGAGGCGCTCGCCGACGACTCCGCCGCCTACACCGTCGGCATGCTCTCGGCGCTCGCGCAGCAGCTCGGCGTGCCCGTGGACGCGGTGCTCGAGAAGGTCGGCGTGTCCGACGTCGTCGCCTCCGCCATCCGCGACGAGACCGGCCCCATGGGCCTCGTCCTGCGCGCGGTGCGGGCGCACGAGCAGTCCGACTCCGCGGGCGTCCTGCGCACCGGCATGCTCCCGGGCGACGTGTCGCGCGTGTACCTTGAGTGCCTGCGCGACGCCCTGGCCATCGCGCGGACCGTCACCCGGGACCCGGGGAACTGACGCCCGCAGGCCGCGTCCTCGGACGCGGATTTTCACCCGCGGTCTCCGAGACATCCGCGGGGACCGTGCGGAACGGTGTCCGAGGCGCGACGAGCCCGTCCTCTACGGTGGCCGTCCGCAGACCATCGTCACGTCAGGAGAGGTAGACATGCGCAGAGGCATCGCCGCCACCATCGCCACCGTCGCCCTCGTCGCCACCGCATCCCCTGCGGTCGGCGGCGGGGCGGAGCCGCCCCCGCCACCCGAGTCGCTCCTCATGCCGGGCACAGCGTGGACGGAGTCCGCCGTCATCGGCGACGAGGCCATCTACGTCATGGCCCCGGAGAGCGACCAGGGCTCCAAGGAAACGGTGCTGTTCACCCGCTCGCTCGCGGAGAGCGACACCGAGGTCACGCTCGGGCGATCCACCCGCGTCGCCCGCGCGTCCGGCTTCTCCATGGCCGAGCACGACGGCACGCTCGCGTACAGCCGCCGCGTCGACGGGGCGCTCGTGCTCCGCGCGCCGGACGGCGCGCAGATGACCCCCGTCTGGGGGACGGACCCGATGTTCGCGACCTTCGGGCCGACGTCCCTCAGCTCGGCGTGGGTGGTCGCCGGCGGAACCGTCTTCGACCTCGACAGCGGCGCTTCGTACGACCTTCTCGACACGGTCACCGACCTCGCGCCCGACCCCTTGTACGTGCACATCTGGGACGTCACCGTCTCCGACGACCGCGCGATGTGGACCGTCGCAGCGACCTACGGTCCCCTCGACGCACGGACCGAGTACACCTACGTGTACACGGTCGGCCTCGGCGCGAACGGTCCTGTGGGCTCTGCCGTGCGCCTCGAGGCGGCCACCACACCGGACGACAGCGCCATCGCCACCGGGATGATCGACGGGCAGCTCGTCTGGTCGGAGCGGTCATGGGAGTGGAACGCCGAGAGCGCCCACTTCGACGAGACGGTCATCGTGCGTTCGGTGCCCGCCGCGGAACCGACGGTCCTCCCGGACGAGCGGGCATTCGGCCCCTACACCTACGACTTCGAGGTGATGCACGCCGGCGACAGCGTCGCCGTCATCGCCGCCAACGACAGCGTGACCTGGCTGGACCCCGCGGATCTGAGCAGCGACCTGTGGACCACTCCGATCAGCATGGCCGTCTGGACCGAGGCGACGCGCGGCAGCCTGCTCGCCACCGTGTCGGACCTGCCCGGCATCCAGGGCACCGGGATGATCGAGGACGCCGCCGGGCGCACGATCACCCCGGACATCTCCGCCCCCGCGCCGGAGGCGACGTTCCCGGACGTCTCGCCGGGCAACCCCTTCGCGGCGAACGTGTCCTGGCTGACCGACCTCGGGATCACCCGCGGGTACTCCGACGGCACGTTCCGGCCCGCCGGGTCGGTGAACCGCGACGCCATGGCGGCGTTCCTGTACCGCCTGGCCGGGGAGCCGGCCTACACCGCGCCCGCGACCTCGGCCTTCCTCGACGTGCCGACGAGCCACCCGTTCTACAAGGAGATCTCCTGGCTCGCCACCACCGGCATCTCGACCGGCACGGTGACGTCGGCCGGCGCCTACTACAAGCCGGGCGAGCCGGTCTCGCGCGAAGCGATGGCCGCGTTCCTGCACCGGTTCGCGGGCCGGCCCGACTGGGCGGGCACACCCGCGACGTCACCGTTCAAGGACGTCACGACCGGGCACCCGTTCTACGCGGCGATCGCCTGGATGGCCGAGGCCGAGATCTCGACCGGCACGGTGACGTCCTCGGGCGCCTACTACAAGCCCGGCGACCCGGTCTCCCGCGAGGCGATGGCGGCCTTCATGAACCGCCTGCACTCCGGCGGGCACACGATCTCCTGGCACGTCACCTCGTGACGACCACGCCGGGTCCGGTCCGCACCGGCGGGCCGGACCCGGCGGCAGGACCCCGGTCACGGTGCATCATGGCGGCGGACCGGGACGCACCCGTGGTCCCGGCACTGCGGGGAGGCAAGGCGTGACGAGCAGGACCACCGCCGGGCAGCGCGCGGCACGTGCCCGCCGCGGCGGCGCACCTGCACCTGCACGCGACCGCCCGGCGGTGGTGGCGGTGTGGCTCGCCGTCGGGAGCGCCGCCGTCGTGCTGCCCGGGGGCATGGACCGGTTCGTGCTCGTCAAGACCCTCGTGGTGGGCGCCGCCGTCGCCGTCGGCGTCGCGTCGTCGCGCGCCGGACGGCTCCCGCGGTGGGCGGTGCTCGGCCTGGCCGTCGGGGCGGGCTGGTTGGTCCTCGCGGCGCTCACGTCGCAGGCGCCCCTGGCGCAGGTCTTCGGTCGGTGGCCGCGCTACGAGGGCCTCGTGACCCTGCCGGCTGCGGTCGGCGCGCTGTGGCTCGGGGCGCGGGTGCTCGGCCCGGGAGCCGGCCCTGCCGCGCGGACCGCCGTCGAACGGGCCGCCGTCGCCGTGAGCTGCACGGTCGGCGCGTTCGCCATCGCCGAGGCGCTCGGGTTCGAGCCGATCTCCAGCACCTCGGCCCGGGCGGGCTCGCTCCTGGGCAACGCGTCCGACCAGGGGACGCTCGGCGTCCTACTCTGCGCGGTCCTGCTCCCGGCGCTCTTCGTCGCGGTGGACCGGACGGGGCGGTCGGCCCGCGAGCGCGCGCGTGCGGCGGCCCTCCCGGCGACCGGCGTCGGGATGGGCGTCGTGACGGTCGTGGCCTCCGGGAGCCGCGGCGCCCTCCTGGGGCTGGTCGCCGCCATCGGCACCGTCGCGCTGATCGCGGCACTGCCGCGGCTCCGGGCGGGGCTCGCGACCGACGCCGGTGACCGCTGGAGCCCCCGCGGGGCGCTCGCCGTCCCCGGGGTGGTGCTCGCCGGCGCCGCGGCCCTCGCCCTGGCCCTCCCCACGATGGCCGACCGCCTGACGGGCGCGTCCCCGCTCTCCTCCGGGACCATCGAGGGTCGTCGCCTGCTGTGGGCGGAGACGCTGCGCCTGGTCGCCGACCACCCGCTCCTCGGCGTCGGACCGAGCGGGTACGTCGAGGCGATCCCGGCGTACCACACGGCCGAGTGGGCGATCGTCGTCGGCTCGGCGAACCCGCCCGACTCCCCGCACTCGTGGCCCCTGCAGGCAGCGGTCGCGGGGGGCATCCCGCTCCTCGTCCTCGCGCTGGCGCTCGGCGGCCTGGGCGCCGTCAGCCTCGTCCGGGGGCTGCTCGCGGCGGCCGACGTGACGCGGGACTGCTCGTCCGACCACCACGGAGACGGGGCGGGCGTGACGCTCACCGGGGCGGCAGCAGCCGCGGCGGGATACGCCGTCGCGACTGCCGTGGGCTTCACCTCTCCCGGGACGACCGGGGTACTGGCCCTCCTGCTCGGTGCGGGCATCGCCGTGCCCGACGCCGGCCGGGCGCGC
>JAEYXM010000272.1 GCA_023428465.1 Actinomycetes bacterium
GCGTCGCCCTCGCGCTCCTCCGCCGGGTCGACGGCCGTCCAGGCGGCGCAGTTCACGACGGCGTCGTGCCCGGCCACGGCCTCGAGGGTCGCCGCGTAGTCGGTGATGTCGACCTCGTCGCGGTCGACCGCGGTGACCTCGTCACCGCGTCCCCGCAGGAGGTCGACAAGGTCCTGTCCCAGCATTCCCGCCGAACCCGCCACCAACCAGCGCACGCGCGCCCCCTCTCCACCGACCGTCCATGGCACTGCGCCCAGGCGCCCAGAGTAGTCAGGCCACTACGCTGAACCGCGTCGTGCCCCCCGCACCGAGACCCTGGAGGTTCCGTGCAGTACCGCGAGCTCGCCGTCCCCGGAGCGTGGGAGATCACGCCACGCCAGTTCGGCGACCCCCGGGGGGTGTTCCTCGAGTGGTTCAAGCTCGGGCCGTTCGCCGAGGCCGCCGGTCACGCCCTCGAGCTGCAGCAGGCGAACCTGTCGGTCTCCGCGGCCGGGGTCGTGCGCGGGATCCACTTCGCCGACGTGCCGCCCGGCCAGGCCAAGTACGTGACGTGCGCGTCGGGCGCGGTGCTCGACGTGATCGTCGACATCCGGGTCGGTTCGCCGACGTTCGGCACGTGGGACACGGTGCTCCTCGACGACGTCGACCGGCGTGCCGTCTACCTGGCCGAGGGCCTCGGCCACGCGTTCATGTCGCTCGAGGACGACTCCACGGTCCTGTACCTGTGCTCGACGGGGTACGCGCCGCAGCGCGAGCACGGCATCCACCCGCTCGACCCGGACGTGGCGATCGTGTGGCCGACGCACGACCGCGCGGGCCGCCCGATCGAGCCCCAGCTGTCCGAGAAGGACGCCGCCGCCCCGACGCTCGCCGAGGCGCTCGACGCCGGTCTCCTCCCGCAGGCAGCCGACGTCCAGGCGTGGCTCGACGGCCTGCGCGGCCTCTGACCGGCACACCTCGGCTCGTGCCCGCCGGCCGGCGGGCGCCGCGTCCTAACGGCGCAGGGCGGCCTCGTACGCCTCGAGGTGCACCTGGGCGGAGGCGTCCCACGTGAACTCCGCGGCACGTGACACGGCGGCGGCCGCGAGGGCCGCGCGTCGGGCGGGGTCGTCGAGGAGCTCGGTGAGCGCGCCCGAGATCGCGGCGTCGTCGGTCTCGCAGTACGCGACCGCGTCGCCGCCGACCTCCGGCAGCGACAGGCGCCGCGTCGTCAGGACGGGCGCACCGCAGGCCATGGCCTCGAGCACGGGCAGCCCGAAGCCCTCGCCGAGGCTGGGATAGGCGACGACGGTCGCGCCGCCGAGCAGCCCCGCGAGGTCCCCGACCGGCAGGTAGCCGGTGCGCAGCGCCGTCAGGTGGCCGGGCACGGCCGCGAGCGCGGGGTCGACGTCGTCGTCCCAGCCGCGTCCGCCCGCGAGGACCAGGGCCGGCGCGTCGGGCCGCTCGGCCACCGCCTGCACCCAGGCGCGGATCAGCGCCGGGACGTTCTTGCGGGGCTCGAGCGTCCCGAGGAACGCCACGTACTGGCGACCCTCGAGCCCGAGCCCGGCCGCCACGCGCGCCCGCTCGGCGTCGTCGACCTCGTGGAAGAGCGCAGCGTCGACGCCGTGGTAGGCGACGTGGAACTGCTCGGCGCGGGCACCCGCGAACCGCTGGACCTCGGCCGCCGTGGCCCGGGAGGGCACGACGAGCGCCGCCGCGTCGCGCACGGCGACGCGCGTGGCCGTCCGGAAGAAGCGCGCCTTGACCGGCGAGTGCAGGTCGGGGTCGCTGAAGAACGTCGCGTCGTGGAGCGTGACGACCACGGGGACCCGGCACCGTCGCGGCATCGTGTAGTGCGGGCTGTGCACGACGTCGCCCCGCACGGCCCGCGCGATCGCGGGCAGCCCCGTCTGCTCCCACGCCAGGCGCACCGCCCGGCTCGCCACGCGGTTCGGGGCGAGGACGACCTCCGCCGAGGGCACCTCCTCCGCGAGGAGCGCGGCGTCGCGCGCCTGCGCCACGACCACGAGGTCCACGCCCGTGCGCGCCAGGGCGGGGAGCAGCTCGTCGACGTACCTGCCCACCCCACCGCGGTCCGCGGGGATCGCGGTCGCGTCCAGCACCACGCGCATGCGTGCGTCCTTCCTCCGGAGTCGTCGTCATACCGGGTATCCACCCCAGGACTGACCGGCACGAGCATGGCACGCAATACACTCCCCAACGTGTCGGACCCCCAACGCGTGCTCATCGTGATCCCCGCGTGGAACGAGGAGGAGGTCCTCCCCCGGGTGCTCGACGAGGTGGCGCAGTGCGTCCCGGGCGCCGACGTCCTCGTCGTCAACGACGGGTCGACCGACCGGACCTCCGCCGTCGCACGCGCCGCGGGCGTGCGCGTCGTCGACCTGCCGATCAACCTCGGCGTGGGCGGCGCGATGCGGGCCGGCTACAAGGCCGGCCTGCGCGGGGACTACGACGCGGTCGTGCAGCTCGACGCCGACGGCCAGCACGACCCGCGCGACGTCCCGCGCCTCGTCGCTGAGCTGGACGGCACCGACATCGTGATCGCGGCGCGGTTCGCCGGCGTCGGCGAGTACGAGGTGCGCGGGCCGCGGCGCCTCGCGATGAAGGTCCTGGCCACGGTCCTCTCGCGCGTCACCGGCACGCGCCTGACCGACACGACGTCGGGCTTCAAGGCCGTGGGCCGACGCGCCGTGGCCCTGTTCGCGGCGGACTACCCCGCCGAGTACCTCGGGGACACGATCGAGGCGCTCGTCATCGCGGCGCGCGGCGGCATGCGCGTGCGGCAGGTCGGCGTGACGATGCGCCCGCGCGCCGGCGGCAGGCCGTCGCACAACCCGATCAAGGCGGCGCTCTTCCTGGCCCGCGCGTCGCTCGCCCTCGTCGTCGCCCTCTCGCGACCGTACGTCCGCCCGGCCGCCGGGGCGGACGCCGGACCGGCCGGCTTCACCGGCACGACACCGTCCGACGGGAGGACCCCGTGACCGGCTACCCCTTCGCCCTCGGGCTGACGGCGGTCGTCGTCGTCTTCGTCCTGCTGCTGCTGCGCACGCGGCGCCTGCGGGAGAAGTACGCGGCGATCTGGCTCGTGCTGGCGGGCGTCGTCGTCGTGCTCGCGGTCTTCCCCGACCTGGCACTGTGGCTCGCGGAGCGCGTGGGCGTCGAGACGCCGGTCAACCTGCTCTTCTCGGGCGCGATCGTCGTGCTCCTCGCGGTGTGCATCCAGCTCAGCAGCGAGCTGTCCGCGCTCGAGGAGGAGACGCGGACCGTCGCGGAGGAGCTCGCGCTCCTCGCCGAGCGCGTGGACCGGCTCGAGGCGTCCACCCTGGGCGACGTGCCGCCGGACCAGGACACCGCGTGACCGATCCGGCGCAGGCCCCTGCGACGCCGCCGACGGCGCGCGCCGCGGCCCGCCCGACGGCGTGGGTCGCCGTCGGGCTGCTCGCGTTCGGCGGCTCGAACTTCGCGTTCCTCGCCTTCGCCGGCCGCGACCTCGGCCCCGGCGCGGCAGCTCCGCTGGCCGTGGCCTGGACCCTGCTCAACGCGATCGGCATCGGCCTGTTCCAGCCCCTGGAGCAGGAGGCCGGCCGGCGGATCTCCGCGCGTCGCACGCTCACGGGCGAGGCCCGCGCGGACCTGCGCCACCTCGTGCGTCTCGCGCTGGTCGCGTGCACCGTGTGCGCCGTGGTCGCCGCGGCGCTCCTCGGGCCGATCGCGACCCTGGTGTTCCAGGACCGCCGGGAGCTCGTCGCCGTGCTCGTGCTGGGTCTCGTGGGACAGGCCGTCGCGTACCTGGCGCGCGGGGTCCTCGCGGGGACGGGTCGCTTCCCACGGTACGGGCTCCAGCTCCTCGCCGACGGTGTCCTGCGCACGGCCGCGGCCGGCGTGCTCTTCGTCGCCGGGGCGAACGTGGGCTCCTACGGAGCGGTGCTGGTGGTCTCACCGATCCTGGCGACGCTCCTCGCGGTGAGCCCGCGCGCGGTCGGGCACGCCGTCACCGGGGCTCCTGCCGCCGGCGGCGTGGCCCCGAGCATGGGCGCCCTCGTGGCCGCGTCGACGAGCGGGCAGCTCCTCGCGAACGTCGGCCAGCTCGCGGTCGCGGCGCTGGCCACCGCCTCGCAGCAGGGCCTCGCCGGACGGTTCGTGTACGCGGTGACCGTCGCCCGGATCCCGCTGTTCCTGTTCGCCGCCGTCCAGGCGGTCTTCCTGCCCTCGCTCGCGGCGCTGCTCGCGCGCCGGGACGGCGCGGGGTTCCGGCGCTCGGTCCGGAACGCGACGGTCGCGACGTCGGCGCTGGGCGGCGTCGGCGTCCTCGGCGTGGGGCTGCTGGGCAACTGGGTCATGGGCCTGATCTACGGCCCGGACTTCCACCTCGACACGGGCGCGTTCACGCTGGTCGCGGTGTCGGGTGGGCTCTTCATGCTCGCCCAGGTCGGGGCGCAGGGCCTGCTCGCCCACCACGCCGATGCCGTGGTGGCCCTCGGCTGGACCCTGGGCCTGGTCGCCGCACTCGTCTCGCTCGCCCTGCCGGGTGACCTGGCGACGCGCGTGGCCGTGGCGTTGTGCGTCGGCTCGGGCGCGGCCATGGTGAGCCACGCCGTCGCGCTGCGGTCCGTGCACCGGGCGTGGGCCGGCGAGGAGGCGGCGGCGTGATCTCCGTCCTCATGCTCGCCTACGGCGAGGAGACCTACCTCGGCGAGGCGGTCGCGGCCGTCCTGGCCTCCACGGGCGTCGACCTCGAGGTGGTGCTCGTCGACAACGGCTGCACGACCGACGCCGTCGCGTCCCTGCCGGCCGACCCGCGGCTGCGGGTCGAGGTGCCCGGCCGCAACCTCGGCTTCACGGGCGGCGTGAACCTCGCGGCGACGCTCGCGCGCGGCGACATCCTGGTGCTCGTGAACTCCGACGCGGTGGTCGCGCCCGACGCGATCGGGCTCCTCGCCGCGCGCGCCGTCGACCCGGCGGTGGGGCTGGCGGGGGCGCTCGTCGTGCTGGGCGAGGACCCGGGGACGATCAACTCGGCGGGGAACCCGCTGCACGTGCTCGGCCTGTCGTGGGCGGGCGCGATGGGTCGCCCGGTCGCCGACGCCGCGGGCGTGCGCGACGTCGCGTCGGTCAGCGGGGCGGGCCTGGCGGTGCGCCGCGAGGTGTGGGAGTCCCTCGGCGGCTTCCCGACGCCGTACTTCGCCTACCTGGAGGACCTCGAGCTGGCGTGGCGGTGCTGGCAGCGCGGGCTGCGCGTCGAGCTGGTGCCCGAGGCGGTCGTCGTGCACCACTACGAGTTCTCGCGGAGCCCACTTAAGATGTACCTGCTCGAGCGCAACCGCCTGCTCGTGCTCCTCACCTGCCACGAGGCCCGCACGCTCGCGCTGCTCGCGGTCCCGCTCCTGGCGTTCGAGGCCGCGATCGCGCTGGTGGCCGTCCTGCAGGGCTGGGGAGGCCAGAAGGTCAAGGGCTGGCGCTGGGTGCTGCGGCACCGGCGCTGGGTGCGTGAGCGCCGCCGCGAGGCCCAGGCCTCGCGCACCGTGGCGGACCACGACCTCACCGACCTGCTCACGGCGACGTTCGACCCCGCACAGACGCCGCTGCCTCGCGCGGCGGCCCCCCTCGAGTGGCTGCTGCGGGCCTACTGGTCCGCCGCACGACGACTGGTCTAGGAGGACGAGCTGGTGACGGACGCAGGGCCGGAGCAGGCGCAGGACGACGAGCGGGCGGGCACGCCCGAGCCGCAGGACCACGCGCGCCCGCCGCGGGATGCCCCGCCCGCGGGCGGCGGCGGGGTCTCGCCGCGGCGTGCCTTCTGGCTGTCGTACGCGCTCTTCTTCGTGCTCTTCGCCCTGTGGTCGATCGGCAACCCGCTCACCGCCGCACCGGACGAGCCCGCCCACGCCACCAAGGCGGCCGGCGTCGTGCGCGGACAGCTGGTCGGCGAACCCGTCGAGGGCGAGCCCGACGGCTTCGGGTGGGTCCGGGTGCCCAACGTCATCTGGCAGAGCCAGGCGTACCCCATCTGCTACTACTTCAAGCCCGACATCACGGCCGCCTGCGAGCCCGAGGAGCCCGCCGACCCGCACGAGATCGTCGACGCCGTCACAACCGCCTCGAACTACAACCCCCTGTACTACCTGCCCGTCGGCATGCCCACCCTCCTGCCGCTGGGTGAGGACATGCTCTTCGCCATGCGCCTGATCACCGCGGCGATGTGCGCGGCGGCGCTCGCGTGGGCGGTGCGCTCCCTCGCGGAGCTGCGCACGATGTCGTGGCCGGTGCTCGGTCTCGCGGCTGCCGTCACGCCGATGGTCGTCTTCCTGTCGAGCACCATCTCGCCGGCGGGCCCGGAGATCTGCGCCGCCGTCGGGCTGTGGGCGGGGCTCCTGGTGACGGTGCACCAGCCGGACCCGGACCGGCTGCGCACCCGCATGGCGGGCGTGGCCGTGCTCGCCTCCGTGCTCGTGAACCTGCGGGGCATGTCGCCGCTGTTCCTCGCGCTGATCGTCGGCACCGTCGTGCTGTCGGCCCCGTGGGCGAACACGTGGACCGCGCTACGGGACCGGCGCTCCTGGCCGTGGCTGGGCCTCGTCGGGGTGGCCAGCATCGCGGCTCTCGTCTGGACGCGCACGGCCGGCTCGCTGCCCGAGTCGATCGTCGCGCACCCGAGCTGGACGTTCGTCCGGGCGGCCAAGACGTCGATCCACGCGACCCCCACCTACCTGAAGAACATGGTCGGCGAGTTCGGGTGGGTGGACACCCAGCTACCCCTCGCCATGGTGTGGGCGTGGCTCGCCGTGATCGCCGCGATCGCGATCGCAGCGCTCGTGCGCGGGTCCTGGCGGCAGCGGGTCGCGCTGGCCCTGCTGGGCTTCCTGACGCTCGCCCTGCCCGTGGTCATCCACGCGTGGCAGGCCAAGTACATCGGCATCGTGTGGCAGGGCCGGTACTTCCTGCCCGCCGCCGTGGGCGTCCCGCTGCTGGCCGGCTTCATCCTGCGCGGCCGGCCGGACGGCGCGGTCGGCGCGACGGCCCCGCGCAGCGCCCACCGCCTGCTCCCGTGGCTGCTCGGCGCGCTGCTCGGCGGCCAGGTCGTCGCCCTCGCGGTGAACCTGCACCGGTACGCCGTCGGCGCCGACGGTCCGTGGTTCGGGACGGTCGAGGACGTGTGGGCCCCGCCCGTGAGCGTGCCCGTGCTGCTCGTGGCGTGCGTCGCGGTCGTGGTCTGGCTGTTCCGCCTCCTGCGGGGCGTCGCAGTCGCGCAGGACGTGCCATGAGCACCCCGTCGGCCGCCGTCGTCGTCGTGAACTGGAACGGCCTGGCGGTACTCGGCCCGTGCCTGGTCTCGCTGCGCGACGCGGTCGCCGCGGGCGCGGAGGTCGTGGTGGTGGACAACGCCTCGACCGATGGTTCCCCCGACCTCGTCACCGACGTCCTGCCGGAGGCGCGCCTGCTCCGCCGCGACGTCAACGACGGCTTCGCGGGCGGCGTGAACGCCGCCGTCGCGGCCACGACGGCGGACGTGGTCCTGCTGATCAACAACGACGCCGTCGCATCACCCGGCTGGCTCGAGGCGATGGTCGCACCGTTCGCAGAGCTCGGCTCGCGGGACCTCGGCGCGGTGACGGGGCGCGTGCTCCTCAGCGGCCACCTCTGCCCCGCGCCCGACGGGCCGGTGCCGGCCGGCGCGCTTCGCGACCACGCCGGCGGTGCATGGGTGCGCGTCGAGGCGGACGCGCCCGGAGCAGTCCGGCTCGTCAACTCCACGGGTAACGAGGTCACCCGCTCGGGCAACGGCCGCGACCGCGGCTGGCTGACCCCGGCGGACGGCCCGCCCGCCGAGCGAACGGTGTTCGGGTTCAACGGCGGCTGCGCGGCCTTGCGCCGGGAGGCGCTGGCCGACATCGGCGGCCTCGACGCCTCGCTGTTCATGTACTACGAGGACACCGACGCCTCGTGGCGCCTGCGCCGCCGCGGCTGGCGCATCGAGTACGTGGCCGGCGCCGTGACCGAGCACCGGCACGCGGCGTCGTCGGGCACCGCGTCGGAGTTCTTCGCCGTGCACAACGTGCGCAACCGGCTGGTCGTTGCGCTGCGGCACGCGCCGTGGGGCGTCGTGGCCCGCGCCTACGCCCGGACGCTCGTGCGCACCGCGCGCGGACCGCACCGCGGGTGGTGGCTGCGCGCCCTGGGCGGCGCGCTCCGCCGGGTCCCCGCCGACCTGCGCACGCGGCGCGCCGTCGACCGAACCGCGCGCGTGCCGCGGAGCAAGGTCGCCGCGCTGCTCGCGGCGGAGGGCTGACGCCTAGGATCGTCGCCATGGCCCACCGCTCCGTCACGATCGGCGACCACCGGGTCGACGACCAGCACCGTCCGTTCGTCGTCGCCGAGATGTCGGGAAACCACAACGGTGACCTGGGCCGCGCGCTGGCCATCGTCGATGCCATCGCCGCGTCGGGCGCGCAGGCCGTCAAGCTGCAGACGTACACGGCGGACACGATCACGATCGATGCCGACGGGCCGGCCTTCCGCGTCTCGGCGGACCACGAGCTGTGGGGCGGGAAGAACCTCCACCAGCTCTACCAGGAAGCCCACACACCCTGGGAGTGGCACGCACCGATCTTCGAGCGCGCCCGCGACCACGGGCTCGTCGCGTTCTCCAGCCCGTTCGACGACACCGCGGTGGACCTGCTCGAGGACCTGGCCGCACCCGTCTACAAGATCGCGTCCCTGGAGATCGGCGACCTGGCGCTCCTGCGCCGGGTGGCGCGCACCGGCAAGCCGGTCATCCTGTCGACGGGCGCCGCGACCATCAGCGACGTGGACCTCGCGGTGCGGACGATCCGCGCCGAGGGCAACGACTCCGTCGTCGTCCTCGCCTGCACCTCGTCCTACCCCGCGTCCCCCAGCGAGTCGAACCTGCGCTCGATCCCGGTCATCCGGGACACGTTCGACGTCGTGGTGGGCCTCTCGGACCACACCAAGGGCATCGGGGTCGCGGTCGCCGCGGTGGCGATGGGCGCCACCCTCATCGAGAAGCACGTGACGCTGGCGCGCGCCGACGGCGGGGTGGACTCCGACTTCTCGCTCGAACCGGCCGAGCTCGCCGCGCTCGCGACGGAGACCGACGCCGCGTGGCAGGCCCTCGGGACGGTGCAGCTCGGACCGACGCCCGGCGAGGCGGAGAGCCGGCGTCTGCGCCGATCGCTCTTCGTCGTCGCCGACGTGCGGGCCGGTGACCCGGTCACGGGTGCGAACGTCCGGTCGATCCGGCCGGCGGGCGGTCTCGAGCCCGCGGACCTGGACATCGTCCTGGGTCGCACGTTCACGCGGGACGTCGCACGCGGCACACCCCTGACATGGGACCTCGTCTGACTGTGCGGGCGGCCCGACCGGCCGCGCTCCTCAGCGCGCGGGCTTGACGAGGCCGACGACGTCCGCCTCGTCGTACCCGGGGGCCGGTGCGTAGCCGGCGGCGCGGAACAGACGCAACGAGGCCGCGTTGTCCGGTCGCACGTGGGCGAGCAGCCGCGCGTCGGAGCCGGTGCGCTGCCGCCAGAGAGCCTCGCCGGCAGCGAGGACGGGGCCCGCGAGGCGGCGGCCCCGCGCCTCGGGCGCGAGCGTCACCGAGACCTCCCAGAGGTCGCCGTCCACCCGGTCGAAGCGCACCGTGCCCACGGCTTCGTCCTGCTGCTCGACGACGAGGAGGACGCGCGCCGGGTCGGCGAGCACCGCGGTGAGCCACCGGTCGTGGTCCGCGGCGGGGACCGGGGCCGTGCTCCGTGACGCGGCCCGCGTCGCCGGGTCGTTGCGCCAGCGCAGCAGCAGCGCCGAGT
>JAEYXM010000040.1 GCA_023428465.1 Actinomycetes bacterium
CCGCACGTCTGGCAGTTGCCGCAGTGCTCGGCGAGCATCAGGTCGACGAGCGTCTGGCGGGCCTGGCGCACGCGCCGGCTGTACGTCTGGATCTCGATCGGGGTCGTGATCGGGTACGCGCAGCTCGCCTGGAGGGAGCGCTGCCCGGTCACCTCCACCACGCAGATCCGGCAGACGCCGACGTCGGGCAGGTCGGGGTGGTGGCACAGCGTCGGGATGCGGCGACCGGCCTTCTCGGCCGCCTCGAGGATGGTCGAGCCGACGGGCACCTCGACCTCGTGCCCGTCGACGGTGACCGTCACGGTGGCGCTGGTGACCGCGGGGCCGCCGGGCATGCCGGGGGTTCCGAGGCGGAGTCCGTTCGTCATCGCCTGTCTCCTCTCCGCGCCGTCACCGAGCGCCCACCGGACGCGTACCGGCGTGGGCACCCGCGGGGATGTGGCCGAGGACCTCCGACCGGTAGTGCTCCAGGATCGACAGGAACACGTTGGGCGCGGCCTGGCCGAGGCCGCACTTCGAGGCGATCTGCATCGTCCTGCCGAGGCCGACGAGGTCCTCGACGTGCTCGACGCTGCACTCCCCCCGGCGCAGCGCGCGGATGCCCTCGAGCAGCTTGACGTTGCCCACCCGGCAGGGCGTGCACTGGCCGCAGGACGCGTTGGCGAAGAACCACTGGAGGTTCTCGGCGACCTCCAGGAGGTCGCGCCACGGCCCGACGACGATCACCGCACCGCCCGTGGACACGTCCTCGTAGCTGATCGCCCGGCCGAAGTCGCGGGCCGGCACGCAGGTCCCGGCGGCGCCGCCGATGATCGCCGCCTTGGCGCCCTCGCCGCCGGCGGCCTCGATGACCTCGGCGATGCTCACGCCGAGGGGGAACTCGTAGACACCCGGGCGGGCGACGTCGCCGGAGACGCTGAGCAGCTTGGGGCCGGTCGAGTTGTCCGTGCCGATGTGGGCGAACCAGTCCGGGCCCTTGGCGAGGATCGCCGCGGCCCACGCGAAGGTCTCGACGTTGTTCACGACCGTCGGCGCGCCGTGCAGACCCTTGACGACGGGGAACGGCGGCCGGTTGCGGGGCTCGCCGCGGCGTCCTTCGAGGCTCTCGATGAGGGCCGTCTCCTCGCCGCAGACGTACGCGCCGGACCCGAGGTGGATCGTGATGTCGAACGTCACCTCGGGGTGGCCGAGGACGCCCGCGCCGAGCAGTCCGGCGTCTCGCCGGCGGGCGAGGCACTCCTCCAGGTCGGCGAGGAGGTACACGTACTCCGCGCGCAGGTAGACGATGCCCTCGGTCGCGCCGATCGCGTACCCGGCGATCGTCATGCCCTCGAAGACGAGGTCGGGCACCTCGTCGAGCAGGACACGGTCCTTGAACGTGCCCGGCTCCCCCTCGTCGGCGTTGCAGACGATGTACCGGCGGCTGTTCTCGGTCGGCGCGCCGGCCGCGAGCTCCCACTTCAGGCCCGTGGGGAACCCGGCTCCGCCTCGCCCCTTGATCCCTGAGGCCTTGAGCGCGCCCACGACCTCGGCGGGCTCGAGGTCGAGTGCCGCGCGCAGCCCCACCCCCGTCTCGACCGTGGCGAGGGTCATCGGTGTGCGGACACTCATGGGCGGCTCTCCTTCGCGAGCAGCAGCCGTAGGTGCAGCGGCGCGTCGCCGTCGACGCTCTTCGCACGGTAGGTCGCATAGCGCATGACCCGCATGGGTCCTTCGGGTCCAATGTCCTGACCCGAATGTGACTTAGGTCACTCTGGCTCGACCTCTGGGCCGGCCTCCGGACCGGCCTCTGCGTCGGCCTCTGCGTCGGCCTGTGCGTCAGCCTCGGCAGGCGCCGGTCGCCGGGCCGCGTCCTCGTGGACTGCGATGAAGAGCGAGTACGGGACGCCGCCCGGCTCCGGCGGGGCGTCGGCGAACTCCTGGAGCAGCTCCGACAGCCGGCGGCCGAGCTCCGCCCGCGCGTCCGTCCCGAGGCGCATGCCCAGGCGCGCGATGTCCACGGTCGCAGGATCCGCCTCGCCGACCTCCTCGAGGAAGGTCTCGATGAGCACGCGGTGGCCGATCGGCCCGACGTCGGTGCGCCACGTCTTGCGGGTCGCGAGGTACGGCACCTCGCGCGCGCCGCGCCGGCCGCGCCGCTCGGGCTGGGCCGCGAGGAAGCCGCGCTCCGCGAGCGTGCGCACGTGGTGGTAGGTCGTGCCGGGGTCGCGGCGCAGACGCGCGGCGATCTCCCGGTTGGTCAGCGCCTCGTCGAGGCACAGGCGCAGGATGCGCCAGCGCAGGACGGACGCGAGCGCGCGCACGTCGGCGTCGACCTCGCGCTCCCGGCCCCGGTCCGACATGCCACCATCCTGCCACTGATTGACAATTCCCAATCACTGCCGCCACAGTGAGGCCGTGCCCGCACCCACTCCAGCGCCCGTGCCCGACCCCGCCGTCGCGACGGTGCCCGCGCCCGTCCGGCACCGGTCGCTCGCGTTCCACCGCAACTTCCGCCAGCTCTGGATCGGCGACGCGTTCGGACAGCTCGGTGCGCAGCTCGCGCTCCTCGCCCTGCCGGTCTACGCCGTCACGACCCTGCACGCCACGGAGTGGCAGATGGGCGCCCTGACCGCAGCGGAGACCGCCGCCTTCCTCGTCATCGGCCTGCCCGCCGGCGCCTGGGTCGACCGCATGCGCAAACGGCGCACCCTCATCGTCGCCGACCTCGTCCGCGCGGCCGTGCTCGGCGTCGTCGTCCTCGCCGGGACCACCGGGCACGGGTCGATGGCGCTCCTGTACGCCGCAGCCCTCGTCATGAGCACCGCGACCGTGTTCTTCGACATCGCGCACCAGAGCTACGTGCCGGGGCTCGTCGGGCTCGACCGGATCGTCGAGGGCAACTCCAAGCTGCAGGCCACGCAGTCCGTCGCGATGGTCGCGGCGCCCGCGATCGCCGGGCAGCTGCTGCGGGTGATCACCGCTCCCGCGCTCCTCGGCGCCACGGTCGTCACCTACCTGACGTCAGCCGCGGCCGTCGGGCGCATCCGGCACGAGGAGCAGCTCCCCGCACCGGCGGACCGCCGCCCGCTGGTCGCGGAGATCCGCGAGGGCCTGACGTTCGTCGTCCACCAGCCGCTGCTGCGGCGCATCGTGGCGTGCACGTCGCTGTCCAACTTCGCCGGGTCCGTGTCGGGCGCGCTCATGGTGATCTTCGCCCTGCGGACGCTCGGCCTCGACCAGGCGACGCTCGGCCTCGTCTACTCCGCGTCGGCCGTGGGCGGGCTGGCCGGGGCGGTCGTCGCGGACCGCGTCGCCCGGTGGGTCGGGGAAGGACGGACGATCGCGCTCGCGGCGACCGCGTGGGTGCCGGCGTTCGCGCTCACCCCGCTCGCCGCGCCCCTGCGGGACCTCGGCGTGCCGCCCGCGGCGCCCATGATCGCCGGCGGCGCCGGCTCGATGTTCCTCATCGTCCTGTACAACGTCGCGCAGGTCAGCTTCCGTCAGCGCCTGTGCCCGCCCGCGCTCCTCGGGCGGATGAACGCCTCGGTCCGGTTCATCGTCTGGGGATCGATGCCGCTCGGCGGCCTGCTCGGCGGCTTCCTCGGGCAGCAACTGGGCGTCGTCACGACGATGTGGGTCGCGCTCGGGCTGTCGGCGGTGGCGTGCCTGCCCGTCCTCGTCTCGCCCCTCGTGCGGATGCGGGACCTGCCCGGCCCCGCCGAGCCTCACACGTCGTAGGTGACCACCATCGGGGCGTGGTCGCTGAACCGCGCGTCGTACGACGCCGCCCGGTCCACCTCCGCGGTCCGGGCCGTCGGGGTGAGCGCGGGACTCGCGACCTGGTAGTCGATGCGCCACCCGGCGTCGTTGTCGAACGCCTTCCCGCGCCACGACCACCACGTGTACGGGCCGGGCCCGTCGCCGCCGAGGTGCCGCCCGAGGTCGACCCAGCCGTCGGCGAACCACCGGTCGAGGTACGCGCGCTCCTGCGGCAGGCAGCCTGCCGCGCCCACGTTGCCCTTCCAGTTCTTCAGGTCCACGTCGCGGTGGGTGATGTTCAGGTCCCCGCCGACGACGACGCGCGCCCCCGCCGCACGGAGTGTCGCCATCCGCTCGGTGGCGAGGTCGAGGAAGGCGTACTTCTCCCCCATCGACGCCGTCCCGACGGTCCCGGAGTGCACGTACGTGGAGACCACCGTGAGCGGGCCGTCCGGGAGGTCGAGATCGGCCTCCACCCAGCGGCCCGAGTTCGTGGGCACGCCGTGGTCCAGGCCCACGCGCACCGCCGACAGCGGCAGGCGGCTTGCGATCGCGACGCCCGCGCGGCCCTTCGCGGCGGCCTCGGCGTGCGCGAGGTGCCAGGAGTCGTCGAGGCGGTCGCGCAGGTGCTCCTCGCCCGCGCGCGTCTCCTGCAGCAGGAGGACGTCGGGACGGCGGTGGTCCAGCCAGGCACCCATGCCGCGGCGGAAGGCCGCCCGGATCCCGTTGACGTTGACGGTGGCGACGGTCAGCACCGGCTCATCCAACCCCATCGGGGCGGCGTCGGGCGCCACCGCCCGGGAAGCACTGCGGGCGGCGCTCAACGGCGTCGACACCCTGATGCTCGTGTCCGGCAGCGAGGTCGGGCGCCGGGTCGCCCAGCACCGCGCGGCCATCGAGGCCGCCGCGTCCGTCGGCGTCCGCCGGGTCGTGTACACGTCCGCGCCGGCCGCGGACGTCTCGTCGCTCGCCGTCGCGCCCGAGCACAAGGCCACGGAGGAGATCCTGCGCGCCTCCGGCCTGAGCGTGACCGTCCTGCGGAACAACTGGTACACCGAGAACTACCTGGCCACGGTCGAGCAGGCCCGCGCGACGGGCGTCGTCCTCACGAGCGCCGGCGACGGCCGCGTGGCGAGCGCACCCCGGGCGGACTACGCGGCCGCCGCGTCCGTCGTCCTGCGCACCGAGGGCCACGACGGCGCCGTGTACGAACTCGGCGGCGACGAGCCGTGGACCTTCGACGAGCTCGCCGACGCGATCGCCACCGTCGTGGGCCGGGACGTGGTTGCCCGGCACGTGTCGACCGAGGAGCACCTGGCCGCCCTGCGCGGCGCGGGCCTGGACGAGGGCCTCGCCGGGTGGCTCGTGACCATGGACGGCGACATCCGCGCCGGGCGGCTCGCCGGGGGCGGCCACGACCTGTCGGCGCTCCTGGGCCGCCCGACGACGCCGCTCGTCGACGCCCTGCGAGCGACAGCCCAGCCGACCTGACCGGGGTGGGGCGTCAGGAGCGCGCCCGCTTCGCCGCATACATCGCGTCGTCGGCCCGCCGGAGCAGCTCCTCCGGGTCGCCCCCGCCGCGCACCGTGGCGTGTCCGACACTCGCACTGAGGGGCACGAACGCGTCGTCGGCCCGCCGCAGAGGCGCCCGGATGGCGGCTGCGACCCGCGCCGCGGCGGCGAGTGCAGCGGCCTCGTCCGCGCCGGCCAGCAGCACGGCGAACTCGTCGCCGCCCAGGCGCGCGCAGACGTCACCGGGCCGGGACGCGCGGCGCAGCCGCGTCGCGACCTCACGGAGCACCTGGTCCCCCGCCTCGTGACCGAGCCGGTCGTTGATGAGCTTGAAGTGGTCCAGGTCGACGAACAGCACGCTGACCTCGGTGCCGGGCGGGCCGGCGAGCGCCGCCTCGAGCGCGGTGGTGAAGGCCGCACGGTTCGCCAGGCCTGTGAGGGGGTCGGTGGACGCGCGCTCGGTGAGGACGGCGTGCGCCTCCGCGACCGCGTACGCCAGGGACATGTGGTTCGCGAAGCCGCGCAGCGCCCGGATCGGCGCCCGGCGCACACCCCCGGTGACCCCGACGAGGAGCCAGCTGCGTACGCCCAGCCGCGGTACCACGGGCAGCGAGAGCCCGACCCACGCGCACGGCTCGCCTGCGGCGTCGTCCAGCAACGACGGGTCCGGCACGTGGTGCTCACGCGAGCCCGGCCCGCTCGAGGCTGGGCCGATGAGCGTCGAGGGCAGGGACGTCGGCCGCGACACCCACGGGCCGCGCAGGGCGGTGACGGCGAGGGCGTCCCCGTCCTCGTCGACCTTCGCCATCCGCAGGCCCGGGACGGCGTCGCAGAAGCCCTCGTCGGCCGAGGCCGCGACCGCGCGGATGGCCGCATCGTCCGTGGCGCCGATGAGCTCCGCAGTGGCCTGCGCGTACACCTCCCCGAGCCGCTCGGCCTGCCCCCGCTCCACGAGGATCCGGCCCAGACGACGGCCCACGATCGCCGTGACGAAGAGCATCGGGATCGACGCGAGGACGTGCAGCGGGTCCCCGTCGCCGGCGTGGTCGAAGACGTGCGGCCACAGTGCCGCGGCCGCCACGATCGCCACCGAGTAGGCCACGGGGCGCAGGAAGATGCGCCGGGTCGAGCCGTACAGCGACCGGAACCACAGGGCCGAGACGAGGACGGCGAAGATCCCCGTGGGCAGCTCGCTCGTGAGGGCGAGCGCGAACACCGCGAACGTCTCGACGGCGTCGGCCAGCCGCCCGACCCGCCGGTTCAGGTACGTCACGACCCACGATGTCCCGAGGACGAGACCGGAGCCGAGCAGGACGAGTGCCTCGGGGCCGCTCGCGGTCGCGAGCGGCAGCGGCAGCGTGATGACGAGCGAGACGAGGGCCAGGACGGCGAAGAGCCACCGGGTCCCGCGCTCCCGGCCGGAGACCCGCTCCATCAGGTCCCACAGGTCCGTGTGGAGCCACGCGTGCAGGCGGCCTGGCGCGGTGACGGCCTCGCTGGTGGGCGCGGTGTCCGGCGGCACGGGCGTCCTTCGGGTCGGGCCGGCGTTCGCGCAGGCAACCGCGCGCGCCGCGCGTGGCGACGGGCCGACGTGACCCCTGCAGTATCGAGGCACCCGGCCCGCCGCTCAAAGCCCTGGGACATTCGGGGGCATACCGGCGGCCGGGCGCCCGGCAAGGCTCAGATCCCGGCGGCGCGCTCCGCGGCCTCGACGACGTTCGCGAGGAGCATCGCCCGCGTCATCGGGCCGACGCCGCCCGGGTTGGGCGACAGCCACGCCGCGACGTCCGCGACGCGCGGGTCGACGTCGCCGGCGAGCCGCGCCAGCCCGGAGTCCTCGTCGACCACGCGCGAGACGCCGACGTCGAGGACGACGGCCCCGGGGGGGACGTCCTCCAGGCGCACGATGCCGGGCACGCCGGCCGCGGCGACGATGACGTCCGCGATGCGCAGGTGGGCCCCGAGGTCACGCGTGCCGGTGTGCGTGAGCGTGACCGTCGCGTTGTGCTCGCGGCGCGTGAGGAGCAGGCCGATGGACCGCCCGACGGTCGTGCCCCGGCCGACGACCACGACGTGCTTTCCCTCGACCGACAGCCCGTGGCGGGCCATCAGCTCGAGCACCCCGCGCGGCGTGCACGGCAGCGGCGAGTCGATCGGCTCGTTGACGCGCAGGACGAGACGCCCGAGGTTGGTCGGGTGCAGGCCGTCGGCGTCCTTGGCGGGGTCGATCCGCTCGAGCACCGCATTCGTGTCGATGCCCCGCGGCAGGGGCAGCTGCACGATGTAGCCGGTGCAGGCGGGGTCGGCGTTGAGGCGGTCCACGGCGGCCTCGATGTCGGCCTGCGTGGCGTCCGACGGGAGGTCCTCCCGGATGGACTCGATGCCGACCTCGGCGCAGTCCCGGTGCTTGCCGGCGACGTAGGCCTTGGAGCCCGGGTCCTCGCCGACGAGCACGGTGCCGAGGCCGGGCACCACGCCGGCGTCCCGCAGGGCGCGGACGCGCACGGCGAGCTCGGCCTTGATCTGCGCGGCGACGGCCTTGCCGTCGAGGACCTGCGCCGTCACTGCTGCAGGCCCGGGTAGAGCGGGAAGCCGTCGGTGAGCTTCGCGACGCGCGCACGCAGGGCGGCGACGTCGGCGGAGGCACCGTCGACGAGGGCCGTCGCGATGATGTCCGCGACCTCGCGGAACTCGGCCTCGCCGAAGCCGCGCGTGGCCAGGGCCGGCGTGCCGATCCGCAGGCCGGAGGTGACGCGCGGCGGGCGCGGGTCGAACGGGATGGCGTTGCGGTTCACGGTGATGCCCGCCGCGTGCAGGAGGTCCTCGGCCTGCTGACCGTCGAGCGGGGACTCGCGCAGGTCCACGAGCACGAGGTGCACGTCGGTGCCGCCGGTGAGCACGGAGACGCCGGCCGCGGTGACGTCGGGCGCGGTGAGGCGCTCGGCGAGGATCTGCGCGCCGGCGAGCGTGCGCTGCTGACGCTCGACGAAGTCCTGCGTCGCGGCGATCTTGAAGGCGACGGCCTTGGCGGCGATCACGTGCATGAGCGGGCCGCCCTGCTGGCCCGGGAAGACGGCGGAGTCGATCTTCTTGGCGTGCTCCTGGCGGCACAGGATGAAGCCGGAGCGGGGGCCGCCGATCGTCTTGTGCACGGTGGAGGAGACGACGTCGGCGTGCAGGACGGGCGAGGGGTGCAGGCCGGCGGCGACGAGGCCCGCGAAGTGCGCCATGTCGACCCAGAGGACGGCGCCGACCTCGTCGGCGATCTCGCGGAACGCGGCGAAGTCGAGGTGCCGCGGGTAGGCGGACCAGCCGGCGATGATGACGCGCGGGCGGGCCTCGAGGGCCTTGGCGCGCACGACGTCCATGTCGACGCGGTACGTCTCGGGGTCGACGCCGTACGCGGCGACGTCGTACAGGCGGCCGGAGAAGTTGAGCTTCATGCCGTGCGTGAGGTGGCCGCCGTGTGCCAGCTCGAGGCCGAGGATCGTGTCGCCGGGCGTGGCGAGCGCGTGCAGGACGGCGGCGTTGGCCTGCGCGCCGGCGTGCGGTTGGACGTTGGCGTGCTCGGCGCCGAAGAGCTCCTTGGCGCGCGTGATGGCGAGGGTCTCGGCGACGTCGACGTGCTCGCAGCCGCCGTAGTAGCGCTTGCCGGGGTAGCCCTCGGCGTACTTGTTGGTGAGGACGGAGCCCTGTGCCTGCAGGACGGCGCGGGGGACGAAGTTCTCCGACGCGATCATCTCGAGGGTCTCGCGCTGGCGGCCGAGCTCGGCGTCCAGGACGGCGGCGATCTCGGGGTCCAGCTCGGACAGGGGCGCGTCCATGGCGGGGTTGACGGTCATCATGCTCCTTGCGGATCAGGAGTGCGGGCGTGGGCACGCACACCACCGGTGCGGGTGACCCGGGGCCCAGGCGTACGACCCGTCGTCGACTGCTGCGTCGCTCCCCGGTGGTGACCCACCATGTTCCGCCAGTCGCGACCGGCCCAGGCTACCAAGGCGGCCTCGTCGGACGCCCCGGGATATCCCGGCGGCTCCCGGCAGCTCCCGCGGGCTGCGGCTGCGCGCCCTTGGCTAGGACTCCTCGGGGCCGCCGCCCTCGCCGAGGATGCGGCGCAGGTACGCGTAGGTGAGGTCGCCGAGCGCCTCGTCGGCGCCGTCCTCGTAGCCGGGCCCGCCCTGGGTCGCGGCGGTGACGTTCTGGACGCGGTCGTGGGCGGTGAAGACCCACACCTCGGAGGTCTCGGGCGGCAGATACGGCGGGATGGCGAGCAGCAGCTGGGTGCCGATGCCCTTGCCCTGCAGGTCGGGCACGACGGCGAGGCGCCCGAGGGTGGCGCGCGTGCCGTCGACCTCGACGCGGATCGAGCCGACGAGGCGGTGCCCGGCCCAGGCGCCGAGCGTGACGACGTCGGTGCGCTCGAGGTCGGCGCGCAGCTCCTCGAGGGTCTGCGTGAGCGGGGGGATGTGCGGGTCGTCGTGCTGCTGGGCCTCGCTGACGAAGGCCGCCCGGCGGATCGTCAGGAGCTCGCCCGCTTCCTCCGGCCCGACGACGTCGATCCGCATCTCGTCCATGCGGGTCATCGTGGCATCCCGCGGACACCCACGGCGAACGACGCTCCGGGATCCGGACCCGGATGCGCGGGTGCCAGGGCGCTCAGGCGTGCCGCGGCAGGTACTCCAGGCCGAACTCGCGCACGACGGCGCACAGCTCGGCCTCGAAGTAGGGCTCGACGTCGGCGAACATGAAGCTCAGCTGCCCGAGCACGTCGAGGGCGATGACGCTGTAGAGCCGCACCCAGCCGTGCGCGAAGGCCCAGACGGCGCCGTCGGGCAGGTCGATGGTGATCTGTGCGCGGAGCTGGACGAGCTGATCGACGACACCGGCGGCGTGGCGCTCCGGGTCGGGGACGGGGAACGGGCTCTCGGCCCAGAGCTCCTGGAACAGGCCGAGGAAGATGCCGGCGAATGCCTGGGAGTGGGTGCAGTCCTCCCAGACGACTGCTTCCTGGCCGGGGAAGGCGACGGGCCCGGGGCCCTTGGACCGGAAGAGCAGCCCGAACTCGGCGGGGTGGGCGACGGCCCAGTCGCGGAAGGCGCGGATCGCGGCGTGGACGCGCGCGGCGACGTCGTCCCCGGCGGCCTCGAGTGCGACGTGGATCTGGGCGTTGACCTCGTCGAGGAAGTCGTGGCACATGGCCTCGGCGAGCGAACCGAGGTTCTCGAAGTACCGGTAGAGACCGGGGGCGGTCATGCCCATCTCGCGAGCGATGCCGCGCAGGCTGAGCTCCGTGCCGCCGGAGGCGACCAGCTGGCGACGGGCGACCTCCTTGATCTCCGTCTCCGTGGCGGCGCGCTGCCGGTCGCGTCGTGACTCCACCGACCGTCCTTCCTGAGCACCCGTTGAGACGACCTGAGACCCCGCTGAGACCGAAGCGTGAACGACCATTGACGGAGTTAACGTCATGTGCTCAAGTATACGCCGTTAGCAAACGCCGTTCACTGTCGCTACGCCTGATCGCCAGGGTACCCACGAAAGGCCCACCATGTTCACTGCGCTCGGCCGTTTCACCCACCGACGCCGCGGCCTCGTCCTCCTGGTCGCGGGCCTCTTCGCGGTGCTCGCCGTCGTCTTCGGCCCGCCCGTCGGCGAGGAGGTCACCGGAGGCGGGTTCACCGACCCCGACGCGGAGTCGACCCGGGCGGCCGAGGCGCTGACGGAGGCATTCGGCCCCGGCGCGGACGACGTCGTCGTCATCTGGCGCCACGAGAGCCTGACGACCGACGACCCCGCCTTCGCCGCGGAGCTCCAGGCGGTGCTCGCGGGCCTGCCCGACGGCGTCGTCGACCAGGTGGTGCAGCCGTTCGCGGCCGATGTGCCGCCGGCCCTGCGCGCCTCGCTGCTCGGCACGGACGGGCACACGGCGATGGCGGCCCTCGGCCTGTCCGCACCCGACGAGGACGCCGGCATCGTCGACTACCTCGCGCTGCGCGACGACCTCACCGCACCCGAGGGCTGGACGACGTCGTTCACCGGCGCCTACCCCGTCTCGAGCGAGATGCAGGACCGCGCCGAGAACGACATCGCGCGCGCCGAGATGCTCGCGATGCCCGTGCTGCTCGTGCTCATGGCCGTCATCTTCGGCAGCCTCGTCGCCGCGGCGCTCCCCCTCGTCATCGGCGGCATCGCGATCGTGGGCGCGATGCTCGTGCTGCGGGGCGTGGCGCAGGTGACGGACGTGTCGAGCTTCGCGCTCAACGTCGCGACGATCCTCGGGCTCGGGCTGGCGATCGACTACTCGCTCTTCGTGGTCAGCCGGTTCCGTGAGGAGCTCGCCCGGCACGGCGACGTCGGCCGCGCGGTGACGCGCACCGTCGCAACCGCGGGGCGGACCGTCGCCTTCTCCGGGCTCACCGTGCTCATCGCGTTCTGCGGACTGCTGTTCTTCCCGCAGATGTTCATGCAGTCGATGGGCATGGGCGGGATCGCCGTCGTGCTCATCGACGTGGTGCTCGCGCTCACGCTCCTCCCGGCGCTCCTCGCGTGGCTCGGCCCGCGCGTCGACTCCGGGCGGCTGCCGCGCAGCATCACCGGACGCTTCGCCGAGCGCGCCGCAGCGCGCCGGGCCGCCGACGGCCGCGAGCACGGGTGGGCGCGCGTCGCCGCGTTCGTGCTGCGCCGGCCCGTGGCGGTCGTCGTGGCCGCGACCGTGGCCCTCGGGATCGTCGCCCTGCCCGCGCTGGACCTCGTGGCGGGCGAGACCGACGTGACCGACCTGCCGACGTCGTCGCAGACCCGCCAGGCCGACGAGCTGCTCCGGGAGCAGTTCCCGCACACCGCCGCAACCGTCGTCGATGTCGTGATCGTGGGCGAGACGGGGGCCGGCGACCTCGCCGGGTACCTCACCGCGGTCGACGACCTGGCGCACACGAGCGCCGTCGAGGTGGTGGGCCAGGCGGGCGGGGTCACGCACGTCGAGATCCGTACGGACGCCGCGCCGAGCGCGTCGACGACGACCGACCTCGTCCACGAGCTGCGCGACCGCGCGGGGCCGCCCGGCACGGAGGTGCTCGTGGGCGGCGTGGGCGCCATGAGCGTCGACTCCGTGGCCGCGATCACGCGAGTCCTGCCGTGGACGCTGCTGTTCGTCGCCGGCGTGACGCTCGTGCTGCTGTTCGCGGCGCTGGGCTCGGTGGTGCTGCCGATCAAGGCGGTCGTCATGAACGCAGCCTCGCTCGCGGCGACGGTCGGCATGGTGTCGTGGGGCTTCTCGCAGGGCCACCTCGACGACGTGCTGGGCTTCACCGCGACCGGCAAGGTCGAGGCGGCGAACCTCGTCCTCATCGGGCTGATCGCCTTCGGCCTCGCGATGGACTACGAGCTGTTCCTGCTCAGCCGGGTGCGCGAGGAGCGCATGCTCGGCGCCGACGAGCCCACGGCGATCGCGCGCGGCCTTCAGCGGTCCGGGCGGACCATCACGAGCGCCGCGCTGCTCCTCGTCGTCGTGCTCGTCGCGATGGTCACCAGCTCGGTGACGTTCCTCAAGCTGATCGGGTTGGGGCTCGCGTTCGCGGTGGCGCTCGACGCGACCGTCGTGCGGGCGCTGCTCGTGCCCGCGACCATGCGGCTGCTGGGCCGCGCGAACTGGTGGCTGCCGGGGCCGCTCGCCCGGTTGCACGCGCGGCTCGGGATGACCGACGAGGAGGTGCCGGAGGAGGCCGAGCCCGCCGAGCGCGAGCTGGTCGGCGCCCGGGTGTAAGGCGGGGCCCGGGCCCGTTCGCTTTCGACCTGGATGCGGTTGGACAGACCATCCGTGCCCGCTGGCCGGAGGCCGCCTTCGTCCCCGCATCCGGCCGGCTCACCGCTGTCAGCCGCGGACAGGGGCAGGTCCCGCACCAGGGCGCTTTCCCGGGCGTCGTCCTCATCGAGGAGACCGGGTCAGGCTCCCCCTGCCCCCCGACGACCAAGCAGCCCTACCTAGAGTCCTCGACGCCCTCGTCACCAAGACCAAGCTCCGCGCCCTGACCACCGACGCCAGCTGAACTACGCACGGCGCGACAACAACGCCGTAGCTTCCTTCCCGAAGACCGGGTCGGACCGCAAGGACTTCACCAGCTGTCGTCCCCGGTCCCCACCAACGGCAAGGATCGGGCGGATGAAGTAGATGCGCGACTGCCCGCGCTCCTCGAGCGACAAGAACCCGATCAGGTCGTCCAGTTGGGCCGCTGTGGCACTGGCGGCCAATGCCACAGCGGCGCCCTCCTGCTCACCCGCACCACTCGGCGCCAGGTAGAGCGCCTTCAGCCGGTCCCAGAAGGCGACCGCCGGACTCACAGCCAGCGCCCGCCCAAGGCTCTCCATGACACGGTCCGGATAACCGCCGCGCTCCAGGTGCCCCATCAGCACCGGCAGCGCCGCCGGGTAGGGCTCCGCGGTGTTCACCAGATCCCATACCGACTCCACGTCGATCCCCGCACTCCGCAGGTCAGCGACAATCGGCTGCTCAGCCACCCGAAGCGCGCCCGCTCGCTCCTGCAGCTCTGCGTCGAAGGCGGCCTTCTTGCGCTGGTGCTCCTTGTCGTTCGCAAGCTGCTCCATGAGCTCGGTAGCACTCACCGGTCCCGACCGTCTCTTGGGCCTGGTCATGGGATGAACTCCAAGTTGAACCGGGGGTGCTGGCAATCGCCTGTCGCAGCGGCCCCGACAGAGTCGTCGGATTCGCCCCGCCTCGCACGTACAGATCGAAGCGGAGCCCGTTCTGCTGCGCGTAGGCGAGGCTGTCCCTGAGCTGCTGGGTGTAGGCCTGGTACCCGACGTTCCTCACCTCTGACACCGCCTGCGCATTCAAGCCATCGAGGATCCTCGTACGGCCGCCGATCTCGACTTTTGCCTTCGGGCCGATGTCATACGCAGACCGCACCGCTGCCTCGCCAGCCTGACCAACACGAACCGGACCCACGCCCCCGCGGGGCGCGGTGTTTGCGGCA
>JAEYXM010000282.1 GCA_023428465.1 Actinomycetes bacterium
GCCCCCGCCACCGCGAGCCACCACGACGACCCGCCGGGCCGGCTCGCCGCCGGGTCCGGCGCGGACTGGGTGCGCCGCGACGCCCGCGCAGGCTTGGTGCGCGCCGCCGAGACCACGTGCAGCACCGACCCGTCGACGAGCTGGTCGCCCGTCGTGGAGTAGCGGTCCACGGGCCGGCCGGCCGAGTCCACGACCGCCAGGTGCGCCGCGTCCAGGTCCACGCCGACGTCGCGCAACGCGTCGTACACGGGCAGGCCGGCGGGGATCGCGACGTCGACGGCACGCCCACCGACCCGCACGCCCACGCGGGACCGCGCGGGTGCGTCCACGATCTCTCCCCTGGAAGGTTCGGCACAGCAGGACGCCCACATATTAGGGTGTGCGCCGGGCCCACAGGCCCGCCCCTGAGGGACTCGGCTCGGTGCCGCGACGCCCCAGGAGGCACGTGGGGTGGCACCGGGAGAGAACTGACATGACCGCAGCACCGGTGCAGGGCCAGCGTCTCACGCCGCCCGCCGTCCCCAGTGGTCGGGTCACGGTCCTCCCGCCACCCGAGATCACGCCGTCGGACGGCATGGGCAGCGTCCTGTCCAGCGCACTGCCGATGCTCGGCAGCGTCGGCTCGATCGTCTTCATCTCGATGGCCCAGCCGGGCGGGCGGGGCATGATCGCCGGCGGCATGTTCCTCGTGACGTCGCTCGGCTTCGTCGCGGTCAACGGCTGGCGCCAGCGCTCCCAGCACCAGGCCGCCGTCCTCGGCACCCGGCGCGAGTACCTCGCCTACCTCGCAGAGCTGCGGGACACCGTCCGCCAGGCCGCGCGCGCCCAACGCCGCAACGCCCACTGGAACAACCCGGAGCCCACGGCGCTCGCCGTCGTCGCGGAAGAGCGCACCCGCGTGTGGGAGCGCAAGCCCGAGCACGGGGACTTCATGTACGCGCGCGTCGGGCGCTGCGACCAGCCCCTGTGCCTGGAGCTCGAGCCGCCGGAGACGGCGCCCCTCGCCCAGCTCGACCCCGTGTCCGCGTCGGCAGCGCACCGCTTCCTGATGACGCACCAGCTCCAGCACGACCTGCCGTTCTCCATGGACCTGCGCTCTGCTGCGCGCGTCGAGATCACCGGCGAGGAGGCCGACGCCCGGGCCCTCGCCCGCGCCCTCGTCCTCCAGCTCGCGACGTTCCACTCCCCCGAGCACCTGCGGATCGCGGTCATCGCGGCGCCGTCGGCGCTCAAGGAGTGGGAGTGGGCGAAGTGGCTGCCGCACACCCACAGTCCCCGGGCGCGCGACGCCGTCGGGCCCGCCCGCATGATCGGCGCGTCCCTCGCCGAGATCGAGGACCTGCTCCCCGAGGGCCTGCCCGACCGGCCGCGCTTCGGCACCGCCGAGCGTCCCCTCCTGCCCCACGTGCTCGTCGTCGTCGACGGCGGGGACGTGCCCACCGGGAACGCCGTCCTGACGCCCGACGGCGTCCTCGGCGTCACCGCCCTCGACCTCCCGGAGCGCTGGGAGGACCTGTCCGACCCGCGGACCCTGCGGCTCACGCTCGGGACGCGCCCCCTGGTGCGCCCCGCCGCCGCACGGGCCGCCGGCGGCAAGGACGGCAGCCGGCCGGCCCTGCCCCTGGACGTGCTGCACCTGGGTGCGCACGCGTTCTCCGGCACGGCCGACGCCCTCTCCGTGGCCGACGCCGAGGCCGCCGCGCGCCGCCTCACCCCCCTGTACCTGGAGTCCGGCCCCGCCCGCGCCGAGGACGGCCCCGCCGTGTCCGCCGAGCTCGTGGACCTGCTCGGCATCGGCGACGTGCGCGACTTCGACCCGGACGTGCACTGGCGCCCCCGACTGCAGCGCGACCGCCTGCGCGTACCCATCGGCCTCACCACACAAGGCCAGCCCATCGCCCTCGACATCAAGGAGTCCGCGCAGCAGGGCATGGGCCCCCACGGCCTCATCATCGGCGCCACCGGCTCCGGCAAGTCCGAGGTGCTCCGCACCCTCGTGCTCGCGCTCGCCCTCACGCACTCCTCCGAGCAGCTGAACTTCGTCCTCGTCGACTTCAAGGGCGGCGCGACGTTCGCCGGCATGGCCGACATGCCGCACGTCTCGGCGATCATCACGAACCTCGGCGAGGAGCTCACCCTCGTCGACCGCATGCAGGACGCCCTGACCGGTGAGATGACGCGTCGCCAGGAGCTCCTGCGCGCCGCCGGGAACTTCGCGAACGTCAGCGACTACGAGAAGGCGCGCCTCGGCGGGCGCACCGACCTCGAACCGCTGCCCGCGCTCCTCATCGTCGCGGACGAGTTCTCCGAGCTCCTGTCCGCCAAGCCCGAGTTCGTGGACCTGTTCGTCGCGATCGGCCGCCTCGGCCGATCCCTGCAGATGCACCTGCTGCTCAGCTCGCAGCGCCTCGAGGAAGGCCGCCTGCGCGGCCTCGAGTCGCACCTGTCGTACCGCATCGGCCTGCGCACGTTCTCCGCCGCGGAGTCGCGCACCGTCCTCGGCGTCCCCGACGCCTACACCCTGCCCCCCGTGCCCGGCATGGGCTACCTCAAGCCCGACACGACCACGATGATCCAGTTCCGCGCGTCGTACGTGTCCGGGCCCCCCAAGGCCCGACGCCGGACCGCCACCGGCGCGACCGGCACCGTCGCGGGTGCCCGGCTCGAACCGTTCACCGCCGCGCCCGTCGTCATCGAGACGCCCGCCGAGGAGCCCACACCGGTCACCCCCGTCGCCGCGGAGCCGGAGGAGACCCGGGCCACGTTCGACATCGCCGTCCAGCGGATGAAGGGCAAGGGCCTGCCCGCGCACAAGGTGTGGCTCGAGCCCCTCGTCGTGCCGCAGAGCTTCGACGAGCTCATGCCGGACCTGCAGGTCGACCCCGCGCTCGGCCTCGTCTCACCCACATGGCGCGCCGCCGGTGACCTCGTGGTCCCGCTCGGCATCGTCGACCGCCCGCTCGAGCAGCGCCGCGAGAACCTCGCCCTCGCCCTCGGCGGGGCGGCGGGCCACATGGCCATCGTCGGCGGTCCGCGCACCGGCAAGTCGACGGCGGCCCGGTCCGTCGTCACCGCGCTCGCCCTCACGCGCACCCCCCTTGAGGTGCAGTTCTACGTCCTCGACTTCGGCGGCGGCACGTTCTCGCCGATGGCGGGCATGGCCCACGTCGCGGGCGTCGCCTCGCGCGCCGAGGCCGACGTCGTCCGCCGCATCCTCGCCGAGGTCACCGGCATCGTGAACGCGCGCGAGCAGTACTTCCGCACCAACGGCATCGACTCCATCGAGACGTACCGGCGGCGCCGCGCGCAGGGCACCGCCGACGACGGCTACGGCGACATCTTCCTGATCGTCGACGGGTGGAGCACGATCCGCGCGGAGTTCGACGAGCTCGAGGCGCAGATCCAGACCCTCGCCGGCCGGGGCCTGACCTTCGGCCTGCACCTCATCGCCACCTCGGCCCGCTGGATGGACTTCCGCACACAGGTCAAGGACATCTTCGGCACCAAGCTCGAGCTGCGCCTCGGCGACCCGTCGGACTCCGAGATCGACCGCAAGGTCGCCGTCAACGTCCCCAAGGGCCGCCCCGGCCGCGGTCTCACGATGAGCAAGCACCACGCGCTCATCGCGCTCCCCCGCGTCGACGGCTCGGGCGACGCCACCACGCTCGGCGAGGGCGTGGACCACCTGGTCGCCACCATCAACGAGGCATGGGCCGGCCCCGCCGGCCCCAAGCTGCGCCTCCTGCCCGAGCACATCTCGCTCGAGGAGGTGCGCGCGATGGCGCCCCCCGGCGACAGCATCGTGCTGGGCATCGACGAGGCCGCGCTCGCCCCCGTCGGCATCCGCCCCGCCGACGAGTCGCACCTGTACTGCTTCGGCGACGGCAGCTCGGGCAAGTCCGCCCTGCTGCGGGGCGTCGCGTCGGAGATCCGGCGCATCTACACGCCCAAGGAGGCGCAGATCTTCGCCGTCGACTTCCGGCGGTCCCTGCTCGGCGAGATCCCCGAGGAGTACCTCGCCGGCTACCTCACGACGCAGGAGCAAGCCACCGGGGAGATCGGCGGCCTCGCCACCTACCTGCGCGGACGCCTGCCCGGCCCCGACGTCACGCCCGAGCAGCTGCGCGCCCGCTCGTGGTGGACCGGCGCGGAGGTCTTCGTCCTCGTCGACGACTACGACCTCGTCTCGACGTCGACCGGCAACCCCCTCCTGCCGCTCGTCCCGCTGCTGGCCCAGGCCGGCGACGTCGGGCTCCACATCGTCCTCACGCGTCGCTCCGGTGGCGCCGGACGCGCGATGTTCGAGCCCGTGCTCCAGGCGATGCGCGACCTCGCCGCGCCCGGCATCCTGCTCTCCGGCAGCCCGGACGAGGGCCAGCTCATCGGCGGGCAGAAGGCGATCCCGTCGATCCCCGGCCGAGCTCAGCTCATCACGCGCGAGCACGGCCGCCAGGTGGTGCAGCTCGCGTTCGACCCGCCGACGCTCTGAGGCGCGCTCAGTCCACGCGCAGGGCCGTGAACGCGGCCTCGAGTGCCCCGGAGCCGAACGCCGCCGTCGGCGCCGACAGCGAGACGATGACCAGTCGGCCGTCGTCCGCCACCACGGCGAGCAGGAGGACGCGGACCCCCTCCGACGTGACCTCGCCGACCACGTGATCGCGGCCACCGTTCCACTCGACCTCGCCGACCGGCACGCTCTCGCGCACCGAGGCGAGCCCTCCGTGCGAACCCTCGGCGGCCGTCAGGACCGTCAGAAGGGCCTCCCCGGGCGCCATGACACCCCACGTGCCGTCGATGTCCGCCCCGCCGAGCGCGTCACTGTCCCGCACCGGCGCGAAGCGGTCCTCCGGCACGGCCGTCCACGGCCCGGCCTCGTCCGGCAGGTCGATGCGCACCGGGCCCAGCACCGTGGTGTCCGCGGGCGGGGCCGCCACCGACGGCGTACTCACGGCCTCCACCGCGGCGCCCACCGCCGAGCCCATCCCGAGCGCGACCGCCGCGACCCCCGCCAGCGCGAGGCGCGCCGTCCGGCGGGGCAAGCGCCCCAGCACCGGCGCACGCCACCACCGGCGCTTCTCGCCGTGCCGCGACCTGGGGGCGGTCATGAGGTGCACGGTAGCCGCTCGCGCGAGCGCGCCGAAGCGGCCCGTCACCCGCCCGGGTGAACCCGTCCCCGCCGGCGTGGGCGTCCCGTCCGCCGGGACGCCCGCCACCTGCGTCAACGCGATGAGCGCCGACGACGCGCGCGGCGTGCTGCCCGCAGCGATGCGGCCGACCACCGCGCCCGGAGCCGGTGCCGCCGCGGCACGGCGAGCCGCATGGCCCGGCGGGCCACCTCCACCTGCTGCCAGTACAGCTCGACCTGAGCCTCCGGCGGGTCACCGGGGCCGAAGACCGCCGCGTCGGCGCTCGCCGCGAGACCGGCGACGGTCCCGCCCACCCCCGGGGCCGTGCTGCCGCGCCCCTTCACCGGCCGCGGGAACGACCCGGCGAAGTGCACCGCAGTCTCACGTCGCGTGGCCGTGGCCGGCGCGGCGCGCCGCAGGTCGCGGGCGTCGTCGAGCACCTCCAACCAGCCACCGACCACGCGCTGGACCGCAGGCCCGGTCGTGCGGCGCTTGCGACGCCGCCGCCGCTTCGCCAACGCGATGAACAGGAGCGGGAGCAGGAGCGCCAGGAGCGGCACGGACGCCGCGGCCGCGATCAGGACGACCGGCGTCCAGTCGGCCTCGTCGACGAGTTCCTCGCCCGTGTCCTGCGTCTGCGGCTGCTCGGTGTCCGCCTCGGGCGGGTCGACCGGCTCCGCGAGGGGCGGCGGAGGCTGGCGCACGACCGTGTCCGGTTCGCGCGGCGTCGGCTCGTCCTCCTCGCGCGGGGTCCGGCTCTCGTCCGGCGTGGGGTCGAAGGCCACCCAGCCGTGCCCGGCGAACTGGACCTCCACCCATGCCTCGATGTCGTCGCCCGTGACCACGACCGGCTCACCCTTCGGGCGTTCCCCGTCGGGGACGAAGCCGAGCACGACCCGCGCGGGCAGGCCGAGGTGGCGCGCCATCACAGCCATCGCGGACGCGTACTGCTCACCGTCGCCGACCATCGGGTCCGCGGAGAGCAGCGTCGTGATGCGGTCGGCACCGTGCCCGGACAGCGACGGCGCCTCGCCCTCCTCGACGCCGTGGCTGAAATAGCCCTGGGCGAGACGGTCCTGCAGGCTCGTCGCCATGAGCGCCGGGGTCGACGCCGACTGGGCCGCGTCGGCCGCGAAGACCACCGCGGCGTCGGGCACGCCACGGGCCTGCGGCAGGCGGGCCGGGCCCATCGTGGCGGCCTCGAGGTCGTCCGGTTCGGGGTCGACCGGCACGACGGCGTCGATCGTCAGGCGCGTGCCCGCCGGGATGCCGTCAGTGAGCACGGCCGTACCCGTGGCGTCGTTGTAGCGCAGGTCCGCCGCAAGGTCGACGGCGTCGGCGCCGCGGAACGTGATCTGCTCGGCGTAGCCGACCGTGGGCAGCCACACCATCGGCAGCTCGTGGATCTCGATGTCGACCTGTGCGTGGTCCCCGGAGACCGCGGTGTCGATCGTCTCGCCGACCCTGCGGAACGAGCCCGAGCCCTCGGACTGCTCGCTCCCGGCGACGTTCCAGACGACACCGTCGTAGGCGTCCATCGTGGCGAGCCGGATGCGCGCCCCCTCGGGCAGGCCTTCGACCGTGAACAGCTCGGTGTCCCGCAGGTCCTTGACGAACAGGCGGAAGCTCGACAGCGGGCTCGCCTGGTCGCGGGGGTCGAACGGCGGGACGAGCAGGTCCCGCAGGACGAAGCGCTGCGTACCGTCGACCAGCAAGGGGCCTGCGGCGAGGCCCACACCCACGACGCCCGCACCGACGACGGCGAGAGCGACGATGCGACGCGGCGCCAGCGAGCCGCGCCGGGCGGCCACCCAGGGCAGCAGCAGCACGACGAGCGCGACGCCGGCCGGGCCGGGCTGCACGGTCGTCACCGACCCCAGCAGCACCGCCACGCCCAGGACGGCGAGCGGCAGCATGGCCGCCCACGCGCCGCTGGGGCGGTGCCGGGTCCGCGTGGCGATCGTCACCGCGACCGCCGAACCCGCGAAGGCGAGCACGTACGGGGCCACCAGGACGTCTGCCGCGCCGCCGAGCCGCGGGTCGAGCGTCAGGACCTCCTTCCACACGCTCACGACGCCCCGCAGGGTGCCCGTGACGGTGGTCAGGGACGGCAGCACGCCGGCGATCGCCGCCGTCGGCATCGCCAGGGCGCCCGAGAACGCCAGGTACACGAGGACGTGCACGCCGGACGTCAGGCCCGCGTCCCAGCGGCGGCGGGCCGCGAGGGCCGCGGTCCCGGCGCCCAGCACGACGCCGCCCACCGCGGTCGGGGCGAGACTCGCCAGGCCGTACACGGGGATGAGCGGGAGCAGGGCGATCAGCACGGCGAGGCCGAGCACGACGGCGTCGACGAGGACAGGCGGGCGCGACCCGCGGCCGCGGCGCCGGCGGGCGGGCGCGGGCGCCGGAC
>JAEYXM010000295.1 GCA_023428465.1 Actinomycetes bacterium
CGTCCTCAGCCGACCGGACCGTTCGCGCGCAGCCCGGTGTTCCCTGAGACCGACCCCGGCGCCCCGTGGCGCCGACAGGCCGAAGCCGTGCTCGCCGCAGCCCGCGCGGAGGTCAACGCCTCCGGCCGCGCTGCCGCCCGGATCCTGGACGAGTTCAGCGCCGGTATGCCCGACGGCCAGTTCCACATCGAGGAGTTCCTCGGCGGCATCGGGGACTGGATCACCGGCATCGCGACCCTGGTCTGGAAGTTCAACGCCATCCGCGCCCTCATCGACCGCGACGCGATGCTCGACGACGCCGACCAGATCCGCCAGGGCCTGTGGGAGACCGGCGCCGCGATCACCGCCGACCCCACCCAAGCCGTCCCCCTGCTGTTCAACACCCGCCTCATGCACGACAACCCTGGCCGCTGGTGGGGCCAACTCGTCCCCGACATCGCCCTCACCGCCGCCGGCGGCGTCGGCGTCCTGTCCAAGAGCGGCACGCTCGCTCACCTCAGCGACCACCTCGCCGACCTCGCCGAACGCACCCGCACCCTGAACTGGGCCGACGACACCGGCGCCATCGACTTCGAGGCGTTCCTCAGGCGCGACCCCGTGCCACTAGGCGACGGCACGGTTCTGCGGCCCCTGAGCCCGGCAGAGGAAGCGGCCGCCCTTGCCCGGTACGAGGACCTTCCACTCAGCAAGGTGCGCTCACAAGGTGCGCAGGCGGACTACCAGACGGGCATCTACGGTGCCAACGAACGTCGGATCGACCTGCCGGGCGGCGGACAGGCGTATCCCGATGGGTTCACTCCACAGTACGGAGCTATCGGGGACGCCAAGCTCGTCACCTCTGATAGGTCCTGGTACGTGCCCGAGTCCCTCGGAAGGCCGGGACTAACCGACGCAGCGGTCGCTGACATGGACTTCCGCCTACGACGGATGGCCTCAGCCGCCGACACCCTCGGCGGAAACGGGGTCATCGAGATCACGACAAACAGTCCTGCGGCCGCCGCCTTCATCGAGAGCCGGATGGAACACCTAGGTCTTCGCGGCTACGTCCGGATCATGGAAGGCTAGCCAGATGAACGAGTGCCTCGTTGCCGTCGCCTTCGGTGACTATCGGTTCCGAGCGCGGGACGTCGTGACCGCGGCCGCCCGGGTGTGGCCGGGTGCGCGATTCTTCAGCGCGACAAGTCTCGAGGACGTCTCGGAGGGCCAGCTCCAGATCCCGCTCCCCTCCGACCGGGACCCCGAGGTACTCGCCGCCTTCCTCCCGGGCGGGAAGGGGATCTCCCTCGACGGAACCGTCGAGGGGATGGCGAACTTCATCGCATGGCTCACGAGCGACGGAGGCTTCCCAAGCGACCAGTCAGTGGTCGTCCTCGGCTGGGCGCCGGAGGAGATCCCCCTCCAACCCGGCTTGACGGCCGACGAACTGATCACCGCATTCGACGGGTAGACGACAACTCCGCGATCCTCGCCGAGTGGGCACCCGACGTCGCGCCGCTGCACCCCGACACGACCGCCCCCAACTGCCGGCGCTCATCGTCCGACCCAGAAGACAGACCGGTGGCCGGCCCCTCGAGGGGACCGGCCACCGTCATCAAGGGCAGAGCCGGTTGTCAGCCCTTGACGGCTCCCGCCATGATTCCGGAGATCAGCTGCTTGCCTGCGGCGAAGAACAGGACCAGCACAGGGATCGTCGCCATGACAGCGCCCGTCAGCACGACCGAGAAGTCGATGTAGTACCCGGACTGCAGCTGGCTCAGGGCCGTCTGGAGCGTGGGGTTCTGGGCGTTGAGGATGATGAGCGGCCAGAGGAAGTCCGTCCACGCCAGCATGAACGTGAACAGGGCGAGGATCGCCATCGCGGGCCGGGCAGCCGGAACCGCGACGTTCCAGAACGTGCGGATCTGGTTGGCGCCGTCGACACGGGCTGCCTCGATCAGCTCGTCAGGGATGACCCCGTACAGGTACTGACGCATGAAGAACACGCCGAACGCCGTCACCAGGATCGGCACGATGACCGCCTGGATCTGGCCCTGCCACCCGAGCTCCTTCATCACCATGAACAGCGGGATGATGCCGAGCTGCGTCGGGATGGCCATCGTCGCGATGACGAAGACCATGAGCTTGTCGCGGCCGCGGAAGTGGAGCTTCGCGAACGCGTAGCCGGCGAGGGTGGAGAACGTCACCACGGAGAGCGTGACGATCGAGGAGATCAGCAACGAGTTGCCGAGCGCCTTCCAGAACGGGATGGCGCCGAGGACGGTCTCCACGTTCTTCGCGAAGTTCGGACCGGGGATGAACGGCAGCGTCTCGCCACGCGTGGCGTTGGTGCCGCTCGCGACCACGAACGACCACCACAGCGGGTAGGCGAACGCGATGACCGACAGGCTGAGCACCACATAGGTGACCCATCCAGGCTTGCCGTAGACGGCGACGCTCTTCTTCTTCTTCTTGCGTCCGCGACCGACCTCGTCGGGCGTCGACAGCTCGCGCGCGGCCCGTGCGTCGACGGTGCTGCCCGCACCCATCTGGCTCATCGCACGCCTCCCTTCGCGACGTCCGCCTTGGCCTTCTTCTTCTTCTTCTTGCCTTGGTCGTCGGCGGAGGCGATGCGCTTGGAGATGAAGAAGTTGATCAGTCCGATGCTCACGATGAGCAGGAAGAGCAGCAGTGCGATCGCGGAGGCACGCCCGAGGTTCTGGCGGAAGAACGCCATCTCCCACAGGTAGAGCACCGTCGTCTGGAACTGCCGGTTCGCGCCGCCGATGCCCCCGGCGTTGGAGACGTCGTACAGCTTCGGCTCGGCGAAGATCTGCAGGCCGTAGATCGTGGCGGTGACGATGACGAAGATCAGCGTCGGCCGGATGCTCGGGATCGTCACCGAGAAGAACCGGCGGACCTTGCCTGCACCGTCGATCGCGGCGGCCTCGTAGAGCTCACGGGGCACGGCCTGCATCGCCGAGAGGAGAATGAGGGCGTTGTAGCCGGTCCAGCGCCAGTTCACCATCGATGCAATGGCGATGTGGCTGGGGATCTGCTCACGCTTCCACTCGATCGGTTCGAGCCCGACGGCCGAGAGGATGTTGTTCGCCAGGCTGGAGTCGCCGGCGTTGCGGAAGATGCTCGAGAAGATCAGCGCCACTGCGACGGGGGTGACGACGTACGGGAGAAGGACGCCCATACGCCAGGCGGTCACGGCCTTGAGCTGCTGGTCGAGAAGCGCTGCGATGATGACGGCGCCGATGAGCTGGGGGATCGTCGAGAAGGCGAAGATGCTGATCGTGTTGACGACCGAGTTCCAGAAGAAGTCGTCCTGGATGGCCCACCCGAAGTTCTCGAGGCCGACGAACTTCTCCTGCCCCTTCAGCAGGTCCCACTTGTGCAGCGCTACCCAGAACGTGTAGACGAGCGGGAAGAGGCCGACGAGGCCGAAGAGGAGGAAGAACGGGGAGATGTAGAAGTACGGCGAAGCCTTGAGGTCGAACCAGCTGAGCCATTGGCGGAACGAGCGCCGCCGACGGTCGGGTCCGTTGTCCCCACCGGCCATGTCGATCGCCGCCCTTCGAGGGCTCTGCTCGAGCATGGAGGACATCGTTGTTCCTGTTCGATTGTGTGCGGCCGAGAGGGCGGGCCCCGGTGGAATGAGGTACCGGGGCCCGCCGTCTCGCGGGGGTCAGTTCACTCAGCCGTTGACGACGAGCTCATCGAGCAGCGTGAGCGCCTGCTCCCAGGCGGCGTTACCGTCCGCGGTCTTCTGGTCGAGCGCCTGCAGCGCCGGACCGAAGACGTTCTCCTGGATCAGCGAGTCGTCCGGACCCTTGAACTGGGCCACAACACCCTGCGCCCGCTCGGCGAGGATCGCGCCGGCCGGAGCGCCGTTGAAGAACTCGTTCGGGGTCGCGTCGGCAGCGAGCTGCTCAGCGGCCTCGATCGTGCTCGGGAAGGTACCGGCGGCCTCGAACTGCTTGACCTGCTGCTCCGGCTCGGTCAGCCAGCTGGCGAGGGCCGCAGCGGCCTCCTTGTGCTCCGAGGTCTCGGAGACGGCGAGGAACGAGCCACCCCAGTTGGCAGCGCCGCCGGGGAAGACGTTCGCGAAGTCCCAGCCGGTGGAGGCGTCGCCGCCGCCACCCTCGGTGTTGCCCTGCACGACGCCGAGCATCCAGCCCGGGCACATGAAGGTCGCGAAGGTGCCGTCAACGAACGACTGGCCACCGTTCCAGTCCCAGGCAGCCTGGGCCGCGGACAGACCGTCGGCGACAGCGGCGGCCAGGACGTCCCAGCGCTCGCGGAGCTCGGCGTTGTCGACGACGTTGAGCTCGCCCTCAGCGGTGTAGTAGCCCTCGGGGAGCTGGTTCACCATGGCGTTCCACACGAAGCCGGAGTGGTCGTACCACGCCTTGCCGGTCGCCTGCTGGTACTGGCGGCCGATCTCGAAGAAGTGCTCCCAGTCGCCCTCGAGCAGCTCCGCGACCTCTTCGCGGTCGCTCGGGAGGCCGGCGGCCTCGAACAGGTCGCCGCGGTAGCAGATGCCCTCGGGGCCGATGTCGGTGCCGTAGCCGATGACGCGGCCCTCGGGGTCGGTCGCCTGCTGGTACTTCCAGTCCAGCCAGTCGCCCTTGCGGTCCTCGATGCCGTAGTCACGCAGGTCGACGAAGTTCTCGGAGACCTCGTGGATGGCGCCGAGCCAGCCCTCCTCGAGACCGACGATGTCGGTGAGGCCGGAGCCGGCGGCGATCTTGGTGAACGTGTCGGTCCGGGCGTTGCCGCCGGTGTCGATGTTCGTCGCCTCGATGGTGATGTTCGGGTTGAGCTCCATGTACTCCTCGTACAGGGCCTCGTAGCCGAAGGTGCCGAACGTCGTGATGGTGAGGGTGATCTCCTCACCCTCCTCCGCAACGGTCGACTCGTCGTCGCCAGGCTCGGCGGTGTTGTTGTCCTCGGAGTCTCCGCCGCAAGCCGACAGGAACAGGGCGCTCGCCGCAGCGACCGCAACGAAACCCGCTGAACGGGATCGAGACCACTTCATGCCAAATTCCCCTTTGGTGGCTGTGGGTGCGCTCCCACGTTGGAGCGCTCCCACAATGTAGTAGCGCTCCCACAGCAACTGAGAGTCGCCCCGGTCACACTTTGGTTACGATCCCGACACGTTCCGCGGGCACCCCCGCAGCCGGTACAGAACGCCGCCCGAACCGGGCCGTACCCGGGCAGGAGGACGCCCTGGCGCCCGCGTGCGGGCCGTCGGAGAGTCCCCCGCGACGCCCCGCGGGCTCGCCCGAACGGCCGATTGCACTCACCCCGGTAGCCTGGACCGTCGTGGCCACCGACTTCGCTTCCGAGATCAGCGCGCTCCGCACGACGCTCGGCACCATCCGAGCCGTGACGGACCCCGAGGCGCTGCGCGCGCGCATCGCCGAGCTCTCCGACCAGGCGTCCGCCCCGGACCTCTGGGACGATCCCGACGCCGCGCAGAAGGTCACGTCCTCACTCTCCCACGCACAGAGCGAGCTCGAGCGTCTCGAGCAGCTCGGCCAGCGCCTCGACGACCTCGAGGTCCTCGTGGAGATGGCCGTCGAGGAGGACGACGCCGCCACGCTCGCCGACGCCGAGAGCGAGCTCGTCGGCCTGCGCAAGGACCTGGGCGCGCTCGAGGTCCGCACCCTGCTGTCCGGTGAGTACGACTCGCGGGAGGCCGTCGTCACGATCCGGGCCGGCGCAGGCGGCGTCGATGCCGCCGACTTCGCCGAGATGCTCCTGCGCATGTACCTGCGCTGGGCGGAGCGGCACGGCTTCCCGACCACCGTCCTCGACACGTCCTACGCGGAGGAGGCTGGCATCAAGTCGGCGACCTTCGAGGTCAAGGTCCCGTACGCCTTCGGCAACTTGTCCGTCGAGGCCGGCACGCACCGCCTCGTGCGCATCTCCCCGTTCGACAACCAGGGCCGACGGCAGACGTCCTTCGCCGCGGTCGAGGTCGTGCCGCTGATCGAGCAGACCGACCACATCGACATCCCCGAGAACGAGATCAAGGTCGACGTCTTCCGGTCGTCCGGCCC
This sequence comes from Actinomycetes bacterium, assembly GCA_023428465.1. Taxonomy (GTDB): domain Bacteria; phylum Actinomycetota; class Actinomycetes; order Actinomycetales; family Cellulomonadaceae; genus Actinotalea. Next base: position 6,051 of record JAEYXM010000295.1, read on the forward strand.
GGGCGGCCAGTCCGTCAACACGACCGACTCGGCCGTTCGCCTCACGCACATCCCGACCGGCATCGTCGTGTCGATGCAGAACGAGAAGTCGCAGATCCAGAACCGTGCCGCCGCCTTGCGCGTCCTGCAGTCCCGCCTGCTCCTGGTGCGCCAGGAGGAGGAGCGCGCCACCAAGAAGGAGCTGGCCGGGGACATCAAGGCGAGCTGGGGCGACCAGATGCGCTCCTACGTCCTGCAGCCGTACCAGATGGTCAAGGACCTGCGCACGGAGTTCGAGGTCGGCAACCCGAGCGCGGTGTTCGACGGCGACATCGACGGCTTCATCGAGGCCGGCATCCGCTGGCGCCGGCGCCAGATCTCCGAGGCCGCACAGAACTGACCGGCACGCACACCGGCGGACCGGTCCGGTACCTCCCGGTTCCGTCGGGTACGGCGTCGGCGCGGACCTGTGAGCCCGACCACGGGCGGCGTGTCCCCCCGGAGGGTGCTTCGCGCCCTGCCTAGGCTCGCAGCGGGGTACCCCTGCCCCACGGTGCCGTGCGCGGTGCCGCCGACCGACCCATGAGGACCTCGTGATCCGGTTCGAGGACATCACCAAGGTCTACGCGAGAGGCGCCCGACCGGCGCTGGACGCGGTGGACCTCGAGATCGAGCGCGGCGAGTTCGTCTTCCTCGTCGGGGCCTCCGGCTCCGGCAAGTCGACGTTCCTGCGCCTGGTGCTGCGGGAAGAGCGCCCGACGGCTGGTCGCATCTTCGTCGCCGGCCGCGACCTGTCGACCTTGTCGACGTGGAAGGTCCCGCACCTGCGCCGCCAGATCGGCACGGTGTTCCAGGACTTCCGCCTGCTGCCCACCAAGACGGTCTTCGAGAACGTCGCGTTCGCGCTCCAGGTGATCGGCAAGCCCCGCCACCACATCCTCACCACGGTCCCGGACACGCTCGAGCTGGTCGGCCTCGAGGGCAAGGAGAAGCGACTCCCCCACGAGCTCTCCGGCGGCGAGCAGCAGCGCGTCGCGATCGCCCGCGCGTTCGTCAACCGCCCGTCGATCCTGCTCGCCGACGAGCCCACGGGGAACCTCGACCCGACGACGTCGGTCGGCATCATGCGGCTGCTGGACCGGATCAACCGCACCGGGACCACGGTCGTCATGGCCACGCACGACGACGAGATCGTCGACCAGATGCGCAAGCGCGTCATCGAGCTGGACTCCGGCCAGCTGGTGCGCGACCAGTCCCGCGGCGTCTACGGCTCGGACCGGTAGGAGGCCGCCATGAGACTTCAGTTCATCCTCGCCGAGATCGGCCACGGCCTGCGCCGCAACCTGTCCATGGCGATCTCCGTCATCCTCGTGACGTTCGTGTCGCTCGGCTTCGTCGGCTCGGCCGGCCTGCTGCAGATGCAGGTCGACGAGATCAAGGACGACTGGTACGACCGCGTCGAGGTCGCCATCTACCTGTGCCCCACCGACTCCGACGTGCCCACGTGCGCCGGCGGTGAGGCGACCCAGCAGCAGATCGACACCCTGCGTGCCGAGCTCGAGTCGCCCGCGAACGCCTCCCTCGTCAAGGAGGTCTTCTTCGAGACGAAGGAAGACGCCTACGAGTCCTTCCAGGAGCGCCTCGGCGACGAGTGGTGGGCCGAGAGCGTCACGGCCGACCAGATGCAGGCCTCGTTCCGCGTCGCGCTCGTCGACCCCGAGCAGTACCAGGTGGTCGCGGAGATGTTCACCGGCCGCACGGGTGTGGAGAGCGTCCAGGACCAGCGGGCCCTGTTCGAGCCGCTGATCCTGCTGCTCAACCGCTCGTCGATGGTCGCGGCGGGGCTCGCCGCCGTCATGCTCCTGGCCGCCGTGCTGCTCATCACGACGACCATCCGGCTGTCCGCGATGAGCCGGCGCCGCGAGACCGAGATCATGCGCCTCGTCGGGTCGTCGAACCTGTTCATCCAGCTCCCGTTCATGCTCGAGGGCGCCATCGCCGCGACGATCGGCGCGGGGCTGGCCGTCACGGGCCTGTGGTTCGGCGTGCGCTACCTCGTACAGGACTGGCTCGCGCAGTCCGTACAGTTCGTCGCCTTCATCGACACCGACGCGGTGTGGGCGGTCGCGCCCGTGCTCGTCGGCATCGCGATCGCCCTGGCGGCGATCTCCAGCCTGGTGACACTCAGCCGGTACACGAGGGTGTGAGGACGATGTCGCAGCGAACGTCACGGACGACGCCGGACCGCCCGGGCCTGCATCCGCGTCGGCGCCGGGCCGTGGGCGCCCTGCTCACGGCCGTGCTCGCGCTCGCGGGACTCACCGCGAGCCTGCCGGCGACGGCGGACAGCCTGGACGACCTGAACAACCAGCGGGCGCAGGCCGAGGCGCGCCAGGATGCGACGCAGGCGGCGCTCGCCCAGCTCGAGGGCGACCTGGAGGGCGTGAGCCAGGAGCTCGCCGACGCCTACGTGGAGCTGCGCGGCATCGAGGCGCAGATCCCGATCGCCGAGGAGGCGCTGCGTGTCGCCGAGGAGGAGGTGTCCCGCCTCCAGCGGGAGGCCGACATCCTCTCCCAGCGCCTGGCTGCCGCGCAGGCCCAGGAGCAGGCGATCACCGAGCAGATCACCGCGAACACGGCGCGCGCGGTGGAGATCGAGGTCGCGATCGGGCGGATGGCGCGCGAGGCGTACCGAGGCAACCTCGCGGCGTCGTCGCTCACCGCGATCCTCGACGCGCAGAGCACGGAGGACTTCATCGAGCAGTCCGCGGCGTCGGCGACGGCGCTGCGGACGCAGACGCAGGCCCTGCGCGAGCTCGAGCAGCTCAACGGCGTGAACCGCAACCAGGAGGTCCGCCTCGAGGCGGTCCGCCTCGAGATCAGCGACCTCAAGAACGAGGCCGACGCGAAGCTCGCCGCCGCGCAGGTTGCGCGCGAGGCTGCGGAGCAGCGCCGCGCGGAGCTCGACGTGCTGCTCGCGGCCGCCGAGGACAAGGCCGCCATCATCGAGGCGCAGAAGGCCGAGCTGGAGGCGAAGCAGCGCGAGCTCGAGGCCCAGGAGGCACAGCTCGCCGCCGACCTCGCCGCGATCATCCAGGCGCAGGAGGCCGCGCGGGCGGCCGCCGGCCAGAACCCCGTCGGCTCGACCGCGACCCAGCCGTTCACCAACCCGTCGTCGTACAACCCGCCGTACCTGACGTCCCCGTACGGCATGCGGCTGCACCCGATCCTCGGGTACTGGCGCCTGCACGCGGGCGCCGACCTGCGCGCGTACTGCGGCACGCCGCTGTACGCGGGGGCGAGTGGCACCGTGCAGTGGGCGAAGTACCGCGGCGGCTACGGGAACCAGGTGATGATCAACCACGGGTACTGGAACGGGCAGTCGCTCATGTCGAGCTACAACCACATGTCGGGCTTCGCGGTGGGCGCCGGGCAGAACGTCAGCCAGGGGCAGCTGATCGGCTACTCCGGCAACACGGGGACCTCGGCGGCGTGCCACCTGCACTTCGAGGTGTACGTCAACGGGTCGACCGTCGACCCCTGGCCGCTGATCGCCAAGTAGGGGCAGCGGGACGGCAATCCCGTTCGGGCCGACGACGTCGCTCCCCTAGCCTGGACGCATGGCACGGGAGAACGGGCGCAAGCTCGTGGCGAGCAACAAGAAGGCGCGCCACGACTACCACATCGACGACACCTTCGAGGCCGGGCTCGTCCTGACCGGCACGGAGGTCAAGGCGCTGCGTGCAGGGCGGGCGTCGCTCGTGGACGGCTTCGTCTCCGTGGACCGCGGCGAGGCATGGCTCGAGGGTGTGCACATCCCCGAGTACACGGAGGGCACGTGGACCAACCACGCGCCGCGCCGCAAGCGCAAGCTCCTGCTGCACGCGCGTGAGATCGACGAGCTGGCCCGCGAGTCCCAGGCGAAGGGCCGCACGATCGTCCCGCTGTCCCTGTACTTCCTCGACGGCCGGGCGAAGGTCGAGATCGCACTGGCCCGCGGCAAGAAGGAGTACGACAAGCGCCACACGCTGCGCGAGCAGCAGGCGAACCGTGAGGCACAGGCGGCCATGAGCCTGCGGCGCCAGCCATGAGCCGCGCAGGTTGGCGCACGGGCGGGGGCAGGGCCGGGCGTTCGGCCGTGCGCCCCGCCGGTCGGATGATCCGACGGATCGCCGGGCGGGCGAGCCTCGCCGTCGGGCTGGTGCTGGGCGCCCTCGCGCTCACGGCGGCCCCGGCGTCCGCGAGCGACCCGGAGGACCGGATCACGGCGATGGACGTGCTGATCGACCTCGCGCCCGACGGCGTCGCGCACGTCTCGGTCGACCTCACCGTCGACTTCGGCACCTCGCCCAACCACGGGCCCTACCTCACGTGGATCACGCGCGAGGCGTTCGACGACGAGCGGGACCGGGAGTACCGCATCAGCCGCGTCACCGCGACCAGCGCGACCGCGCCGGCGGCCGTGCAGACGCAGGACGAGACGGCCTACTCGGGCGGGAGGTCGGTCACGGTGCGGGCCTTCCTGATCGGCGACGAGGACGTGACGGTCACGGGGCAGCACTCCTACACGGTGACGTTCGACGTCGAGGGCTGGGTCAACGCCGCGGACTACGCCTGGCCCGCGGACGACGCGGCCCGCACTCAAGCTCGCGATGCAGGCCGCAAGGCGGCGGCGGACCGCGAGGTCGACGAGTTGTACCTCGACGTCGTCGCCGCGTGGGAGATCCCCGTGTCCGACGTGAGCATCCAGGTCACCGGGCCCGCCGACGTCGTCGACGTCGCCTGCTACGACACGCCCGGGCAACCGGACCCGTGCGACGGAGCGTCGGCGAACGGCGCCATGGCGTCGTTCACGCAGGCGGCGCTCGGCACCGGACAGCCATTGACGATCGCCGTCGCCTACCCCCGCGGGACGTTCGCGGGCGTCGAGCCGCTGCTGAGCTACCCCTGGTCGGCGGCACGCGCGTTCGCCCTGACCCCGTGGACCGTCCTCGGTGGGCTCGGCGTCGGCGGCGTCGGTGCCTTCGCCATGCTGCGTCGCCTGCGCCGTACGGGCTGGGACGAGCAGTTCCTGGGCCTGACCCCCGGCGTCCTGCCCGCGCCCGGCCAGGAGGTCCAGGTCGGGGCGCGACGACGCGCTCCCGTGGCCGTGCAGTTCACGCCGCCGGAGGGCTTCCGGGCCGGGCAGCTCGGCACGCTCGTCGACTCGACCGCCGACCCCCACGACGTGACGGCGACGATCATCGACCTCGCCGTACGCGGGCACCTGCGGATCACCCAGGTCGACGAGGGCACCGACTGGCTGCTCGAGCGCGCGACCCACCCGACGGACAACCTGCTGCCCTACGAGGCGACCCTCCTCGGCCAGCTGTTCCGCCAGCGGTCGTCGGTCCAGCTCGACGACCTCAAGGAGACGTTCTCCGAGTCGATGGGGCTCGTGCAGGCCCAGCTCTACACGGATGTGACGGAGCGCGGCTGGTTCCGCCGCGACCCGAGCACCGCGCGGTCGGCGTGGGCGGCGCGCGGCGTCGGCGTCCTCGTGCTCGGGATCGCCGCGACCGTCGCCCTCGCCATGTACACGCAGTGGGCCGTCGTGGGCCTCGGGCTCGTCCTGGTCGGCATCGTGTGGCTGCTCGCCACCAGCGCGGCACCCGCACGCACCGCAGCCGGCACGGCCGTGCTCGCCCAGGCGGAGGGGTTCCGCCTGTACCTGGCGACGGCCGAGGCGGACCAACTGCGCTTCGAGGAGGGCGAGGACCTGTTCAGCCGGTACCTGCCCTTCGCGGTGGCGTTCGGCCTGACCGAGCGCTGGGCGCGGCTGTTCGAGCAGCTCGCCGCCCAGGGCCGCCAGCTGACCGAGCCGTCGTGGTACGTCGCCTACGGGAACCTGCCGTTCTGGGCGATGGCCGGGTCGCTGGGACGCGACCTGTCCTCGTTCACCTCCTCGATGGACACCGCGCTGACGTCGGTCCCACCGAGCAGCTCGGGCACCGGGGGTGGGTCCGGGTTCAGTGGCGGCTTCGGCGGCGGGGGTGTCAGCGGTGGCGGCGGCGGGACCTGGTGACGGTCCTGAACAGCGCCTGACCAGGGCGTTCGCCCTGGGCGTCACGGATCGCCCTGGGCTGTTGCGGCGTCGTGCCGTAGGCTGGGGACCCTGACCGATGGCGGTCCGTGCGCCGGCTCGACCGGCGGGCGGGGCAGCGTCGGGCAGGGATTGACAACTGCACAGGGGGTGATCGGTTTCGACGATGGTCGTCGATCCAGGAGAAGCGGGCCGAGGATGTTGGGTTATCTCGTTAACGCTCCCAGCAAACCAATAGGTGCCGA
>JAEYXM010000006.1 GCA_023428465.1 Actinomycetes bacterium
GGCGACCAGCGGCGAGACCAGGTGGGTACGCCCGCCCTTGCCCTGCCGGCCCTCGAAGTTGCGGTTGGACGTCGACGCCGCGCGCTCACCCGGCGCGAGCTGGTCAGGGTTCATGCCGAGGCACATCGAGCAGCCGGCGTTGCGCCCCGCGGCGCCGAACTCGGTGAAGATCCGGTCCAGCCCCTCGGCCTCGGCCTGGAGCCGGACGCGTGCCGATGCCGGGACGACGAGGACACGCACGGAGTCGGCCTTGCGGCGGCCCTGGAAGACCTTGGCGACCTGGCGCAGGTCCTCGATCCGCCCGTTCGTGCACGAGCCGATGAACACCGTGTCGACGGGGATCGCGCGGAGCGGGGTGCCGGGGGTCAGGCCCATGTACTCCAGGGCGCGCTCGGCGGCGACGCGCTGTGTCTCGTCGGCGATCGCGGCCGGGTCGGGCACGAGCCCGGACAGCGGCAGGCCCTGGCCGGGGTTGGTCCCCCAGGTCACGAACGGCTCGATGTCGGCCGCGTCGAGGACGACCTCGGCGTCGAAGACCGCGTCGTCGTCGGTCCGCAGGGTGCGCCAGTACTCGACCGCGGCGTCCCAGTCCGCGCCCTCGGGCGCGTGCGGGCGGCCCTGGAGGTAGGCGAACGTGGTCTCGTCCGGGGCGATCATGCCCGCGCGGGCGCCGGCCTCGATGGACATGTTGCAGATGGTCATGCGCGCTTCCATCGACAGGCGTCGGATGGCCTCGCCGCGGTACTCCAGGACGTAGCCCTGGCCGCCGCCGGTGCCGATCTTGGCGATGATCGCCAGGATGATGTCCTTCGCCGTGGCGCCGGGCGGCAGCTCGCCGTCGACCGTGATCGCCATGGTCTTGAAGGGGGCCAGCGGGAGCGTCTGGGTGGCGAGGACGTGCTCGACCTCGCTGGTCCCGATGCCGAAGGCCAGCGCGCCGAACGCGCCGTGCGTGGAGGTGTGCGAGTCACCGCAGACGACGGTGAGGCCTGGCATGGTGAGGCCGAGCTGTGGCCCGACCTGGTGCACGATCCCCTGGTCCGCGTCGCCGAGGGAGTGGATGCGGACCCCGAACTCGGCGGCGTTGCGCCGGAGCGTCTCGATCTGGGTGCGGCTCGTCGCGTCGGCGATCGGCAGGTCGATGTCGAGCGTCGGGGTGTTGTGGTCCTCGGTCGCGATCGTCAGGTCGGGGCGGCGCACGCTCCGCCCGGTCAGACGCAGACCTTCGAAGGCCTGGGGGCTCGTCACCTCGTGGATGAGGTGCAGGTCGATGTACAAGAGGTCCGGGGCGCCGTCGGTGCCCCGGCGCACGACGTGCGCGTCCCACACCTTCTCGGCCAACGTTCCTGCCATGCTGGTTCCTCCTGTTGGGCGACTTGGCCCCTGAAGTACTTGCGTCTCAGCGCTTGAGACGCCAATATCATGCCATGGACAACTCTAGCGGAGTCGGCGTGCTGGACAAGGCCGCCTCGGTGCTCAGTGCACTCGAGGCCGGACCGGCCACCCTGGCCCAGCTCGTCGCAGCGACCCACCTCGCCCGCCCCACGGCGCACCGCCTGGCGGTGGCCCTCGAGCACCACCGGCTGGTGGCCCGCGACATGCAGGGGCGGTTCGTCCTCGGCCCACGTCTGGCGGAGCTGTCCACCGCCGCCGGCGAGGACCGTCTGCTGGCGGCGGCGAACCCGGTGCTGGCCGCACTGCGCGACCACTGCGGCGAGAGCGCCCAGCTGTACCGCCGCCAGGGTGACCAGCGCATCTGCGTCGCCGCGGCCGAGCGGCCGATGGGTCTGCGCGACTCGATCCCCGTGGGCGCCACGCTGACGATGCACGCGGGCTCCGCGGCCCAGATCCTCCTCGCGTGGGAGGAGCCGGACCGCCTGCACCGGGGCCTCCAGGGTGCCAAGTTCACCGCGACCATCCTGTCGGGCGTCCGTCGCCGCGGCTGGGCGCAGTCGGTCGCCGAGCGCGAGCCCGGTGTGGCGAGCGTCTCAGCACCGGTCCGCGGGCCCTCGGGCCGTGTCGTCGCCGCCGTGTCGATCTCCGGCCCGGTGGAGCGGCTCACGCGCCAGCCCGGCCGCCTGCACGCCGGCGCCGTCGTCGCGGCCGCGAACCGGCTCACCGAGGTGCTCCGCCGCACCGCGGAGTGACCCCGCGCCGTCGTGCCGTCGGCAGCCCGTCGGCACGACGCCGTCAGTAGGGCACCCGGTCGCGCCGGGCGAGCCAGCGCTCCATGGGCTCCGCAGCACTCGGGATGCGCCGCCGCACGACGGGCGTCGGCCAGGTGGCCGGGTCGGTCCCGAGCAGCGCGTGGAACCGCCGGTCGTCGAAGCCGGCACGTGCTGCGTCGTCGCGGTCGGCCGCGTACACGAGGCGGTCGACGCGCGCCCACAGCACGGCGGCGAGGCACAGCGGGCACGGCTCGCACGAGCTCGCCATGATGCAGCCGCGCAGGCTGTACGTGCCGAGGGCGAGGCACGCAGCGCGGATCGCGACGACCTCGGCGTGCGCCGTCGGGTCGTTGTCCCGGGTGACACGGTTCTGGCCGACGGCGATCTCGACGTCGTCGCGGAGGACGACGGCGCCGAACGGCCCGCCGCCCTCCGCGACGTTCGCCTCGGCGAGCGCCACGGCCCTGCGCAGCCATTGCTCGTCGTCGTACCGGTCGACGATGACCACGCCTCCAGCATCCGCCTGTGATGCACGCAGCACAATGGCGGGCGGAGATCCCTGTGCCGGGCCGCTGCACAAGCAGAAGGGCCCGGTCCGTGTGGACCGGGCCCTTCCTCTGTACCCCCAAGGGGATTTGAACCCCTGCTACCGCCGTGAGAGGGCGGCGTCCTAGGCCGCTAGACGATGGGGGCCTGGACGTCTTCCATCAGGAAGACCTCGAAAACTCTACAGCATCATCGGATGACCAGCGAAACCGTAGATCGCTGGGGTACCAGGACTCGAACCTAGACTAAGTGAACCAGAATCACTCGTGCTGCCAATTACACCATACCCCATGGGGTACCCCGCTCGTCTGGCCGGACGAGTCCGACCGGGCGGCGTACCGGCGAGCGACTCTACCTGAGGCGGGCACCACGGGTCCAACCGCGCCCTCCTGCGGCTCCGTGCGCCGCGCCCCGAGCGGTCCTGCGGCCCGCCCCGCTGCACCCGCTCAGCAGGCGCCCGGAAGTAGGGTCGGCGCATCGACTCGACACGGAGGTCCGGTGTTCACCACGCGCCCTGAGCTTGCCGGAACGCACGGCATGGTCGCGTCGACCCACTGGCTGGCCTCGGCGAGCGGCATGGCGGTGCTCGAGGGCGGCGGCAACGCGTTCGACGCCGCCGTCGCAGCCGGGCTCGTGCTCCACGTCGTCGAGCCGCACCTCAACGGCCTGGGTGGCGACCTCCCCCTCCTGGGTCGCACACCCGACGGATCGGCTTTCGTCCTCTGCGGCCAGGGCCCGACGCCCGCGGCCGCCCGCCCGGAGGCGTTCGCCGACCTCACGGCGGTCCCCGGCAGCGGCCTGCTCGGCGCCGTCGTCCCCGGCGCGTTCGGCACCTGGCTGGACCTCCTCGCCCGGTTCGGCACCTGGCGCCTGGCCGACGTCGCGCGATTCGCCATCGGCTACGCGCGCGACGGCTTCCCCCTCCTTCCCCAGGCGGCGGCGACCATCGCGCGCGTCGCACCGCTCTTCCGGGAGCACTGGCCGACGTCGGCGGCGACCTGGCTCCCGCACGGGCAACCCCCTGCGGGGGCGCTCTTCCGCAACCCGGACCTGGCCGTGACGCTGGAACGCCTCGTCGCCGAGGGCGAGGCGGCCGGCACGGACCGCGAGGCGCAGATCGAGGCGGCACGGTGCGCCTTCTACGAGGGGTTCGTCGCCGACGCCGTCGACGCCTTCTGCCGCACCGCCGTCATGGACTCCTCCGGCACGGCGCACGCCGGCCTGCTGACCGGCGGGGACCTGGCGCGGTGGCGTGTGCGCCAGGAGAAGCCCGTCGAGGTGGAGTTCGCCGGCCACCGCGTGCTCAAGACCGGGCCGTGGGGCCAGGGCCCCGCGCTGCTCCAGCAGCTCGCGATGCTCGAGGCGCTCGGCATCGGCGACGCGGCACCCGGTTCGGTGGAGCAGGTCCACACGGTCGTCGAGGTCGCCAAGCTCGCGCTCGCCGACCGCGACGCCTGGTACGGCGACCCGGACGTCGTCGATGTGCCGCTCGCCACGCTCCTGTCGCCCGCCTACACGGCCGAGCGGGCCCGGCTCGTCGGCGACCGGGCCTGCGACGACCTGCGCCCCGGGCAGCCCGGGGGCCGGACGCCGCGCCTGCCGCGCGCGCTCGGCGAACCGTCGCCCGCCCGCGGGGTGGGTACGGGCGAGCCGACGCTGGGCGTCCCCCGTGGCGACACCTGCCACCTGGACGTCGCGGACGCCGCCGGGAACGTCGTCTCGGCGACGCCGAGCGGTGGCTGGCTGCAGAGCTCGCCGACGCTGCCGGGCCTCGGTTTCCAGCTCTCGACGCGCGCCCAGATGCTCTGGCTCGAGCCCGGCCTGGCCACGTCGGTGGCGCCCGGCGTCCGCCCCCGCACCACTCTGTCCCCCACACTCGTCATCGGGCCCGACGCCGTGACTGCGTGCGGCACGCCCGGCGGCGACCAGCAGGACCAGTGGCAGGTGCCGTTCCTGCTGAACCACCTCCTGCACGGCATGGACCTGCAGGCGTCGATCGACGCGCCCAGCTGGCACACGGCCCAGCTGGTGTCGTCGTTCGACCCACGCGTCGCCGGACGGGAGCTGCACGTCGAGTCGCGCCTCGGCGCCGACGTGCTCGCTGGCCTCGCCGCGCGTGGGCACGAGGTGCACGACGCCGGGCCGTGGGCCCTCGGCCGCCTCAGCGCGGCCGCGTGGCACCGTGACGGGAGCCTCCGCGCAGCCGCCAACCCCCGCGGCATGCAGGGCTACGCGGCGGGACGGTGAACACACTCGAGCTCGTCGTCGTCCTCCTCGCGGGACTCGTGGCCGGCGTGTTCAACACGGTCGTCGGCGCGGGCAGCCTCATCACGTTCCCGCTGCTGGTCGGCATCGGGATCCCGCCCCTGACCGCGAACGTGTCGAACACGGTCGGACTCGTACCGGCCGCCGTGACAGGTGCGTGGGGGTACCGTCGCGAGCTCACCGGGACCTGGGGCGTCGTGGCCCGCATGGCCGCGCTGTCCTCGGCCGGTGCGGTCGCCGGGGCGGCACTCGTGCTCGTCGCCCCGCCCGGCACGTTCACGCTCGTGGTGCCCTGGCTGCTCGTCCTCGCCGCGGCGCTCGCCGCCGCCCAGCCCCGCATCGCGGAGCGCATCCGCCGCCGCGAGGCGCTCGCGGCCCTCGCCTCGGGCGCCTTCCTGGACGACGACGACGGCGCACCCGCCGGGAGCGTCGCGAGCCTCATCCGCCCCCTGTCGCCGGGCCTTGCCCTGGGCATCGTGGCCACGGGCGTCTACGGCGGCTACTTCGGGGCGGCGCAGGGCGTGGTCCTCCTCGCCATGCTCGGCACGTGGTGGTCTGCCGACCTGCACCGCGCGAACGGCGCCAAGGTGATCCTGGCGGGCATGGCGAACGTCGTCGGCGGCGCGGTCTTCGTCGCGAGCGGCGAGGTCAACTGGACGGTCGCGTCGCTCATCGCGGTGGGCTCGGCGATCGGCGGCATCATCGGCGCACGGGTGGGCCGACGCATCCCGGCACCCGCACTGCGCGTGGTCATCGTGGTGGTCGGCCTCGGCGCCGCGGTCGGCCTTTGGATCCGCGGCTGACGGCCGGGTCGACCCTCTCTCGACGGACCTGCGACGCCGCTGCGCCGGTCTTCGCCCCCCGATCGGCACCGAGGAACCAGGGGCGACCACGCCACACCACCCGTCCACAGATCCCTCGGCCGGGCTGACTGGTTTGTCCGGTTCACGGTAGGTTGCCGCCCATGCGTAGCAGGGGGACGACGACGACGCGCGGGCGTGCCGCGACACGAGGCTCTGGCCGGACGGCCGGTGTGGTCGCGGTGTTGGTGTTGGCCGGTGGGCTGGCCGCATGTACGGGCGACGACCGGGCGCCGACGCCTGCCGCGACCAGCGCACCCGTCGAGCAGACGCCCTCGCCGACTCCGACGCCGACCCCCACGCCCACGCCCGTGGATCCCGCAGCGGTGCCGCCGGAGCGGCCGAGCGCGATGGACACCGTCGACACGGCCGGTGCCGAAGCCGTGGCTCAGTACTTCCTGCAGCTCGTGCCGTACGCCGAGGCCACGGGCGACATCGCCGCCCTCGAAGCCCTGTCACACGAGGAGTGCATCTTCTGCAGGAGCGTGCTCGACGGGGTCGATGCGCTTGTGGCCGCTGGACAGCACCACTCCGGAGGGCTGCCGACGTTCGCGGCCGTGAGCGCGCTCGAAGTCGACCCCGGCGCATGGTGGACTGTCGACGTCGATCTCACGCAGTCGCCTATCGAGGTGCTCGACGCGGCAGGCGCTGTTGCAGCGCCGGGACAGCCCGAGAGCCTCAGCTACCACATGGACGTCGCCGTCGTCTTCGACACCAAGGGCTGGCGGGTCCGGGCACTGGAGTACGAGGCCACGGGGACCGGCGCATGACCATGCCCTTCTGGGCCGTCGTGGTGCTGACGGCTGCACTCGTGACCCCAACAGAACCGCCGTCGACGCCCCCTCCGGGCTACGGCGCTCAGGCTGAGGACAACGAGATCCTGGTCACGGCCGTGACAGCCGCCGGCGTGATCGCGCGTTCGGAGGCGACCGACCCCGCCCTGCGCCTGCATGAGTACACCCGCCGGATGCTCTGCGGCGTCGAGGCCGGGGAGAACATGAACACCGACTGCACCGGCTACGACCCCAACACCCCACTCCCGGACTGCGAAGGCCTCGAACCCGTCCCACCACTGTGGCACCGCAGCCGCGCCACCCCCACCAGCCCCTAGCTGCGCTGGAACCTGGCCCTGGGCTGGACCTGCCCCCAGGACGCCGTCCCTACCTTCACCGAGACCGACTTCCGCCGCCTGCCTCTGACCCCGCAGACCATCACCGTCCAACCCGACCGGCCCGACGTCTTCGTCAACATGCCCACCATCGTCCACACCGACCCCGCCGTGCAGGCCTTCGCCACCACCCTGGCCGGGTTCCCGATCGAGGTCGAAGCCACCCCCACCACCTACACCTGGGACTTCGGCGACGGCTCCGCCCCCATCGAGACGACCAGTCCCGGGCACCCCTACCCCGACCACGACGTCGCCTACCCCTACCCCCGCGAGGGCACCTTCACCATCACCCTGACCACCACCTACACCGGCCGCTACCGCCTCGCCGGCTCCACCACCTGGCTCCCCG
>JAEYXM010000065.1 GCA_023428465.1 Actinomycetes bacterium
ACCTACAACCGTCGCCGACGCCAGCGCGCCCTCGGCAAGCTCACCCCCGTCGAGTTCGAGCTCGCCTTCACCGCCCAGAACGCCGCCCTCGCGGCATGATCACCACCCAACCGGTGTCAACCGACCCTGCAACGTCCCCATAGGCAACCGCGCGCCCTCTGACCGTCCAACGACGCACCCCAGTAGGGGCCCGCGCGACGTGATACGGCAGCGCTCCATGGTCGCGCGCGCATCACCCCTGGGTGTCCGACCCGGACGCTAGGTTCGGGGCGTCCCGCCCGAGCGGCGCCGCAACCCGATCGTCGGACCGGGCCGCCGCCCGGGCGCCAGGGACTACGGGAGGAGCGATGGACGACGCCGTCGGCGAGCTCGCACGCGTGCGCTCCGCGTTCGACCAGCCGACCCTGACGCTGCTGTCCCGGGGGAACCCGCGCGTGACGGTCACCGTGTTCCGGTCCTGCTTCTCCAGGGACGTCACGGCCATCGGCACCGCCCGCATGCACCAGCTCGTCGACACCCTGCTGGACGACCTGCGCGCGGCCGGAGCACCGGACATCCCCTCCCGCAGTGGGCGAGACCTGTGCCAGGACTGGGTGCGCGGGCTGTGGCTGCGTCGCAGCACCGACGACGATGGGAACGAGGTCTACTCGTTGACCTCCTTCGCCCAGGATGCCTTGTCCCTGGTGGACTCCCTGACCCGGGAGAGGTCCACGCTCTCCGAGCACCGGATAGCGACGATCGTGGACACGGTGCGCCGGCTCAACGCCGAGACGAACCCCTCACGCAGCGAGCGCGTCCGCCTCCTCGAGGTGGAGATCGCGCGGCACTCCGCCGAACGCGACAGGCTCCTTGCCGGGGGTGAGGTCGTCGCGGTCGGCCCGGACCGGATGCTCGAGGCGTACGCGGAGATCCTCGCGCTCGTCGAGGCGCTCCCGTCGGACTTCGCGCGGGTGCAGGAGGCGTTCGCGACCTTGCGGCGGCAGATCCTGGAGGACTTCCGGGCCGAGGACCGCGCCGCCGGCGCGGTGATCGACACCTACCTGGCGCGGGCCGAGAACCTGATGTCGGCGACGCCGGAGGGACGGGCGTTCGAGGGCGCGTTCGCGCTCCTGCGCAACGAGGCGCTCCTGGCGGACCTTCGTGAGGACCTGGACGCGCTCCTGGACCACCCGATGGCTGCGGAGATCCTCACCGACACCGACCGCGGCGAGCTCCGGTCGATGCTGGCGTTCATCAACCGGGGCATCAACGACGTCCTGACTCAGCGGGTGCGGGTCACCCGGGCCATCAAGGACTACATCCAGACCCACGACTCGGCGCGCGACCGTGAGCTTGACGCCGTGCTGCGTGACCTGGACGGCGAGCTCGGGCCGTGGCTGGCGCGCACCGGGCCGCGCACGAAGGTGCCGCTGCCGCTGCTCCCGGAGACCCACGACGTCATGTCCCTGCCGCGCGGGTTCCACGACCCGGCCCAGGCGGCCCCTCCCCCACCCCTGGCCGTCGACGACGGCGACGACGGCGACGTCCCATCGTTGACGGACATGCTCGCCTGGGGAGGGCCGTCGCTGGCCGCCCTGTCCGAGGCTCTGGGCGCCGCCGGCTCCAACCCGCGGATCGCGAGCCTGGGTGAGCTGTTCGGGGCTTTGCCCGCCGAGCTGCGCCGGCCCGTCGAGGTCTTCGGGCTTCTGCACCTGGCTGCTCTCGCCGGTCACGAGCCCGCGGCCGAGGGCACCGAGACGTACACCACCGTCCGGCCGGACGGCACGACCCGGGTGCTCGCAGTCCCCCGCACCCAGCTCTCCCCAGCGCACCCGGAGGACCCTGATGAGCACTGACACCACGGCGTTCGAGCCGGCCCGGTGGATCGACCCGGAGGCTGACTCCCCCACCCCCGTGTACTTCGACGGCGACGAGGGCGGGCTCGCACTGGCGCAGCGCAAGGCGCTGGTCGTGCTGCTGAAGAACAGGTTCGTGACCCCGCAGTCGCACCCGGACCAGTGGAAGGCCCTGCTGGCCGACGTGAGCGGCATCCGTTCCCGGCTGCACGACATGTTCCTGGACCTGTACCTGGACCGCGACCGTGAGGTCGCGTACAAGTTCCAGGTCAACGCCGACGGCGGCGCCCGGTTCCCGACCCTTCTGCACGCCACTGACTGGCCGCGGGAGGAGACGATCCTCCTCGTGCGGCTGCGCCGCGTTGCGCACGCCGCCCGTGCCGCCGGCGACTCACGGGTGTTCGTCGACCGGGCAGACCTGCTGGAGTACCTGGCGGCGATGCGGCCGGCGACGGCCACCGACCAGTCCGGGGACACCCGGCGCACCAGCAGGGCGATCGAGGCCCTGGTGTCGGCCGGGCTCCTGGTCGGGCGCATGGACGCCGAACGTTTCGAGATCTCCCGCGCAGTGGACGTGGTCCTGCCCCTGGAGACGCTCCGGCAGCTGCGGACGTGGATCCGGGACGCAGACCACCAGGACCCCGTGACACCCGCCGACCCGACAGAGCTCGAGCACGGCGACGTCCAGCAGACCGACACCGAACCCGAAGGCGGTGACGCGTGACCGACATCGCGACCCTGGTCGCCGACGACCCGGACCTGACCCCCGAGGCACTGTTCGACGCGCCGAGGCCATCCGCCGTGCACTGGCACGCGGACGAGATGGAGCTGGTGAACTGGGGTGGGTTCGACGGGGCGCGACGCGTCCGGTTCGACGTCGGCTCGACGCTGCTGTCCGGGGCGTCCGGCACCGGCAAGTCCACCCTCCTGGACGCCTACACCGCCCTGATGATGCCGTCGGACGTACCGTTCAACGGGGCGTCCAACGACGCCGTCGGCAGAGCGCGGGGCACCGAGCAGCGGTCGCTCGTGTCCTACCTGCGTGGCCAGACCGACATCACGCTGGACACCGAGGGGACCCAGCGGGCACAGGTGATGCGTGGGGACGAGCGTGCCACCTGGGGCGGTGTCGCGATGACGTTCGTCAGCGACGACGGGCAGGCGTTCACCGTCGCGCGCCTGTACTACGTGCCCGCGACCGCACGCATGAACGGGGACGTCACCGCACGCCTGCTGACCTTCGACGGGCGCCTAGCCCTGACGGACTTCGAGCCCCTGGCTGGGGAGCAGTTCCAGCCGGCCAAGCTCAAGGCCGCCAGGCCGGGCGTGGCCGTGTTCGACACCTACCAGGCGTTCGCCGCCCGCCTGTTCACGCGCCTGGGGATCGGCGCGAACGCGGACGGCGACAAGGCGCTGCGCCTGCTCGCCCGCGTCCAGGCCGGCCACCAGATTCGCACCGTCGACGACCTGTACAAGCAGATGGTCCTGGAGGAGCCGGCGACGTTCGCGGCCGCCGACCAGGCACTGGCGCACTTCGACCACCTCGCCGACACCTACCGGCGCATGCTCGACGAGCACCACAAGGAGCGCATCCTCGAGCCGATCCCTGAGGCTTGGGACCGGCTGTGCGTGGCGCGGGCCACCATCACCCAGATCGACACCTTCGGGGTTGCCGCAGCAACGGGCACTCCCACACCACTGGGCCTGTGGTCGCTGCGCCGGCAGGGCGAGACGATCGAAGGTGCGATCACCGCGAACCGGCAGGCGTGCGAGCCGCTCAAGACCACGCTGGCGAAGGCCCATGAGCAGATGACCACCGTGCTGGACGAGCTCGCCGCCACCAAGCAGGAGTACGACGACGCCGGCGGGGCCGACGTGGAGGCCCTGGAACGTCGGGCAGGCGACGCCGAGGCACTCGCCCAGTCCCGGCAGGCCGCGCTCGAGCGCCTGGTGGCACAGGTCACCCCTGTCATCCCCGAAGGGGCGGACCTGTCGCAGGAGGAGACGTTCACCCAGCTGGCAGCCTCCGGCGAGCGGTTCCTCGGCGACTACGCCGCGCTGCGCCGGCCCCTGCTGGACCACACCGAGGACCTGCAGGGCAAGGCGTGGCGGGTGCACCAGGACCTCGCGGAGGTGTGCGCCGACCTGACGTCGCTGGCTGGACGGCAGACCCGGATCCCGCGGTCGATGGAGGAGCTGCGCGAGCAGGTGTGCGCCGCGACCGGGATGGGGGTGGGCGACCTGCCGTACCTGGCCGAGCTCGTCGACGTCCGGCCGGAGGAGGACCGGTGGCGGACAGCCGTGGAGACGGTGCTCGCGGCTTCTGCGCGCCTGCTCCTGGTCCCCGCGGACAGGTTCGAGGACTTCTCCGCGGCGATCGACCCGCTGCCGCTGCGCGGCCTGATCCGGTTCTCCGCCGCCGACCTGGGCCGCCCGGAGCCGGCACCCGCCCCGCAGGACACCGTCGCCGGCAAGCTCGCGTTCAGGGCCTCCCCGTTCCGTGGGTGGGTGGCCGCGCACCTGTCCGACCCCGGACGGAACGCCACCTGCGTGCCCGACAGCTCCGGGCTGGCCGGCCCGGGCCTTCGCGTCACCGCCGCGGGGCAGACCCGGCGTGGCAGGCAGGGCACCCACGGGCGGGGCGACCAGCGCAACATCCTCGGGTTCACGAACGCCGACCTGGTCGCCGAGCTGCAGGCCCGGCGGGACGAGCTCGAGTCCACCCTGGCGGAGATGGACCGTCAACGGGAGGTCGCCCGGGCGAAGCTGGCCGACCTGGAGGAGCGGTACGGGGCCTTCAAGGTGCTCTCCGGCGCGGAGTTCACCCAGGTCGACGTGAGCACCCCCACGGCGACGGCCGCTGAGTTGCGGGAAGCCATCGCGCGCCTGCACAGCGGCAACGACCGGCTCGCCGAGCTCGAGGAGCTGTACACGAAGCTGAACGAGCGCGCTGAGGAGCTGAATAAGCGCATCGTGCTGACCCAGCACGCGATCGAGCAGCTCGACGACGCGTGGGGCGCGCTGGTCGAGGACAAGGACCGCGTGGTCGACGAGCTGACGGCCGTGGAAGACACCCAGTCGGTGATGCTCACCGACGAGCAGTCCGCTGACCTCGACGCCCACTTCGAGGCCGCCTGCGACGGCGACGACCCGGGCGACCTGGACCGGTGGTGGCAGCACCTGGCCGCCCTGCGCAAGCGCCTGGAGGCCGCGCAGCAGTCCGCCCGCACCGAGGCCGAACGCGCCCGCAAGGAACTCGAGCGGGCCTTCGAGATGTACCGCGAGCAGTTCCAGGACCCGAACCTGGGCGCGACCGTGGACTCCTACCCGGACTACGCCACGATCCTGGAGGAGGTCCGGGCGGTCGGTCTGGCGACCAGGCGCACCGAGTGGCGGCGTGCCCTGATGCAGTGGTCCGGGGAAGACCTGGTCCCCCTCGCCCGGGCGATGAGCACCGCGGTCAGCGAGATCGAGGACCGACTGGGACCGGTCAACGACATCCTGGCGAACCTGACCTTCGGGTCCGGTGACGACCGCCTGGGGATGCGGCTGCGGCGACTGAACCGCGACCAGGTGGCCAAGTTCCGCCGTCAGCTCGCCGACCTGTCTTCCGGGGCCACCGTCGACCTGCCCGACAACCTGATGGAGGCACGGTTCCGCGAGCTCGAGGCCTTCATGGCCCAGCTGCGACCGGCGGGCGACCCGCGCCACGACGCCAAGGTCGCCAACCGCGTCGAGCTGCTCGACGTGCGCCGGCAGGTCGAGATCCGGGCCGAGCGGTACCCCAAGGGGCACCCCGATGTCGTCCAGGCCACCTACACGTCTCTGGGCTCGAAGTCCGGCGGGGAGACCCAGGAGCTGATCGCGTTCATCGTGGGCGCCGCGCTGCGCTACCGCCTGGGCGACGAGCACCGGCCCAGGCCCCGGTTCGCACCGGTGTTCCTGGACGAGGGGTTCATCAAGGCCGATGCGGAGTTCGCCTCGCGCGCGGTGGGGGCATGGAAGGCGCTGGGGTTCCAGCTCATCGTGGCCGCACCGATCGACAAGGTTGCCGCCCTCGAGCCGCACATGGATGCGTTCTTGATGGTGACCAAGGACGCGCGCACCAAGCGGTCCCGGGTGGTTCCCTTCAGTGACGCCGACCGGGCCGCGGTACGGCGCACGGGAACGCTGCGGTGAAGACCGAGCACGAGGTGCTGGCCACCCTGATCCGCAGGGTGGAGCGGTGCTGGGCGACCTCCGCCGCCGGCGGGCCTGTCGACTGGGCCGCGCGAATCCCGCTCGGACAGCCCGCGGGCGGCGAGCTCGCCGAGGGGTTCGGGGCCTGGGCCGCGGTCGCGCGGGACTGGGCCGCATGGGCCGAGCGGCACCAAGTGGGGCTGGAGACCCGCGCCCGACGAGTGCACGGGACCACGCAGATGCTCCCCGTCGCGGTCGTGGTCGCTGACGTCGACGCAGCGGCCCGGGTCCTTGCAGGCCCGTGGCCGGCCCGGCTGGCCCGCGGGCGGGCGATCGGGGCACGTCTGAGAGCGGACTTCCCCGCCCTGGACCGCCAGGGCAGGGCGCAGGTGATCCGTGATGTCGCGGACTGGTCGGACCTGGACGTGGACCTGCTGTGCCAGGCCGGGGCATGGTTCACGACCCACGACGCGACCGGCATGACGCCGCGGCAGGTCCCGATCCCCGGGATGCACGCGAAGTGGCTGAACACCTCCCAGCACCTGGTCGCGGCCCTGGCAGGCCGGGAGTACCTGGGGTTGGTCACCGGCCACCCGGCGCGGGTTCACGTGACCTACCTGGACCCGGGGCACCTGGCCGGCGGCGGGCGCCGCCACGACTGCTTCACGGCAGGGGATGCGGCCACTCCCCCGTACCGGGTGCGCACAGTGGTGATCTGCGAGAACAAGGACACCGTGCTCGCCTTCCCACCGGTGTTGGCGGGCGTGGCGGTGGAGGGGGCCGGCCGAGCCGCGAACGCGATCGCGGGCCTCGCGTGGGTGCAGGCCGCGGATGTGGTGGCGTACTGGGGGGACATGGACGCCGACGGGCTGGAGATCCTCTCGGCGTTGCGCTCGACCGGGTTGCCGGTCGTCTCGGTGCTGATGGACTCGACCGCCTACGAGCAGTGGTCACGGTTCGGGACTCGGCACGACCGGCGCGGGGCGGCACTAGCCGGGCGGGCCCCACGACCGGTGCCGGGCCTGGCGGGCGGGGAGGCGAGCCTTTACGCCCAGCTGTGCGACCCGGAGTTCGAGGGGCCGCGTCGCGTGGAGCAGGAGCGGATCCCCCTGGAAGTCGCCGTTGCCGCCCTGGCCGCCTACACACCCGCGCCGTAGGCGGGTGCCTTTGCGGATCTGGTGGGCTCGGTAGCGGGGAGGTCACGACCCCAGCGCCGGAGCTCGACGTCGCGGCCCCTGCTCACCCGTCCGGGGCCGTCAGGGTGTCAACATCGGTGACGGCAACCCGTCGGGCCTGCTGTCACGTCGGCGGCTTGTGGTACCCATGGTGCACACCGCGACAAGGAGGCGACGTGACCGAGACGCTCGTCGCTGCCGACGTCGTTACGGAGCTCACCCGCGTCGAACTCGAGTCCATCGCCGCGGACGTCGCAGCCGGCCGCCGCGAGCACCAGCTGAAGTCGCTCGACGAGCGCGGCACCGGGCACTTGCTGGTCCGAAACCAGTACTCGGGTCGATACCCGTTCGAACTGCTGCAGAACGCCGCGGACGCAGCAGCGGACACCGGCCACGCCGGCCAGGTGCGCTTCCACCTGTCGAACCAGGCGCTGCTCGTCGCCGACAACGGCATCGGGTTCAGCCCGGATGCGATCAGGTCCATCTGCCGGCTCGGGAAGTCCACGAAGAGCCCGACGAAGTCGATCGGGTACAAGGGCCTGGGGTTCCGGTCGGTTGGCGAGATCACTGACCGGCCGCAAGTCATCACCGCCCAGGTCCGGTTCGGGTTCGACGAAGCACGCGTGTTCGAGCAGGTGGCCGCGATCACCGGCGGGTTGCCCGACGACCAGAAGCTGCCGACGTACGCATTCCCGTTCACGCTGAACGACGAGGACCTCGGCGAGGACGCCGCACAGGTCGACGAGTTTCTCGCCGGCGGGTACACGACCGTGATGCGGCTGCCGCTGCGCGCTGGGGTGGAGCGTTCGCAGGTCGAGACGCAGCTGCGCAGAAACCTCAACGCGCAGCTGATGCTGTTCCTCGGCTCGCTGGACCGGCTCGAGGTGTCTGGGACCGCCCACGACTTCATCGCCGAGGTCGACCGTCAGGACACCGACGGGGTGCAGCGCGTCCTGATGCAGGTTGGCGAAGACCTGAGCCAGTGGTTGGTGTACGCCCGCCAGATGCCCGTCGCGCGCGAGCTCGTCGCCGCGATGGACGGGTGGCAGGAGGTCGAGTCCGTCACCGCTGCGGTGGCCATCCCGCTCAACGACGACGGGATCCCGTCGACACGCGTCACCTATCCGATGCACGTGTACTTCCCGACCGAGGAGCAGACCGGGTTCACGTACATCGCACACGCCGACTGGGCGCTGCACCTGGACCGCCGCCAGCTGTCCACGACACCCGACGCCACGCCGTACAACGAGTTCCTGACCGCCGCCACGGCCGACCTGATCTGCACGGCGGTCGCGCCGGACCTCGCCACGAGATTCGACGACCCCGCGGTCCCCGCCGCGGTCCTGGTTCCGCGTGGTGGCCCGACCGGAGCCGGGACGGCACTGCACACCCGCCTGATGGCGGCGCTGCGCGACGTGGCATTCGTCGCCACCGTCACCGGCGCCCTGACGAGCCCCCGCACCGCACGGCTCGCGTTCCCCAAGTGCCCGGACGTGCACGCTCTGCACGACCTGGCCGACACCGTGAACACACCCCGTCTGGTCGCGCCCGACGTCGAAGCGGACCGGGTCGTACGGACGGCGCTGGTCACGCTCGGCGCATCGGCCCTGAGCCTGGACGCCACGCTCGCACTGCTGCGCCCACCGACAGCCGAGACCGCCCAGGAGTACTACCAGCACCTGGTCGACTGGGACGCCGGCCTGCTGCGCAGCACGTACGCGCGGGCGCTGGCCGCGATCAGGTGCGTACGCACCCAGGACGGGCACGTCGTCACCCCCGCGTCACGCGTGTTCTTCGCACGCACTAACGACCAGGTCCCCATCGAGCTGCCGCTTCCGATCGCGGTTCTGCCGGCCGACATCGACGGCCTGGCGGACCTACTGGAGTCGGCCGGGGTCGGCAGGTTCGACTGGCGCGACATCATCCCGGACTACGTCGTGCCCATCCTGACCGACGCCGGCACCGACGACGACACCCGCCGCCTGGCCCTGGACGCGCTGCGGGCGTACGTGCGCACCCGTCGCAGCAGCACCGGTGACCGTGACATCCGCGAGGCGGTCGGCGCCGTCCTGGTGCCCGCTCGCGACGCCGCCGGGCTGACCCGCGAGCTCGTCGCCGCGGACAAGGTGTACTTCCCCGCGGACTGGACCGCGGACACCCGCCTGGAGACCATCTACGGACCGTTCGGCGAGGTCGAGTTCCTCGACGTGCCGGTCCCCGACGACCCGCAGGAGCGGGACCGGGAACGTGAGCTGTGGGCGTTCTGCGGTGTCGCGGACTGCCCGCGGGTCCTGACCGTGGAAGCGTCCGGATCCCGGGAGTACCTGACGTTCGCGATGTGGCAGGGCCACCCGCACCGGAGCAACCCGTTGTGGGCGGCGTGGTGGGCTGACGACGACGTTGACGCTGCGAAGGTGTGCCGCGCGGACCATCCGCAGTCCCAGCAGCTTCAGGTCTCCCACGTCCTCGACCGGTTCACCGAGCTCGTCGCGGACGGCAACCCCAGCCGGCTGCGGACACTGTGGTCGGCGCTCGCGGCGCGGTGGACGAGCGTGTACGAGCCGGCGACCACGGCAACGTTCCGGTGCGTGCATGGCAACCACACAGGGGACGAGCGCACTGCGCCGTCGCTGCTGATGTACGCCCTGACCACGACCGCGTGGGTGCCGACTCGTCGCGGTGGGGACAGCGCGCTCGTGATGCCGTGGCAGGCATGGCGGATCGCGCAGTCCACGCCGGCGCACATCCGGGCCCGGGTGCCCGCGCTCGCCGACGCGATGACGACCGGGCAGGGGCAGAGGCTGCTGATGGTCGAGCTCGGCGTCGCCGACGCGGCTCGGCTGACCCCGGATGACCTGTTCGACCTTCTGCGTGACCTGCGTGACGAGGTCGGCGGCGGCGACCCGAATGACAGCCAGGTCAAAGCCGCCCGGTGGGCGATGCGAACCCTGAATGACGCGCTGCGCGTCGGTGTGGACGCCGCTCCTGACGAACCGGTGCCACTGCTGGCGACCGTCGACGGACGCTACGTGTTCGCGGACGCCCCGATCGTGGTCCGAGACCCGATGCTGCGGGAGGCGTGGGGTGCACGGCATGCGGTCCTGGCCGCGGACGAGGACTGCCACTCGCTGGTCAAGGTGCTGGGACTGCTCCCGCTGGACGAGCACGTGAAGGTAACCCCGATCGAGGTCGGGCACCGCCCTGACCTGGTCGGCGCCGTTCAGGAGCACGTCGACCAGGCCGCGCCGTGGATGCTCGCGCTGCTGCGCAAGCTGCGCGCGTCCGCGGAGGACACGTTCGTGCCGCGCATCAAGCGGCTGGACGTGCGCCCGTGCAATGAGCTCATCCTCGCGTACGAGTTCGATGGTGAGTCGGTCGAACTGCCGGCGGCCGTCTCGCACATCGCGTCCCGAGTGGTGCCCGGGCCCCGCCCCGGCGCGTTCGCAGCAATGTTCGGGACGGCGTACCTCGAGGTGGACCGCCAGACGCTGGTCCCACCCTGGTTCGAGTTCGGGCCGCAGTTGGCGGTGTTCGTGCGTGCCGACAGCTACGGCGACCAGTTCGGGCAGATCCTCGCCTCGGACGACGACACCCGGGCACGGTTCCTTGCGTCCAAGAAGATCACCGCTGATGACGTGCGCGCCGCGGCGGAGACCCTGGGCCGCACCGACGTCCGGCTTGAGGACCTCGTCGACGCGCTCGTGCCCGACCAAGACGACCAAGACGACCAAGACGACGGCGACAGGCAGGGCATGCCGGAGGACGGCGAGCCTGCGACGACCACCAGCGAAGGTGCCCAGGAGCCGGCCGGTGAAGGAGCTCCGCCAAGCCCGCTCGCGTCAGCCGGGCATGCGCCCGCTGGCTCGCCCGCGGCGACGTCCGGTGGTGCGGGGAGCGGCGCAGGTGGTGGCGACTCCGCTGCGGGCGGGAAATCGTCGACCACGGGCACGGGGGCGACTGATCGGGAGGCATCGCCTGCGCTGCCGGCCCTCGACGTTGCGGCGATGGTGATCGAGGACGGCGATCCGGGCCGGGTACCGACCGAACACCCCAGCGGGCGTGGCAGCGGCGGCGGAGGGTTCGGCGGTGGGTGGACCCCGGAGCCGGCGGTGTCCGACGTGGAGAAGCGCGCAATCGGCCGCCGCGGTGAGGAAGCGGTCTACCTGGCTGAACGGGACCGCGTGCTGGCACTTGGGCTCAACCCGGACGACGCCGTCGTGTGGCGTTCAGATGAGGAGCAGTACGCGCCGTACGACATCCAGTCCGTCGACGAGCACGGCGTGAGCATCTTCATCGAGGTGAAGGCGACGACTGGCACCGACCCGTGCGCACCGTTCGACATCTCCACCGGGGAACTCACTGAAGCCATCCGGTACGGGGAGAAGTTCCGCGTGTACCGGGTGACCGACGTGCGCTCCGCAGGTCCTCGCATCACCCGGTACGCAAACCCGGTCGCGCTGGTGCGCTCCGGACTAGCGACCTTGGACGTGTCGAAGGCCCGCATGCGTTTCGGCCATGACGGCCCAGAACCGACGGACTAACACCGAGCCTGGACCGCGCAGCCCAGCGCACAGGGAGCTCGTGCCTACTGAAGGCGGGGTGTTCCACCAGGCGGCCGCGATGCACCGCGTCGTACGTAATCCCCCTGACCGTGGAGACCCTGCCAGAGCTGGTGGCCGCCGGCGCCACGCTGCGGGCGGTCCCTCTTCCTGAACTTCGCCGGGCAGGACGAAGGGTCCGGGGACCTCATCGACCGGCACCCTGGAGTGCGTCAAGGGCTGGCTGGAGGACCGGACTCGGTGTGAGTGGCCGTGGTGGACACCCGTGACGTGGACGGGGGCAAGCCGCGGAGTGGGACGAGTTCCGGGCGTCGCGGGTGAGCGCACCCAGCGGAGGACTGGACCTCATCCTCGAGATCGACTGAACCCCGCAAGCGCTGAGCCCCGGGGGCGGGGCCGATCCCGACCCCTTCGAGCATGCCAGGTCGGCGCTCACCGACTACCCGGCACGATCAGGCCAGCCCTCTCGCAAGGAGGGTGATGGGCGGGTGTCATGCGGTCGGGCGGCGCCGACGGGGCAGGACGTCGCCGAGGCGGGTCCGTGTGCCGGCTGCCATGCCTGCCTACCTGTGTGAGATCTCCCTAGCCCTCGCGCACGCTCGTCCACTGATGTGGCCGGTACCGCGCGACTTCGCGACTGCCCTCAGAGCGCTCGTTCACGTAGTCGTCATCGCTGAAGACGCTCGTGTACTGGGCGGAGTAGCTCTCTTTGAAGATCAACAACAGCTCGTCGTCGCCGACGGTGTAGTTGTGCCTGCAGAAACCCGACCGCCAACCACGAAACGTGCGGCCCCGGGGCGACAGGTCCACGAAGTGGTCCGTCGCGCCATCCGCAAGGCGAACGGTGATGTCCACTCCGCCACGGTATCAGTCGCGGCCCGCACACCGGCGCCAGAAGCGACCGCATGCAGCCAACAGCGCTAGTAGCTCGCATCTGGCCAGCCCGGACCCTCGACGAGCACCTCCGCCGCAGCTGCGTGTCCGGACCGGCGACCGCGAGCCACTGCTCGGAGGTCAGCTCGTTGGCGACGACGGTGACTCCCGGCACGCACACACGGCGTCGACGAGCTCGGACTGGGAAGCGGCCGCGCGCAGCCAGGCCCTGACCTGTGCGGCCATCGACCAGGTCGCCTCACGGGCATCCCAAGCGCCGACCTCGCGCAAGACGAACCGACCTGCGGTGCCTGCATCTCGTTGATGTGCGCCTGCAGCGCGTCAGCGGAGACCCCGCCCACAGCGGCCCGCCATGCGGAGACGAACCGCATCGCGACGCCCGCGATGGTCGAGGCGCAGGCTGCCGAGGTCCTGCCGGTCCCGAGGCGGTTCCCGGTGCCGTCACGGCGCTACTTCGCGAGCGCCTCCCGCTTGACCACGGTGCCGCACTTGGTGCATCGCAGCTGGTTGGTCGTGTAGGGCTGAAGCGTGGCGGTGCCACAAATCGGGCACTCGTAACCCCTGGGCATCTGGTGTCCTCGAGACGGGACGAACCGGGGTCGGTTCGTGAATGCCTGCAGATTACTCCACGGGCCACCTCCTGACCAGGCCATTTGCACGCGACTTGAAGTAATGGCTCTGCATTACTGCGCTCGCACTCCCGGGCGCGATGACAGCACGTCCGTAGCCGCGCCCGAGGATGGACGTCCGCCATTCCCCCGGGTGCGCCGTCGGGCGTAGTGTGCTTTGCCACAGCCGTGCCACAGGCGCCTGCAGGTTCGCTCTCGAGGAGCGTGCATGTGAGATGCACAAGGTGAAGCTGGCTCACCGAAGCCACCTCGCTGACCTGCGGCTTCAGCGTTGCGATCGGCGCGCTCAACATGTACTACGACATCTGATCCGCTGGCCTGAGGGCCACACACCAGTTCCGAGGATGCGGGGCGTGTCTCGAGGCACGCCCCGCATCGTCGCGTCCGGGGCGGCCGTCACCGTCCGACGCCGCACGTGGCGGGGCGGAGGCGGCGCGATGTACGGAACGCCTCCCGGTGCGCCTTGGTCGGTCGCTACTCTGCGGGAGACGTGCCCGGGCGGTCCGGGCCACCAGGGAGGACGTCCACATGAAGCGTCGTAGGACTGCACTCGTCACCGGGCTCGTCACGATGGCCCTCGCCGTGAGCGGCAACGCCATCGCGGCGGCCCCCGACCAGGAGGCGACGGCGGCCGCGGAGGCCGCCTCGTTCACCGACATCGGCCCGGGCGACACCTTCTACACCGAGGTGCAGTGGATGGCCGACTCGGGTATCTCGACCGGGTTTGCCGATGGCACCTTCCGCCCGACCGCGCCCGTGACCCGCGAGGCGACGGCGGCCTTCCTCGGCCGGTGGTCCGATATGCGGCCCGAGCCGTGCGACCCGGCGGACACGCGGACGTTCAGCGACGTCACCGCCGGCCACCCGTTCTGCGACTACATCGAGCTGCTCGCCTTGTTCGCCATCCAGGGCTACCCGGACGGCACCTTCCGCCCCGGGGCGACGCTGACGCGCGAGGCCTTCGCAGCCATCCTCATGCGGGGCTTCGGCGGCGACGCCGCGTGCGACCCGGAGACCCCGCGGACCTTCTCCGACGTCACGATCGGCCACCCCTTCTGCGGCTATATCGAGGAGGCCGCCGAGCGCGGCTTCGTCAACGGGTGGTCGGACGGCACGTTCCGCCCCGGCCTGAACATCGAGCGCCAGGCCATGGCTGCGATCCTCTACCGTGCCAGCGAGCTGGAGGACACCGGCCCCGCCCTGTCCACGTGGGCCGCCGACGCCGACTGAGGGCCCCGGCTCATCACCGGCTGAGCGCTGACGACTCGGGGGCTGGAGCGCGCATGCTGCGCGCTCCAGCCCCCCGGCCGTCAACCCAGCCAGGTGAGGCCCTGCGAGGACTCCACGACGGTGTGGTCCCCCAGCACCGTGAGCCTTGGCGGGCCACCGATGTAGAACAGGTCGTCGAGGTCGGGCGTGCCCGCGGCCCGCGCGAACCACAGCCGGTCACCGCCGGCGAGGTCGTAGGCCACGAACACCCACGCCCTCCCCTGGATCGCCATCGTGACGGCGACGTCCCCGTCGCTCACGATCCCGGCGGTGGCCCGCATCCCCTCTACGGTCGCGCTCCAGCGCTCCCAGCCGGTGAGGAGCTCCACGGACCGCAGGGTCTCACCCGCCGCGAAGGTGACCGCGCCGTCGTGCCGCGCGACCACGACGGGCTCCTCGGCCGGGAAGACCCACAGGTCGCGGCCCGTCGCGGCGTCGACCCCCGCCACTTCCACGCCGCCGCGCACGACGACGAGCACGCCCGGCTCCGAGCCGTCGGAGACGCTCGGCTCCGCGAGCACGCCCGTGTACCCGACGACCTCGCGGCCCCTGGCGTCGTACCAGACGCCGTCCTCCGTGCGTGCACCGTCGACGACCGTCGACGCGATCCCGAAGCCGCCCTCGGTGACGGCGACATCCGCGGCATCCATGTCGGCGGGGGCACCCGCGGACGGCTCGACCCAGCGCAGGACGCCACCGTCACCGGCGTCGAGCACGGCCACCGTCGGGCCGTGCACCACGACCAGACCCGACTCGACCTCGACCGTCGCTCTCACGTCGCCGGTCACCGGGTCCGGGTCGAGCACGAGCTCGGTCGTCCAGTGCGTCTCCCAGGTCCCCGGGGACACGCGCGTGAGCGTCAGGTGTTCCCGGATGCGGTCGCCCAGCACGAGGTCCGCACCGACGGCAAGCATGCCTCCCCACGGGACGTCGGTCGCACGGTCGGTCGTCACGGTCCCGTCGGCCAGGGCGATGCCGACGAGCGCAGCGTCCCGCTGCGTCCGGCCACCGAGGGCGTCCCGCACGGTCTGGTTGGCGCGCCAGCACCACAGGGTCGCGGGGTCGACGGTCACCGCGGGGGCGCACTCGTCGACCGGGCCCTCGACCCCCAGCCGGACCTCCCACAGGCGCCGGCCGTCGTCCACCGCGTAGCCGGCGACCACGGAGGTGGAGCGGACGGCCACGACACCGTCCGCGGTGCCGAGCACGGTCCCCGTGGGCAGGGTCCACCGCCCGCTCAGCGGACGGCCGAGGTCCAGCCCTGCGTCCGGTTGCCGCCCGGCCAGCCCGACGACGATGCTCACCGCCGCGAAGGCGACGGCCGAGGCCGCCAGGGCGGCCGCCCAGCGGCCGGGGTGCTCCGGGAGACGGAGCCGACGCGGTCGCCCGGCCCCGGACGTGTCCGCGCCCTGGATCCCCGTGGCCCGGCCCGCCGACACGGCGACGTCGTCCGATGCGTCGGCGTCGGCTTCCTCGTCGAGGAGCTCGACGTCGACCATCCAGTCGTCAGGCCGCCGCGCCATGGCGCGACAGTACCTCCGGGCATCCGCGCGCCGTCCAGGTCCGACGCGCGACGAGGATCACGAACCGGCAACGACCGACGATCTCACCCGATCGGACCTGATGATCTTTGTCCCCTCAGGCAACCCTCACGGCTAGGATTCCCGAGGCACCCTCACCGGACGAAAGGTCCTCCCATGCGCCGTTTGCGCAGTCTCACCGCAGCCACGATGGCCACCGCCGTCGGCGTCGCCATGGCCGCCCCGGCTCTCGCCGCGCCGGTCGACCTCCTCGACACCAACGGGGAGGTGTGCCTCAACCACTCCCTCTGGTACTACGCGGCCGCCGATTCCTACATGGACGCCTTCGTGATCAACGATGCTTCAGTCTTCGAGAGCGCCGAGTGCGACTACTCGGCCGGCAGCCGCAACAGCGACGCGTTCGACGACTTCTACGCCATCTGGCTTGCCCAGGGAGAGGACCCGGTCTACTTCGGCGACCCGAACATCGTGGACGAGTTCGTCGTCGACCAGACGACGGCGGCGGACGGCGACGTCGTCGTCCTGGCGCCGGTCCAGCAGATCTTCGGTCTGAGCGTCCAGGTCGAGCACCGCTACGACGCCGCCGGGGACCTCGCACGCGTCCTCGTCAGCTACACCAACCCCACCGCCGCGGCGATCACCGTCGAGACGGGCACGGACAACGGGTACGGCTCCGACAGCGCCATCCAGTTCCTCGCGACGAGCAGCGGTGACGCCGCAGTCACGACAGCCGCCGACAGCTGGGCCGTGGCCAGCGACGCCAACGAGTCCGACCCGGTGATCTCCGCCGCCTGGCAGCGGCCTGGCGCCCCCTACACCGCGAACGGGCTGGACGTCTACGGCTGGCACGGGGACGAGGACAACTTCGCGACGAGCGGCGACCTGACCGTCGAGCCGGGCGCCACCGTCCGCCTCGCCTACTTCGTCAAGCTCTACGGATACGGGTACGAGGACGATGGCGAGGGCGGCCTGACGACCCTCGGGACGGAGGCCGCTCTCAAGGACCTGCAGGCGACCTTCGTCGGCTCCGACATGGCGGCCGCGGAGGCGGAGGCCCTCGCCGGCACGTCCGAGTGGGCCACCTTCTCCGGCCGGCTCACCGAGGGCATCCCCGCCGGCACAGTGGTGCTCAATTGGGGCACCGTCGGCGCCACGCCCTCGACGCCCTCGACGCCCTCGACGCCGTCCACGCCGTCCACGCCCGCGACGCCCGCGGCACCCGTGGTCGTCGCGCCGGCCTTCACCGGCTGACCGCACGCACGGCACGAACGCAGCACGTCACGAAGGGCCGGCCCGGGCCTCCCGGACCGGCCCTTCGCCGTCGGCGGACTCGCAGGTCACGGGAACGTGTCGATCCGCGCGAATCACCTGTTCGCGTAGCGGAACCGCTCACACCGGGTCTCAGCAATCACTAGGCTGCACGCCGTCGGACCCTGTGCCACAGTCACTCACGAGGGCCCGGGTATCGCGTGCCCGCACGCGGCCAGGACCCGGAACGGACATCGACCATGCGCCTCACCCGCTCGGCCGCCGCCGCGGCCGCCGCCGCCGGCCTCGTCCTGGCCTGCGCCGCCTCGGCTTCGGCCGAGCCGATCGACCTGGGCGAAGCGCCCGGCTTCGTCGTCGGCAACACCGTCTGGGACCTCTACCCGGAACCTCCGGTGACCGTCCGCAACGTCTGGGTCTACGAGGAGGGCACCGACCCCACGGCGCCCGGCGCCGAGGAGCACCTCCTCAACGCCGGCAGCAACGACATGTGGTGGGCCGCCTTCATCGGCGACGACGGCTCTGAGTACTACGCACCCGGGCTCGAGTTCGACGCGGCGACGCAGGCGAATGGCGACATCGTCGTCACGGGCCCCGTCGAGGAGCTCGAGGGCCTCCAGGTGACGATGCAGTTCCGCTTCTACGCGGCCGGTGACCTGGTCCGCGTCCTCGTGACGTACACGAACCCGACCACCGCCCCCATCACCGTGCGCACAGGCACCGAGTCCACCTTCCTCGACGGCGACTCCCCCGCGATCACGGCGACGAGCACGGGCGACACCACCGTCTCCACGGCCGACCGGTGGCTCGTCGGACACGACGGCGGCGAGGGTGCCCCCGTGCTCACGATGGTCTGGCAGGGACCCGACGCGCCCCTGCCCGCCGACGAGGTGGACGAGGTCGGGACCGAGGGCTTCGACCTCGAGACCGCGCAGGACGTGACCTTCGCCCCCGGCGCCACGGTGCACTTCGCCTACTTCACCGCCGTCACCGGCTACGGCTCGAGCGAGGAGCCCCCCGGGCCCACCCCGACCCCCTCGCCCACGTCGACTGCCGGCGCGCAGGCCACCGTCGTCGCCGACGACCTCGCGGCCGCCGCTGCTTCCGCAGCGAGCGCGGCCAGTGAGTTCAACTCGTTCAGCGGGCGCCTCATCGCCGGTCTGCCGGCCGGCGCGAACGTCCTCAACTGGGGCGTCGTCCCGACCGCCACCCCGGGCACCCCGGCCGCACCTGCAACCCCGGTCGTCACCGCACCCGCCTTCACGGGCTGACGCACGACGCACGAAGGGGCCGGTCCACGACGCGGACCGGCCCCTTCGTCGTCTGGAGTCCTACCGCCGCCCCGTCCACCCCAGCAGGCGCTCGACCGGCCACGTGGTGACAACACGGTCCGGGTCGACGCCGTGCCCGGCCAGCCGCTCGCAGCCGTCGACGAGCCACTCCAGCTCACCGGGCGCGTGCGCGTCCGTGTCGATGCTGAACAGGCACCCGGCCTCTGCCGCCAGGGCGATGAGGTCGTCCGGGGGGTCCTGGCGCTCGGGCTGGCAGTTGACCTCGACGGCGACACCGTGGCGCGCGCACGCGGCGAACACCACCTCCGCGTCGAACTCGCTCTGGGGCCGCTCCCGCCCTCGCACCTTGCGCCCGGTGCAGTGGCCGAGCACGTCGGTCCACGGCTGCTCGACCGCCGCGACCATCCGCCGCGTCATCGCGGCACGCTCCATGCGCAGCTTGGAGTGCACCGACGCGACCACGACGTCGAGGGCGCCCAGCAGGTCCGGCTCCTGGTCGAGCCGCCCGTCGTCGAGGATGTCGACCTCGATCCCCCGCAGCAGGCGGAACGGTGCGAGCACCTCGTTGGCCCGGTCGATCTGGGCCAGCTGCGCGCGCAGGCGCTCGGGCGACAACCCGTTGGCGACGGTGAGCCGCGGCGAGTGGTCGGTCACCGCGAGGTAGTCGTGACCGCCCTCGAGGGCGGCCAGGGCCATGTCCGCCATGGGCGCGACGCCGTCGCTCGCCTCGGTGTGGGAGTGCAGGTCGCCGCGGACGAGGTCCCGCAGGGCCTGACCGGCGGGGCTGACAGCGGGGGTGTCCCGCTCGAGCTCGGCGAGCACCGCGGGCGTGCCGCCGGCGAGCACGGTCGTGATGACCGCAGCCGTGCTCTCCCCCACGCCGGGCAGGTCGCGCCACCGACCGTCCCGCACGCGGGCCGACCACTCGGCGTCGGGGACTGCGCGCAGGACGTCGCCGGCGCGCCGGTACGCCCCGGCTTTGTACCGTGACGCCCCATCCCGTTCGAGGTGCTTCGCGATCCGGTGCAGGGCACGGACGACGTCGTGCCGCGTGATGGCGTCGGCCATCAGGACGCGCGGCGGCGGCTCGGCTTCTTCGCGGCGCCATCGCCGTCCGCCGCGGCCTTACGGCGGGGGGCCTTGGCGGGCGCCTCGTGCGCGTCCGTCGCGTCCTGCGCAGGCTTCGCGGGCTTCGCGTCGGCCTTCTTCGCGCGCGAGGCGCGCTTCGGGGCGGCCGGTGCGTCGTCGTCGGAAGCGCCCGAGCGGGCGCCGCGGGCGCGCTCGACGCTGCGCTGGAGCGCGGAGAGCAGGTCGACGACCTCGCCGCCGTCCGCCCGCTCCTCCCCCGCCGCCGAGGGGACGGAGACCGTGCTGCCCGAGGAGACCTTGGCCTCGATGAGCTGCTCGAGCGCCTCCTTGTAGGCGTCGGTGAAGTCGGACGGGTCGAAGTCGGACGCGAGGGACTCCACGAGCGAGGCGGCCATCTTCGCCTCCTGCGGGCGGACGGTGACCTCGGCGTCGAGGATCGGGAAGTCCGCGTCCCGGATCTCGTCCGGCCAGAGCAGCGTCTGCAGGCAGATCACCTTGTCCCGCACGCGCAGCACTGCCATGGACTCCCGCTGGCGCAGCGCGACCTTCACAACGGCCATCCGGTCCGTCTGCAGCAGGGCCTCGCGCAGGAGCGCGTAGGGCTTCGCGGCCGTCTTCTCGGGCTCGAGGTAGTAGGTGCGGCCGAGCATGATCGGGTCGACCTGGTCCGCGGGCACGAACTCCTCGACCGCGATCTCGCGCTCGGTGGCCAGCGGCAGCTCGTCCAGGTCCTCGTCGGTGAGCACGACCATGCGGCCGTCGTCAGTCTGGTAGCCCTTGGCGATGTCCTCGTAGGGGACCTCCTCGCCGTCGACGCTGCACACCTTGCGGTAGCGGATGCGGCCGCCGTCGGCGCGGTGCACCTGGTGGAGGCTGACCTGGTTCTCGCCCGTCGCCGCATAGACCTTCACGGGCACGTTGACCAGCCCGAAGGCGACGGCGCCCTTCCAGATCGCTCGCATCATTCCTCCGCTTCGCCGGTCGCGCGCGCCCGTCGCGCGGGTGCCCGTGCCCGCCCCTAGAGGCAGGATGGACCCGTGCAGCCCATGCTCGCTACCCGAGCGGCCGATAGAACCGCCCTGCCCCGTGGGGACGCGTGGTCGTACGAGGTCAAGTGGGACG
This sequence comes from Actinomycetes bacterium, assembly GCA_023428465.1. GTDB lineage: Bacteria > Actinomycetota > Actinomycetes > Actinomycetales > Cellulomonadaceae > Actinotalea. Next base: position 20,851 of record JAEYXM010000065.1, read on the forward strand.
GCGTCCGCGTGCTCGCCGACACCACCTCCGGCACGCTGCGCCTGTGGGCACGCTCGGGTCGTGACGTCACGGTGACCTACCCCGAGCTGGTCGGCCTGGCCGACCTGCGGGGCGTCGTCGTCGACGGCGAGGTCGTCGTCATGGCCGGCGCCGTGCCGTCCTTCGAGGCCCTCGCCGACCGGATGAACGTGCGCGACCCCGCACGTGCAGGCCGCCTGGCCGCGTCCGCGCCCGCGACCTTCATCGCCTTCGACGTACCCGTGCACACGGGCGTCGACATCACGCGACGACCGCTGGACGAGCGCCGGGACGTGCTCGGGCGTCTGACCCTGCCGCCCCGCGTCCAGCTCTCGCCCGTGTACCCCGACGTCGACGTGCTGTGGGACGTCACGCTCGAGCACGGCCTCGAGGGCGTCCTCGCCAAGCGCCGCACCTCGACGTACCAGCCGGGACGCCGCTCCCCCGACTGGGTCAAGGCGGCCCACCGGGGCACGCGCGTCGCCGCCGTCGTCGGCTGGCGCCCCGAGGGTGTCGGCGCGTCCGCGTTGGGCCGGCCCGACCCGCGCGACCGCCTCGGCGCCGTCCTGCTCGCCGCGCGCGACGCCGACGGACGCCTGCGCTACCTCGGCAGAGCCGGCAGCGGCCTCGGCGGGCGGCGCGGCGTCGACCTCGCGCGCGAGCTCGCCCCGCTCGCCCGCCTCACTCCCCCGCTGGACGACGACGTCCCGGCCGCCGACGCGCGGCACGTCACCTGGGTCGAGCCGGTGGTGACGGTCGACGTCGTGTACCTGCAGCGCCTGGCGAGCGGGCGCCTGCGCCAGCCGGCCGTCCGCGGCATGCGCAGCGACGTCCCGGTGGACCCGTGGGAGACACCATGAGCGAGCAGTGGGTGGACGTCGAGGGCACGCGCGTCAAGCTGACCAACCTCGACCGCGTGATCTACCCGACAGGGTTCACCAAGGCAGAGGTCGTGGCGTACTACACGGCGGTCGCCCCCGCGATCCTGCGCCAGCTCCGCGACCGCCCCGTCACGCGGATCCGCTTCCCGCAGGGCGTGAGCGGCGAGCGGTTCTTCGAGAAGAACACCCCCGCCGGGGCGCCGGAGTGGCTGCGGCACCGGCGCCTGCCTGCCAGCCCCGGCACCGACGACGAGGGCACCGTGCTCGACATGCCGTTCCTCGACGGACTGCCGGCCCTGGTGTGGTCGGCGAACCAGAGCGCGCTCGAGCTGCACACACCGCAGTGGCGTGTCGGCGCACGCGGACGCCCCAGGAATCCGGACCGGCTCGTCATCGACCTCGACCCCGGCCCGCCCGCGGGGCTCGAGGAGTGCGCGCGCCTCGCGCACCGGGTGCGGGCCCGCCTCGCCGAGGACGGTCTGACCACGACGTACCCCGTGACGAGCGGCAGCAAGGGCATGCAGCTGTACGCGCCGCTCGATGGCCGGCGCACCGGCACGCAGGTGCGCGACCACGTCCGCGCGATCGCCGAGGAGCTCGCGGCGAGGGACCGCGACGTGCTGGCGAACATGAAGCGCGAGCTGCGCCCCGGGAAGGTCCTGCTCGACTGGTCGCAGAACCACCCGGCCAAGACCACGGTCACGCCGTACTCCCTCCGGGGACGCGAGCAGCCATGGGTCGCCGCGCCCCGCACGTGGGACGAGGTCGAGCCGGGCATGACGCACCTGACCCCCGACGAGGTCGTCGACCGGCTCGACGACCTCGGGGACCTCCTGGCCTGACGGTCGGTGCGGGCGCCGCGGCCCCAGGTCCCGAGCGCGTCCGGCCGACGGATGCTTGCATGGGGGCATGCCCGCCAACGACCCGACCCTCATCGACCGGCTCCTGTCGATCCCCGCACGGTGGGCGGTCGTCGGGCTCTCCACCAACACCGATCGGCCCGCGTACGGCGTCTCGGCCTACCTCCAGGCGCTCGGCCACGAGATCGTCCCCGTGCACCCGCGCGCCGAGACAGTGCACGGCGCGACCGGCTACGCGACGCTCGCCGACATCCCGGGCCATGTCGACGTCGTCGACTGCTTCGTGAACTCGGGCCGCGTCGGCGCGATCGTCGACCAGGCGATCGCCATCGGTGCCTCCACCGTCTGGCTGCAGCTCGGGGTGTCCGACCCCGACGCCGAGGAGCGCGCCCGGGCGGCGGGGCTCGCCGTCGTGGTCGACACGTGCCCCAAGATCGAGGGCCGCAAGCGGGGCCTGTGAGGCCCGGGGCGCGTCAGCCGTAGAAGACCCGCTCCATGACGGCGCGCGCACGACGGCCGGTGCGCAGGTAGGACTCCTCGAGCTCCGCGGCAGAGCCCGGCGGCATCCCGAGGATCCGGGCGAGCCCGCCGAGCGCACGCACGTCGTGCGGCAGGACGTCGCCCGCCGTCCCGCCCACACGCCCGGTGAGGAGCACGATGGCGTCGCGCAACCGGGACGCGGTCAGCCACGCCTCGCGCAGGATGGCGGCGTCGGCCTCGGCGACCAGCTCCTCCGCGGCGGCCGCGTCGAGCGCCTCGAGGGTCGACGGGGTCTTCAGCGCGGGTACCTCGTGCGCGTGCTCGAGCTGCAGCAGCTGGACCGTCCACTCGACGTCGCTGAGCCCGCCGCGCCCGAGCTTGAGGTGCCGGGCCGGGTCGACGCCGCGAGGCAGCCGCTCGGCCTCCATCCGGGCCTTGAGGCGCCGGACCTCGCGGACGACGGTCGCGTCCGCGCCTCCCGCCGGGTACCGGAGGGGGTCGACGAGCGCCTCGAACCGCCGCCCCAGGTCCTCGTCGCCCGCCACGGGGCGTGCCCGCAGCAGCGCCTGGGCCTCCCACGGCGACGACCAGCGCTCGTAGTACTCCGCGTAGGACGCGAGCGTCCGCACCAGAGGACCGTTGCGGCCCTCGGGGCGAAGGTCGGCGTCGACCTCGAGCGCGGGCTCCGGACCCGTGGCCGACAGCAGGGCCCGGAGGCGCGCTGCCACGGCCGTGGCCTGGGCCTGGGCCGCGGCGGCGTCCGCGCCGGGCAGCGGGTCGTGCACGAACAGGACGTCGGCGTCCGAGCCGTAGCCCACCTCGCGCCCGCCGAGGCGGCCCATCGCCACGACCGACATGCGTGTGATGGCACCGTCCTCCCCGGCGACGTCGTACCACGCGATGCGCAGCCCTGCCGTCAGGACGACGTCGGTCGCCGCGGTGAGCGCGGCGGACGTGACTGGCACGGACGTGAGAGCGAGGGCCTCCGCCACGGCTGTCCGCGCCATCTCCCGACGCCGCAGCGCGCGCGCCAGGACCGTGGCGTCCTCCACGTCGCTGCGGCGCCGCAGCAACGCGTCCATCTCCACTGCGAGCCGTTCACGGTCCCGCGGGGCCAGGTCCGCGTCGTCGTCCAGCCAGGCGACCGACTCGGGCGAGCGGGCGAGCGCGTCCGCGACGTACCGCGACGACGCGAGTACCCGCGCGAGGCGCTGCGCCGCGGCACCGGAGTCCCGCAGCAGCTTCAGGTACCAGTGGGTCGAGCCGAGCTCGTCGGACAGCCGCCGGAACGCGAGGAGACCTGCGTCGGGGTCGCCGCCCTCCGCGAACCACCCGAGGAGGACGGGCAGCAGCTGGCGCTGGATCGCCGCGCGCCGGCTGACACCCTCGGTGAGGGCGGTGATGTGCCGCATCGCGCCGGAGGGGTCGCGGTAGCCGATCGCCGCGAGGCGCGCACGTGCGGCCTCGGGCGCGAGCGAGACGTCCTCGCGTGACAGGCGCGCGGTCGCCGGCAGGAGCGGGCGGTAGAAGAGCTCCTCGTGCAGCCCGCGCACGTCGCGGCGCACCGCGCGCCACAGCGAGACGACGGCGTCGCCGTTGCGTAAGCCCACCGAGCGCGCCAGCCAGCGCAGATCGGCGTCGGTGCCGGGCATGAGGTGGGTGCGCCGGAGGCGGTGCAGCTGCAGCCGGTGCTCCAGGACCCGCAGGGTGCGGTAGCAGCTCGCGAGGCGCGCAGCGTGGTCGCGGCCGACGTACCCGCCGGCCGAGAGCGCCTCGAGCGCGGTGAGCGTCGTGGGGCTGCGCAGCTCGGGGTCGGTGCGCCCGTGCACGAGCTGCAGCAGCTGCACGGTGAACTCGACGTCGCGCAGGCCACCCGCGCCGAGCTTGATCTGACGGTCGGCCTCCGCGGCGGGCACGTTCTCCTCGACACGTCGGCGCATCGCCTGCGCGTCCTCGACGAAGTGCTCGCGCTCCGCGGCGGCCCAGACCATGGGCGAGATGCGCTCGAGGTAGGCCGCCCCGATCTCGCGGTCACCCGCGACGACGCGCGCTTTGAGCAGCGCCTGGAACTCCCAGGTCTTGGCCCAGCGCTCGTAGTACGCGACGTGGCTCGCGACCGTGCGCACCAGCGGGCCCTGCTTGCCCTCGGGGCGCAGGGCTGCGTCGACCGGCCAGAGCGCCGGCTCGGTGAATGTTTTGGCGCACGCCTTGCTGAGGCCCGCGGCCAGTCGCGTGGCGACCGCGAGCGCCTCCCCCTCCGCCGCGCCGTCGGCGGGCTCGGCGACGAAGATCACGTCGACGTCGGAGACGTAGTTGAGCTCCCGCCCGCCGCACTTGCCCATGCCCATCACGGCGAGGCGGGCCAGCGCGTGGTCGGGGTGCTCGGCGCGCGCGAGCGCGAGCCCCGCCTCGAGGGCGGCGGCTGCGAGCATCGCCAGGGCAGCCGCGACGTCCGGCAGGACGTCGCGGGGGTCGTCCGCGGCCAGGTCGGCTGCCGCGATGGCCGCCAGGCGTCGGCGGTAGGCCCGCCGCATCGCGTCCACGCCCTGCGCCCCGGTGACCGTCGCGACGGGGGCGTCGTCCGCGGGGGCGCCGACGGCGGCCAGCAGCTCGGCGCGAACGGCGTCGTCGTCGGAGGGCAGGTCGTCCATGAGGGCGCCGACGTCCGCCGGGTGCCGCACCAGGTGGTCGGCGAGTGCGCTGGAGGTGCCGAGGACCGCCAGGAGCCGGCGACGCGCGTCGCCGCCGGACGTGAGGACGTCGCACACCGCGGCGCGCGCGTCCCCGGTCGCGGCGTCGAGGAGCCGGGACAGGGCCAGGAGGGCGTCGTCGGGCGAGGCGACCGCGCCCAGCTCGTCGAGGATCGGCGAGCCGTCGTCGATGACGCCCACGACCTCGCTCAGCGGGGCCGTGGCCAGCTGGGTCGTGGCGCGCCCAGGGTCGGTGAAGCCCAGCCGGACGAGCGTCCCCCGCAGCGACGGCGCCGGCCGACCCCCCGAGACCGCACTCATCTACAGGACCGGCAGGTACCGCTGGAGCTCGAACGGCGTGACCTGGCTGCGGTACGCGTTCCACTCCTCCCGCTTGTTGCGCAGCACGAAGTTGAAGACGTGCTCGCCCAGCGTCTCGGCGACGAGCTCGGAGCTCTCCATGATCGAGATCGCCTGCTCGAGCGACGACGGCAGGGGCTGGATCCCCAGGGCGCGACGCTCGGCGTCGGTCAGCTCCCACACGTCGTCCTCGGCGCCGTCGGGCAGCTCGTAGCCCTCCTCGATGCCCTTGAGGCCGGCCGCGAGGAGCACCGCGAACGCCAGGTACGGGTTGGTCGCCGAGTCGAGCGCGCGGTACTCGACGCGCGTCGAGTTGCCCTTGCCCGGCTTGTACAGCGGCACGCGCACGAGCGCGGAGCGGTTGTTGTGCCCCCAGCAGATGAAGGACGGCGCCTCGGCGCCGCCCCAGAGCCGCTTGTAGGAGTTCACGTACTGGTTCGTGATGGCGGAGATCTCCGCTGCGTGCCGCAGGAGCCCCGCGATGAAGCTGCGGCCCGTCTGGGACAGCTCCATGGGCGCGCTGGCCTCGTAGAAGGCGTTCCGGTCGCCCTCGAAGAGCGACAGGTGCGTGTGCATGCCGGAGCCCGGCTGGTCCGGCAGCGGCTTGGGCATGAAGGACGCGTACACGCCCTGCTCGAGGGCCATCTCCTTGACGACGGTGCGGAACGTCTGGATGTTGTCCGCAGTCGTCAGCGCGTCCGCGTAGCGCAGGTCGATCTCGTTCTGACCCGGGCCGGCCTCGTGGTGGGAGAACTCCACCGAGATCCCCATGGACTCGAGCATCGAGATCGCTGCACGACGGAAGTCGTGACCCGTGCCGCGCGGCACGTGGTCGAAGTAGCCCCCCTGGTCCACGGGCACGAGCGGTTTGCCGGGCTCCGCGGGGTTCTCGAACAGGTAGAACTCCACCTCGGGGTGCGTGTAGAAGGTGAAGCCCTTGTCCGTGGCCCGCGCGAGCGCGCGCTTGAGCACGTGCCGGGGGTCCGCGAGCGACGGCTGCCCGTCCGGGGTGAGCACGTCGCAGAACATGCGCGCGGTCCCGTGGGTCTCGCCCCGCCAGGGCAGCACCTGGAACGTCGACGGGTCCGGCTTGGCGAGCATGTCGGCCTCGTAGACGCGCGTGAGGCCCTCGATGGCGCTCCCGTCGAAGCCGATGCCCTCGCCGAAGGCGGACTCCAGCTCGGCCGGGGCGACCGCCACCGACTTCAGGATCCCGAGCACGTCGGTGAACCAGAGACGGATGAAGCGGATGTCGCGCTCCTCGACGGTGCGGAGGACGAACTCCTGCTGCCTGTCCATGACCACATCCTGCCGTACCGATGTTGCGCGGACGTGACGGCGCGACGCGGCGGTGCCCGCGACGTGCCCGCTACGTACGCCCGACCTGCTCCCGACCTACGCGCGGCCTACCACAGGCCCCGATCGGGGCCCGACGGCGGTCCGCGTCTCCCGCCGCGGTTAGGGTTGGTGACCATGGCGCTGCGCATCGCACTGGCCCAGATCGACACGTGCGTCGGGGACGTCGCCGGCAACGCCGCGCGCATCCTCGACGCGGCCTCCCGCGCAGCGGCTGCGGGCGCGCGGCTCGTCGCCTTCCCGGAGATGACCGTGACCGGGTACCCCATCGAGGACCTCGCGCTGCGCGACTCCTTCGCCCGCGGTGCGCACGCGGCACTGGAGGACGTCGCAGCAGGCCTGGTCGAGCGCGGCCTCGCCGACGTCACGGTGATGGTCGGGACACTCGGCCGCACCGACGCCGGACGGCCCACCAACCGGGCCGTCGTCCTGCGCGGCGGCCAGGTGATCGCGCAGTACGACAAGCACCACCTGCCCAACTACGGCGTCTTCGACGAGTACCGGATCTTCGCCCCCGGCGAGGCCGGCTGCGTCGTCGAGGTCGACGGGCGGCGCGTCGGCGTCGTCGTCTGCGAGGACATCTGGGTCGACGGCGGACCCCTGCCCGCGATGGGTGACGCGGACCTGCTCGTGGTGCTCAACGGCTCGCCCTACGAGGAGGGCAAGGTGCACGTGCGCCTCGAGACCGCCGGGCGCCGCGCCGCCGAGGTCGACGCCCCGGTCGCGTACGTGAACATGGTGGGCGGCCAGGACGACCTGGTCTTCGACGGCGGCTCGTTCGTCGTCGGGCCGGACGGCGAGCTGCTCGCGCGCGCACCACAGTTCGTCGAGGACGTCCTGCTGTGGGACCTGCCCGACGCCGGTGACGCGCTCATCGCAGGCCGGGTCGCCGAGCCGCTGGAGCCCGATGCCGAGGTCTACGCGGCGCTCGTCACGGGACTCCGGGGCTACGCGACGAAGAACGGCTTCCGGTCCGTCGCGCTCGGCCTGTCGGGCGGGATCGACTCCGCGCTCGTCGCGGCCATCGCGGCCGACGCCCTGGGCGGCGGGAACGTCGTCGGCGTCTCGATGCCGTCGCGGCACTCCTCCGACCACTCCAAGGACGACGCAGCGGACCTCGCCCAGCGCATCGGCGCCGACTATCGCGTGCAACCCATCGCCCCGATGGTCGAGGCGTTCGAGGGCCGGCTGGACCTGCCCGGCGTCGCGGGCGAGAACCTGCAGTCCCGCATGCGCGGCGTCGTCCTCATGGCCCTGTCGAACGTCGAGGGGCACCTCGTGCTCGCGACGGGCAACAAGTCCGAGCTCGCGGTCGGCTACTCGACGATCTACGGGGACGCCGTCGGTGGCTACGCGCCGCTGAAGGACGTGGACAAGTCGCGGGTGTGGGCCCTGTCGCGGTGGCGCAACCAGGCGGCCCTGGACGCCGGCGACGTGCCCCCGATCCCCGAGAGCTCGATCACCAAGCCGCCGTCCGCCGAGCTCGCCCCCGGTCAGCTCGACACGGACTCCCTCCCCCCGTACCACCTGCTCGACGAGGTGCTCGACGCGTACGTCGAGCACGCAGAGGGACGCGCCGAGCTCCTCGCGCGCGGCTTCGACGCCGCCGTCGTGGACCGCGTCCTGCAGCTCGTCGACCGTGCGGAGTGGAAACGCCGCCAGTACCCGCCCGGCCCGAAGGTGACGGCGCTCGCCTTCGGCCGGGACCGCAGGCTGCCGGTGACGAACCGGTGGCGCGAGCCGATGGGAGACCCCCGATGACCGAAAGCACGCCCGTCCAGCCGACGTCCGGCACCACCCCGACGCCGAGGACCACTCCTCGTCGCGTGCGGGTGCACCACCTGCGCGAGGCGAAGGAGCGCGGGGAGAAGATCACCATGCTCACCGCCTACGACGCGCCGACCGCCGAGGTCTTCGACGAGGCCGGCACGGACGTCCTGCTCGTGGGCGACTCGCTGGGCGACAACTTCTACGGCTATGCGACCACCCTCCCGGTGACGCTCGACGAGATGATCCACCACGGACGCGCCGTCGCGGGCGCCACGCGGCGGGCGCTCGTCGTCGTCGACCTGCCGTTCGGCTCCTACGAGGCGTCGCCGCAGCACGCGCACGCGAGCGCGGTCCGCGTCATGAAGGAGACCGGGGCCACGGCCGTGAAGTTCGAGGGTGGCCGCCGGGTCGCGGATCACGTACGGCTGCTCGTGTCCTCGGGCATCCCCGTGATGGGCCACCTGGGCTACACGCCGCAGTCCGAGAACTCCCTCGGCGGCAAGCGCGTGCAGGGCCGCGGGCAGGACGCCGCCGAGCGGCTGAGCGAGGACGCCCTCGCCCTGCAGGAGGCCGGTGCCTTCGCCGTCGTCCTCGAGATGGTGCCGGCGCCCCTCGCGGCGCGCATCACCGAGATCCTGGCGATCCCGACGATCGGCATCGGCGCGGGGCCGAGTTGCGACGGCCAGGTGCTCGTGTGGCCCGACATGGCGGGCATGCTGACCTGGACGCCGCGCTTCGCGAAGGCCTACGGCCGCGTGCGCGAGGAGCTCGCGTCCGCCGCGCGCGCCTACAACGAGGAGGTCCGGGGCGGCGTCTTCCCCGACATCGAGCACAGCTTCACCGAGTGACGTCGGGCCACCCGTCGTCGTTCCACTGGCGGTCCTCCTCGTCCCACGCCTCGGTGCGCTGGGCAGCGCGCTCGTAGGCGTGCTCCGCCTCGGCGCGCGTCGCATACGGGCCCATGCGGTCGAGGGCGGGGCTCTGGCGGCCCTGTTCCACCTGACCGGTCGCCGTGTTGACCCAGAACTCGTCGTCGTGGCTCTCCGTGGCCGTCATGAGCCCTCCCCTCGCCAGGCGGTGTCCCGTCCTTCCGTAGACTGCCAGGCATGACGCTCACGCACGCGCCGGAGGGTCGCCTGACGCCAGGCACCGTCAGCCCGCTCCGCTCCGTCCCGCCGGGCGTCGAGCTCCCCGAGTACGTGGGCAAGGACCGCGAGCGGCCGTTCACGGGCTCCGAGGTCAAGGACGCCGGGACGATCGAGCGCATCCGGGTCGCCGGGCGCATCGCGGCGCAGGCGATCGCCGAGGTGGGCCGCCACGTGCGCCCGGGCATCACGACCGACGAGCTGGACCGCATCGGCCACGAGTTCGTGTGCGACCACGGCGCCTACCCGTCGGCGCTGCGCTACCGGCCGCACCCGAGCTCGGTGGAGTTCCCCAAGTCGATCTGCACCTCGGTGAACGAGGTGATCTGCCACGGCATCCCCGACTCGACGGTCATCGCCGAGGGCGACCTGGTGAAGGTCGACATCACGGCGTACAAGGACGGCGTGCACGGCGACTCGTGCGTCACGTTCGCGGCGGGCGAGGTCGACGAGGAGTCCGCACGGCTCGTCGAGGTCACGCGCGAGGCGCTCGCCCGGGGCCTGCGGGCGGTGCGCCCGGGCCGCCAGATCAACGTCATCGGGCATGTCATCGAGAAGTACGCGGCGCGCTTCGGCTACGGCGTCGTGCGGGACTTCACCGGCCACGGCGTCGGCGAAGCATTCCACTCGGGCCTGATCGTGCCGCACTACGACTCGGCACCCCTGCACGCGACCGTCATCGAGCCCGGCATGGTCTTCACGATCGAGCCGATGCTGAACCTGGGCACGCACGAGTGGGAGATGTGGGACGACGGCTGGACCGTCGTGACAGCAGACCGACGCCGGAGCGCTCAGTTCGAGCACACCCTCGTCGTCACCGAGACCGGGGCGGAGGTCCTGACACTGCCATGAGCACCATCGGGTTCGGCATCGACATCGGCGGCAGCGGCATCAAGGGTGCCCCCGTCGACCTGGCCACGGGCGAGTTCACGGCGGAGCGGCTGCGCATCCCGACGCCGCAGCCGTCCACCCCGGCGGCGGTCGCCGAGACGGTGGCGCGCCTCGTGGCGTCCTTCGACCTGGCACCGGGCACGCCCCTGGGCGTGACCTTCCCCGCCGTCATCCAGCACGGGGTCGCGCGAACGGCCGCGAACGTCGACGACGCCTGGATCGGGACGGATGTCTCGGCCGTGCTCGGTGCGGCGACCGGGAGGCGCGTCCTCACCGTGAACGACGCCGACGCGGCCGGGTACGCCGAGACCGTGTACGGGGCCGCGCGGGGCCACGCCGGCGCGGTGCTCGTGGTGACGCTCGGCACGGGCATCGGCTCGTGCCTCGTGGTGGACGGCACGCTCGTGCCGAACACCGAGCTAGGGCACCTCGAGGTCGACGGCCGCGACGCCGAGTCGCGCGCGTCGGACGCCGCGCGCGAGCGCGACGACCTCGACTGGGAGCAGTGGGCCGAACGCCTCCAGCGGTACTTCCGTGTCGTGGAGGACCTGTTGTGGCCGGACCTGATCGTCGTCGGCGGGGGTGTCAGCAAGAGGCACACCCAGTTCCTGCCGTTCCTGGACCTGCGCACCCCGATCGTCCCGGCGGGCCTGCGCAACGCCGCGGGAATCGTCGGTGCGGCCGCGCTCGCCGCCCACGGGATCGCGCTCGACTGACGTGCCCGCCCCTGTCCCGCACTCCCCCGCGAGCCGGGTGACCGGCGTCGTCCGCGACCCCGCCGATGGCGGGCAGGTCTCGCGATGAGCCTCACCGAGGTCGCCCCGGGTGTGTGGACGACGACGTCGCGCACGTGGTCGACGCTGAGCACGGTCGTCGTGGCCGACGACGGGCGGTGCCTGGTCGTGGACCCAGCCCTCGCCGTCACGGAGGTCCGCGAGCTCGCAGCCGAGATCACGTCCCGCGGGTGGCGGGTCGTGGCCGGCTTCTCGACGCACCCGCACTGGGACCACGTCCTCTGGGTGCCCGAGCTCGGCGACGTGCCGCGCTGGGCGACCGCGGCCGCGGTGCGGTGCTCGGTCGCGCACCGGGCGGACATCCTGCGGGAGGCGCGTGCGGACGCGCCGGGGCACGACCCCCGCCTCATCGGCCGGCTCACGCCACTCCTCGCGGACGCGGCGACGGTGCCGTGGGACGGGCCGCGCGCCGTCGTCCTCCCGCACCGGGCGCACTGCATCGGCAGCGCCGCCCTCGTGCTGCCCGAGCAGGGCGTGATCCTGACGGGCGACCTCGTCTCCGACCGGGAGGTGCCGCTCCTGGACCTGGACGCCCCGGACCCGGTCGGCGACCACCGGGTCGCGCTGCAGCGGCTGGAGCAGGCGCTCGAGAAGTACGACCTGCAGGTCCTGGTGCCCGGCCACGGATCGGTGGGCGACCCGGCGGACCTGCGCGCCCGCATCGCTGCGGACCGGGCCTACCTGACGGCGCTGGTCGCCGGCGGTCCGTTCGACGACCCGCGCCTGGCCGACCCCTGGGTCAAGGGCGAGCACGACCGACAGTTGCTCTGGGCCCGCGGAGGGCGCCGCGCGGGCGTGTGAGCCCGCGGCGGGCGCCGCGACTCAGGCGGCGCGGCGGCCCTGCATCGGCACGACGGCGAGCGACCCGCGCACGGTGTAGCTGCTCAGGCAGGAGCCGCAGCGGACCTGCGCGACGCCGTCGCGAGCCCCCTCCCCGACGCCCACGCCGATGAGCTCGAGCGTCATGGCCGCGCAGACCGGGCAGCGGGCCGTCCGCCCCGCCCCGAGGCCCAGGGGGCCGTCGTCGGGCGTCCCCGGCCTGGTCCTGCGGGTTCTGAGGGTCCGGCGTCCAGCGCCCGCCAGGAAGGTCGCCAGTGCGCCGAGCGCCAGCGACGCGACCAGGGTGCTGAGCGGCATCGCTCCTCCAGCCCGCCCCGGCCCGCCGAAGCGACGTGCGTCGCGTCGGCGCGGGCGCACCGGCGCTGGTCTCGACCTCGACGGCGTCGACCGTTCTCAGTATCGGCACGTCGCGCCCGATACTGAGCAGCACCCGCCCACAAGCACGGTTACGGCCGGTTCGTCATCGAGTCACGGGTGCGTCACGCGCCGGTCCGGCCACGCCGGGCCACGGTGCGGCACCGAGCGGCAACCGGGCGCCCCGAAGGGCGGATGAGTCGGCCGGTACGCCGGGTTCTGTCCCTGTGCGCGGTTACCCCCGCACAGGTGGCGGCCATCCATCTCGGACGTACGTTGCCGCACGCCTCCAGCGGCCTACCCGGGAGCTCGGGCGAGCAGCCCTCGAACACTCCCTGTCTGACCTTGCTCCCGGTGGGGTTTACCGAGCCGCACCGGTCACCCGGTGCGCTGGTGGTCTCTTGCACCACCGTTTCACCCTTACCGCGCCCTCGGGCGAACCCGACGACGTGGCGGTCTGTTCTCTGTGGCACTGTCCCGCGGGTCACCCCGGGTGGGCGTTACCCACCACCGTGCTCTGCGGAGCCCGGACGTTCCTCGGCGGGGTCTCCCCCGACGCGGCCGCCTGGCCGACTCATCCGCGGGACCAGGGTACCGCCCGGCGAGCCACTCGAGGCACCCCGTCGGACCGTGCGGCCGCGACCGCTAGGGCGTGTCTCCTATATGCGTGACCAGGTGATGCAGGCAGCAAGGACGACAGCGGCGCGGTAGGTGATGGCGAGCTTGTCGTAGCGGGTGGCCAGGCCGCGCCATTGCTTGGTCAGGGCGAAG
>JAEYXM010000084.1 GCA_023428465.1 Actinomycetes bacterium
CCGCGCAGGGCGTCGTCGAGCGCCGGCGCCGGCGTCCACGACTCGCCCACGACGGGCGCCGGGCTCGGCACCGTGTATCGGCGGACGGCGGTTCCGTCGGGGCGGTACCCGGCGATCTGGTCGGCGCGGCGGGCGATGTTCTCGCGCGCGCAGCGGTCGATGATGCCGTTCGAGCTCAGGCGGGCGCGGCTCTCGCTCCGCCCCCCGAGCGCGGCGCCGATCCGCTTGCGGAACATGAGGACGAGGGTCACCGCGATGAGCAGGAGGACCCACCCCGCCGAACCGCCGCCAGACCCGGACCCAGACCCCGACGCCCCCTCCGGCGCACCGCTCACCTCGACGTCGACGGCGATGCCGACGTAGTCCTGCCAGGTGCTCGCCCCGTTCCCGACGGCGGGACCGTCGAGGTGGCTGGCGAACGTGTACCCGGGCGGCACGGTGATCGACATGTCGTGATCCCCGGCGGGCAGGTGCTTCACCAGCGAGACGGGCAGCACCAGGAAGCCGTCGAGCCGGTAGCGCTCGTGGGAGGGACTCGGGGGGTCCAGGACGTACAGCTCGCGCGCTGACAGGGTCGACCAGAACCCGACGTCGCTCCACTCGGCGAAGCGGTCGAGGAACTCCTCGGGGTCGTCGCCCTCGATGATCACCGTGTAGAGGGTGCCCCCGTCGGTCGTCGTCGCATCGAGCGGGTGCCAGCTGCCGCGCCACGCCACCGCGTCGGACAGGGTCAAGCCCGCCAGTTCCTCCGTGGCGGCGTCCGCGAAGAACTCCGCGGTCCAGGTCAGCTCGCCGCCCACGCCCACGGACAGCTCGAAGCTCACGGAGTCGAAGACCTGGGTGGCCCGGTACTGGATCACCCCGGGGTTGCGGGACATCGCGATGTGGGCGTTCCCGTCCTCGTTGAGGTACGCCCCTTCAGCCGCGTAGTCGTCCGGGACGACGACCTCGTCGCTCAACCAGACGTCCGGTTCGCAGATCGCGTCGCACTCGGCGAAGTCGACGACCTCGAGCGCGAGGGCCCCCGGCTCGCCGGATCCCCACCTCACCTCGAACTGCGTGGACTCGCTGCTCAGCGCGAGGTTCGTCAGCGCGGTGAGCTCCTCGGGGGAGGCGGCCTCGAACGACACGCGCCAGTCGCTTGCGTCGCCGCCTCCTTGAGAGACCTCGGTGACCGCCAACCCTGCCGCCTCGAGCTCGGCGAAGAAGGTTTCGAAGGCCGCGCGACGGTCGACGGGGATGTCAGTGTCGTCCCCGTAGTAGGAGTAGTCGATCGTGCGCGCATACGTGTCGACGCCGATGGTCGTCACCATGCGAACGAAGTCGAACTTCCCGCCGAGCTTCATGGCGGCCCCGTGCGTCTCGCCACCTGCGGGGCCGGCGCCGAGCAGCCCGACGACGAGCGCCAGACCCAGCGCCGGGAGCGTGCGACGCGGACGACGCCGCGGGGTCGCCTGGATCGTCCGGGCGGTCCGGGACGGGCTCACAGCCACCACGCGACTTCCTCCCAGGTGCACGGCCCCCCGCCCGAGGCGCTGGGGATCCGTCGACGACGTCAACGCCCGCAACCTAGCGGCGCCGCCGATCTCACGCGCCGGCTTCCCGAAGGCAAAGACGTTTCACCCGTCCTAGCCGATCGGCTAGGACCTCCTGCCCTCACCCCCGGCCATCCCCGGTCATAACGTCGAGGCATGACCGACTCACTCGTCCTCGGAGGCACCGGCCTCCTCGGCTACCACACCTCCCTCGAGCTGCTCGCCCGCGGCTACGGCGTCACCACGCTGTCGCTGCCGACCACCGAGACCGCTCACCTCCCGCAGCAGGCGGACGCGCACTTCGGCGACCTCAGCGAGATGTCCGACGACGAGGTGCGCGCCCTCCTCGCCGGCAAGCACGCCGTCCTCTACGCCATCGGCGCAGACGAGCGGACCATCCCGCCGGCCCCCGCCGCGCACTTCTTCTACGAGGCCAACGTCCGCCCCACGCAGCGCGTCGCGCGCCTGGCCCGCGAGGCCGGCGTCAAGAAGTTCGTGCTCTACGGGTCCTACACGGCCGAGTGGGCCGAGCAGTGGCCCGACCTGGGCTACCGCACCCGCAACGGCTACCCTCGCACGCGCCTGCTCCAGGAGGAGGTCGCGATCCTCGAGGGCGAGGGCGCCATGGACGTCACGGTCCTGCGCCTGCCGTACATCTTCGGCCGGGTCGAGGGGCAGCGGCCCCTGTGGGAGATGTTCTTCCCGATGGTCCAGGCCGAGGGACCGGTCGTCGCACTGCCCGGGTCGACGTCGTCCGTCACGGTGACGCAGGTCGCGCAGGCCGCCGTCGGCGCGATGGAGCACGGCGAGCACGGTGGCCGTTACCCCATCAACGCCTACGACCTCACCTACGCCGAGTTCTTCCGGATGTGCTGCGAGGCCCTCGGCCGCGACCCGGGCGACGTCATGGTCCTCCCACTCGACGCCGTCCTGCCCGGCTACGAGGCGGCGCAGGCCCAGACCGAGGCGGCCGGAGTCGAGCACGGCATCCACCTGCCCGACTCGGCCCGCTTCCAGGCCCGCGACGCCGTCAGCGACCCGGCCGCGAGCGAGGCCCTCGGCATCGAGCCCGACGACGTCCCCGCCGCCATCCGGGACACCCTGCGCTGGTGCGTGGAGCACCCGCGCGAGGAGGGCTGAGCGACCGTGCCGCGCGGTGACGCGACCGCCGAACGGGTCTGCGCGTGCGCGC
Source organism: Actinomycetes bacterium (assembly GCA_023428465.1). Classification (GTDB taxonomy): domain Bacteria; phylum Actinomycetota; class Actinomycetes; order Actinomycetales; family Cellulomonadaceae; genus Actinotalea. Next base: position 2,728 of record JAEYXM010000084.1, read on the forward strand.
TCGACCTGTTCGCGAGCCACGGCGTCGCCGGCACCTCCCTGCAGATGATCGCCGACGCCCTCGGCGTCGCGAAGGCCGCCGTCTACTACCGGTACCGCACCAAGGACGACATCGTGCGCGCGGTCCTGGCACCGGCCTTCGACACCTTCGCAACGCTGCTGGACGACGTCGACGCGCGGCCCGTCGACGAGCGCGCGGGTGCGCTCGTCGACGGGCTCGCGCGGCAGGCCGTCACCCACCGGCGCCTGTACGCCGTCGTGCTCTCCGACGTCACCGCCGCCGACCTGCGCCGCCGCTCGCCGGAGGACCTCACCGTCTTCACCCGCCTGCGCGAGACCCTCGCCGGCCCGGTGCCCGACGACGCCTCCCGGACCCGGGCGGCCATCTTCCTGTCCGGGCTGATGGGCCCGGCCGTCGACCCCGACGTCACGCGCATCGACGACGCGACCCTCGAGCGTGCGATCGCCGGTGCAGGTCGGCGGATCCTGGGGTTGCCCGGCTGACTCCGGGCGGCTGAATCCGGAGGACGGGCGACGGGCGACGGCCGACTGACTCCGGGCGACCGGCGACCGGCGATGGGCTACCGGCGACCGACTGACCGACGGCGGTCCCCGGGCTGCGCGCCCGGTGGCCTGCCTACCGTGCGGCCGCGACGCGCTCCGGGTCGGCCGAGCCCACGGGCCCCATCAGCCCGTGCCGCTCCGGGTTGTACAGCACGCACGCGCCACCGCCGGCGCGCTTCGCGTCGTACATGGCGGCGTCGGCCGCCGCGACGACGGCGTCCGCGGTCGCCAGCCCACCCGGGCCGGGACTCACCGCGACCCCCACGCTGGCCGTCACGACGTACCGGTGCCCGCCGAACTCGTACGGGTCCCGCAGGCGCGCGTTGACGCGCCGCGCCACGTTCAGCGCCGCCTCCGCGGTCGCGACGTCGTCGAGCAGGACGAGGAACTCGTCGCCGCCCACGCGACCCGCGGTGTCGCCCGCCCGGAGCTCGCCCGTGATGCGCCGCGCCACGTCGACCAGCAGCTGGTCGCCCGCGGCGTGGCCGAAGGTGTCGTTCACGGACTTGAACGCGTCGAGGTCGAGGAACAGGACGGCGAACCCTTTGGTGCGCCGGTTCGCGAGCGCCAGCCGGTGGCCGAGCCTGTCCCAGAAGGCCGCACGGTTCGCCAGGCCGGTCAGGTCGTCGCGCAGGGCGCGGCGGCTGAGCTCGCGCGTGGCGATCGCCAGCTCGGCGGTCCGGTCCGCGACGCGGCGCTCGATCTCCCGGTACGTCGCCTCGAGCTCCTCGCCGAGCGCGTTCACCCCGGCCGCGACGGCATCGATGATGTCGCCCGAGGTCCCGACGCTCGCGCGCGCGTCGAACCGGAGCGCACCGAGCTCCTGGATCACGGTCACGACCTCCGCGAGGCGGCGCTCCAGGTCACGGAGCGGCACTGCGTCCGGCACGGCGGCCGTGTCCGGCACGGCGGCCGCGTCCGGCACGGCGGCCGTGTCCGGCACGTCGGCCGTGCCCGGCACGTCGGCCGCGTCCGGCACGTCGGCCGTGCCCAGGGAACCCGCCGCGTCCGGCGGCAGCGACGACGCCGTCACACCGCATGCTCCTTGAGCCACGCGACGGCGGCGTCGGCGTCCTCGAACAGCCTGATCGGCACGTCCGGCCTGCTCACGTTGATGAAGAAGGTGGCCATCATGCGGCTCAGCGGGTTCCCCACGAGCAGGGCGACAGCGGCCACGATCTCCTGGCGGCGGATGAACTCCATCCGAGCGGCACGGTCCTGCGGGCCGGCGTTCTCGGTGTGCACCAGCAGCGAACCGGGCTTCCCGCCCGTGAGCTCGCTCATCGCCTCGATCGCGGCGACGGCGTCCTCCAGGCCGGACGGGACGTGCGGGGCCCACGCCAGCTCGACGATGCCGTCGGGCCGGACCCACATGCGGAACTTCTCGTGCGTGACCTCCGGCTGCTCGCTCATCGGGTCACCGACCGCAACGCCGGAGGAACAGGGCGCCCGCGCCCCCAGGGCCAGGCCTCCCGCACGGTGGCACCGGCGCTACCCCATGCTGACGTCATCGCCGCTCCCCTTGCTCGGTAGCCCGGCTGACCGACCTGGGTCCCGTGGCTTTGCGTCCCCGCCTCACGACGGGTTTGCCTTTTCGTTCCTCCCTGGGTACATCGGCTCGTCACGGTCGGATTGTGAGCAGAAGGGACCAACGGCTTCGGGGCGTCGCCTGGGAGTCGTCGCGGCCGTTCTCGCGAGTGCCCCAGGGGTGTGTCCCGCGACGGGCTCACACGTCTGCGCGGGGCTCACGAGTGTCCGCGAGGGGATCACCGGAGTGTGTCGCGAGGGGATCACGAATGCCCGCGGGGTGACCACCGGAGTGCGTCGCGACCGTCAGCCCGGCAGCTTCCTCAGCGGTTGCGCTCGGCGACGCCTACGCAGCCCTGGCGTGCGATCCGCGGCCGACGTCGGCACCTGCCGGCACCTGCGCGTCGTCGGGCACGACGGCGCCCGCGGCCACCCGCGCGCCCGCACCGATCTCCACACGCTCGCCGATCCGTGCGCCGGGCCCGACGACGGCGCCGGGACCGAGGTGCACGCGGCTCGCCAGTCGCGCCCGCTGCCCCACGACGGCGTCGCGTTCCACCCAGCCGTGCGCGCCGACGCTCGCCCCGGCCTCGACCCGCGCGCCCGGGTCCACCCACGCCTGGGCACCGATGCGCGCATCCTGGGCGACCGTGGCGTCGGCGGCCACGAGGCCACCGTCCGCGCCCCGGCAGTACCGCACGGTGCGACCGCTCTCGTCCTCGAACTCCTCGTACTTCCGCATGATTGCCATAGTGCTTATGACAACGACGGTGC
>JAEYXM010000121.1 GCA_023428465.1 Actinomycetes bacterium
GGACGGGGCCGCCGGGCGGCGGCACGGTCGCGCGCGGGCGCGGGAGCGGGAGCGGTCGTGGTGCTCATCCGACCGCCACCCGGCGCAGGACTCGCGGCAGGTCCAGCAGCGAGCCGATGCTCGCCAGCGACAGGCGGTCGTGCGTGGCGACCTGCCCGTCGCTCTCGGAGTCCACCGTGAGGATCAGGGTGCGCACCCCTGCGGGGATGTGCACGGCGGCGGCCTGGAGCGCCGACGTCGAGGGCAGCGAACCGGTGAGGAGGATCGCGACCGTCGCGTCCGGGACCTCGCGGGCCACCCAGCGACCGAGGGCGACGCCGTCGCGCCCGGACTCCTCGGCCTCGATGCCGGAGAAGTCGTCGAGGAGGCGACCCGGGGTGTCCGTGCGGAGCTTGCCGTCGCCGGCGAGCACGGTGAGCTCCCGCTCGTCGCGGATCGCCTGCGCGCCGATCGACGCGGCGGCAGCCACGGCGACCTCGAACTCGTCGGCGTCCGCGTAGTCCGCGGGGTCCGTCGCGAGCGCGATGACGGTGTGGGTGCGCCGGGTGTCCTCGAACTGGCGGACCATGAGCTTGCCCATGCGCGCCGTGGACCGCCAGTGGATGTGCCGGCGATCGTCACCCGCGACGTAGTCGCGCAGCGCGTGGAACGACAGGTCGGAGTCGGAGACGACCCGGGTGGCCTGGCCCTCGAGGTCCTTGAGCACGCCCGACGCGGCACCGTTCAGGCTCACGAGCTTGGGGTGCACGTACAGCTCGATGCCGTCGGTCCACGTCAGCCGGCGGCGCACCAGGCCGAAGGGGTCGCCGCGCACCGAGCGGACCGGCCCGACGGTCACGATCGCGCGCCGCGTCGTCGGGATCGCGAAGACCTCCTCGTGCGCGCCACCCGCACCGAGCGACGGGAGCGCGAAGTCCGCCGAGCCCTTGCCCACGGGGAGCTCGATGTGTGCGGGCAGCAGGCGCCGCCTCGACGCGTTGCGCACCACGATGCGGCCCACGGCCCGCTGGCCCACGGTCACGCGGTGGTCGGACATGTCCAGGTCCATCTCGTACGTGGACCGCCCGACGGCGAGCATCGCGCCCGCCAGGAGCGCGCCACCGAGGGCCGTCGCGGGCACGGTGAGCTCGATCCACCCGAGCCGGCGTCCGGCGAGCGCCAGGACGGCCGCGAGCGCGAGCACGACGCCGCCGGTCCCCGACAGGGGCAGGCGCGCCGCGACGCGGGCGACCGCGCGCCCGAGCAGGCGCGCGCGAGGTCGGACGGCAGCGAAGAAGCGCATGGATCAGACGCGCGCCGTCGGCGGGACCGTCGAGGACAGGACCGACGCGACGACCTGGCTGGTCGTGACCCCGGAGAACTCGGCCTCGGTCTCCATGATGATGCGGTGCGCGAGCACGGGCTCGGCGAGGAGCTTCACGTCATCGGGGATGACGTAGCCGCGGCCCTGCGAGGCCGCCCACACCTTGGCGGTGCGGACGAGCGCGAGCGCGCCACGCACGGAGACGCCCAAGGCGGTGCGCGGGTCGGACCGGGTGGCCTCGACCAGCGCGGCCACGTAGTCGAGCACCGAGGCATCCGTGTGCACGACGTCGGCGAGCGCCGCCATCTCCGCGACGGCGTTGGTCGTGATCTTCGGGGACAGGCGGGCCGTCCGGTCACGGTCGGCCGCGCCGGTGAGGATCTCGACGGTCGACTCGCGGTCCGGATAGCCGAGGGAGGTCTTCATGAGGAACCGGTCGAGCTGGGCCTCCGGGAGCCGGTACGTGCCGGCCTGCTCGATCGGGTTCTGCGTCGCGATGACCATGAACGGCCGGCCGACGTGGTGGGACACCGTGTCGACCGTGACGCGCGACTCCTCCATGACCTCCAGGAGCGCCGACTGGGTCTTCGGCGAGGCCCGGTTGATCTCGTCCGCGAGGACGACGGACGCGAAGACCGGGCCGGGGTGGAACTGGAAGTGCCCCGTGGACTGGTCGTAGATCGTCACGCCCGTGACGTCGCTGGGCAGCAGGTCCGGCGTGAACTGGATGCGGCTGTGCGTGCCCTGGACCGTCGCCGCGATCGCCTTGGCGAGCGACGTCTTGCCCGTGCCGGGCGCGTCCTCGAGGAGCAGGTGTCCCTCGGCGAGCATGCAGGTCAGGGCCAGCCGGACCACGTGCTCCTTGCCCAGCAGCGCCTGACCGACGTTGCCGACGAGGACGTCGAAGGTCTCGGCGAACCAGGCGGTCTGCTCGGGGGTCATCGTCACAGGGGTCTCCTCGATGTGCTGGACGTGCGGTAAGGCTGGGGATGATCGGCCGGACGCGTGCCGGAGAGGCCCTCGTCGTCACCGGGAGGGTCACTGGGCGGATCACTGGGCGGATCGCTGGGCGGGGCCACGGTGAACCACGTCTGCGCGTAGGCCTCGAGGCCGGAGCCGTGAGTGTTCTCGGCACGGACCCGGAACTCGACGGAACCGCCGCTGTGGCGCGCGCTGTCCGGGATGTCGATCGCGGGCGTCGAGAGCGACTCCCCGGCGGACGTCCACGCCGACCAGCCTCCGCCGTTGCTGAAGCGGTACTGGTACGAGTAGGTGACGGTCAGCCCACCGGTGCTGGCGACGCCCGTCCAGGACGCGACCACGGTCGCGTTGTCGCCGGCCGGCGCGGCCGTGAGCTGGAGCCCGGTGACCTTCCCCGGTGCCGTGGTCACCGTCACGGAGGCGACGTTGCTCCACTCGTGCGCGCACCCGATCTCGTTGCACGCCCGGACCTGGAGGCTGTGGCTGCCCGCGGAAAGGTTCACGAGGCCGTCGTGCAGCTCCGCGGAGGTCACCCCGCCGTCACGGGTGACGAAGTACCTCCAGATCGGCGCACCGCCGTTCGCGGGCGGAGTCCAGCTGAGCCGCGCCTGGCCGGCGGTGCCCGTTGCCACCGCACTCAGGTCGGTGACCGGAGCCGGCGCCGTCCGGGCGTCGACGGGCACGACTGCCGCCTCCCCGATCCACGGTGCTTCCGTGCCCGTCACGGCCCGGACCTCGAACTCGACCGGCTGGCGCGGGACGTTCGGGAAGGTGTAGCTGGTGCCGTCGACGCGGATCCAGCCGCCGCTGGGCCTCAGCCGGACCTCGTACCAGATGGAGGGCCGCCCGTTCGCGCTCACGGGCAGCCACGACAGGGTCACGCTGCTCGTGGGCTCATAGATCGTGCCGTTGTTCCGCGAGCCGCTGGGGTTCGGCCTACCGGGCGTTCCGGCGGGCGTCTCGACGAGCGCCGCACTGGGCGGGCTGTCGCCCAGGCGGTTGCGTGTGGTGACCGAGATCGAGTAGCTGGTGCCGTTGGTCAGGCCCCCGAGCGTCGTCTGCCGGGCGCCCGCCGGGAGCTTGATGGGCTCCCGGCCCGCGACGTGGACGAAGACGTCAGTGAGCGCCGAGCCCCGGTTCTCGGGCAGGTCCCACTCGATGTCCAGGTGGCCGTCGCGGTGCCTGTCGCCACCGGGCTGGATCCGGACGTTCTGCGGAGCCGGCGGCAGGGTGTCCGGGATCATCTCGGCCGACAGGTCGCTGGGCTCGGACCAGCCGACCGCGTTGTGCGCCGCAACGGTGAACTGGTACGGCGTGCCGTTCCGCAGGCCGGTGATCGTGCACTGCGTGCTGGTGCACGTCTGGTCGACGGACCCGTCACGCGAGGCGACGCGGTAGCTGTCGATCGGCTCGCCGTTGTTGGCGGGCGCGACCCACTCGAGCAGGACCTGGGCGTCGCCCGGCTTGCCGTTGAGCACGGGCCGCGTCGGCCGCTCGGGCGCGCCGCGCACGGTGACGACGATGCGGCCCTCGGCGACCCTGGCCGGGTCGCGGGTCGCGTCCCCGACGGTGTACCGGGTGACCATCTGGCCGATGAACCCCTCCGCCGGTCGCACGACCACCTGGTCGCCCACGACGTCCGCCGTGCCGCTGCCCGCCGTCTCGACGACGGCGTCGAGCACGCGAAGCGGGCCCTCCTCCGGGTAGGGGTTGTAGGCACCGTTGAGCACGGACACGGTGCTGGGCTGGCCCTCGACACCGTTGGGCACCTGGTGGGTGAGCGCGCGCGGCAGCGGGCGGGAGCTCGCCACGACGCGCACGTCGACCTGTGCAGGGAGGCTCTCGGAGCCGCCGTAGTCGATGGTCAGCGGGATTCCGGCGACGGTGCCCCGTGCCGTCGTGGGTTCCGCGGACACCGAGAGCACGGAGCCGTTCAGGCTCGCCGTGAGCCCCGCAGGGAGCGTGCCGGACGTCGAGTAGGAGTAGTCGGTCGTGCCGTCGACGGTCGCGACGGGCGCAGACGTGAAGACGTCGAGGTCCACCTCGATGGTGTCCCCGGCCGGCACGTCCAGCACCGATGGTGTGAAGACCGGCGGGTGCTGCTCGGCCGCGAGGACCGTGATCGGGAAGGTCATCGACGAGCTGTGGGTCCCCAGCTCGCCCAGGGGCCCGTCGGAGACCACCGCGGAGATCGACGCGGGCCCCGCGTAGTCGGCCAGCGGCGTGTAGGTGAGCGTCTCCTCGTCCATGAAGAGGGTCGTCCCGTCGGACTTCGTCGCCTGCACGGTGGACGGGTCGTCCACGATCGGCGTCTTGCCCGGCGCCACCTGGACCTGCTCGGCCAGCCGGATCTCGAGGGTCTCCCCGGCGATCACCTGGAGCGCCGGCGCGTTGCGCCGCGGCAGGGGCGGGAAGTCGCCGAGCGCGGGGACGGTGATGAACGCGTACGACGCGATGCCGTCGGCGTCCGGGTTGGTGTTGCGCAGCACGTACGGGAGCGTCTGCGCGGTCTCCGTCAGCGTGACCCGGACCTTCTGGTCGGGCGTCACGAGCGCCGTGGTCACGGACGCCTCCACCTCGACCCGGAGGTCCGCGACCGACCCGCTCGGGTTCTGCGCGACGGCGAGCACGTCGACGTCCACGCTGAACTGGTCGATCGTGTCCTTCGGGGGCACGACGACGTCCCTCGCGATGGGCGGCAGGATCGACGCGTCCGGGTCCACCGTCACGGTGAGCACGCCCTGCCCCACGCCGCCGCGGTCGTTGCGCGCCGTGTAGACGATCGGGAAGATCCCGGCGTCGGACGTGGTGACGACGATGCGTCGGCCCTCCGTCGTCGCCTGCACGCCGGGGGGGACCTCGAGCGTGGCGTCCAGCTCGAGCTCGCCGCCACCGGTGTCGACGTCGTTCGCGAGCGCGCGAACCTCGACGAGCTGCCCGGGACGCACCGTGACCGCGTCGTCGTTCGTCACGACGGCCGCCGCGGTGCGGGGGCGCTCCGTGACGCCGACGCGCACGGTCGCGACGGCGCGCTGGCCGGACCAGTCCTCGACGGCGTAGGAGAAGACGTCCGTGCCGGACTCGCCGGGGAACGCCTCGTACTCGAGCTCGTCGGCGCCGACCACACGGACGATGCCCTTGGCCGGGGCACGGTCCTGGCCAAGGAGCAGCACGCCGTCGCCGTCCACGTCGATGCCGACGAGCGGCACGCGGATGCGCACCGACTCGCCCGCGTAGACGCGCGACTCGAGGGGCTGCGGGCGCGGCGGGGCCTTGGCCGGGTCCGCCTCGTGAACCGTGATCTCCACGGTGCCTGCGGTCTCGTTGAGCATCGGGTCGGTGACGGTGAACGCCGCGCGCACCGTCCCCGGCGTCGCGGGTGCCTGGTACCGGAGCACGTCGCCCGAGACGAACATGAGGCCAGCCGCGGGCTCCTCGGCCAGCTCGCGCTGCAGCTCGAGCGGGTCGCCGTCGGGGTCGAACGCGCCCTCCAGCACGGGGATGGTCACGACGCCCCCGGCCCGTACCGACACCTCGACGTCCTCGACCACCGGCGGCTGCTGGGCACCCGAGACCGGGACGGGCTGGACGATGATCCGGCCCTCGGAGACGGTGGAGCCGTTGGACACCTCGTACGTGAGCACCTCGGCGCGCTCGAGCGTGCGCGAGGACGTGATGCGCACCAGGCGGTGGTCGAGCACGGCCACCCGTAGGGCGCTGTCGGGGCCTGCGGCCACGTTCTGGACCATCAGGACGCTGCCCGACGGGTCGGAGTCGTTCGCGATCGGGTCGAGGGTGACCTCGCCGCCCGGCGGGAGCAGTGCCACGTCGACGACCGGAACGGGCGGCCCGCCACCCTCGGGTCGCTCCACCACGTCGATGCGCGCGAGGCCGGTGGCCTGCTGCGGCGCCGCCGTGATGGTGAACGGGACGTAGTAGATGCCGGCCGTGAGGGCCGTCACCGTGAACGTGCCACCCGCGATGTCGGGCTCGATGGTCAGGCCCGGCACCTGCTCGACGGCGGCGAGGCGGGCGGGCTCGCGGGACTCGGTCCGCACGGCGTCGAGCGGTTCGATGGTCACCGGCTGGTCCACGAACGCCTGCGTCTGCACAGGGTCGATCACCGGGGGCACGCCGCCCGCCGGACCGATGTCCACGTACATCTCGCCCTCGACCTCGTGCGTCCCGTCGGACACGGTGAGCACGAGCCGGTGGCGACCGATGGACGTGCCGTCACTCTGGAAGCGGATCCGGCCGTCGCCGCGGGCACGCGCGGTGCCGCCGCTCTGCGCGACGACCGCGGTCAGGACCAGCGGGTCGCCCTCGGGGTCACGGAAGTCGGCGAGCACGTCGTACGTGGCGCCGCCGCCCTGCTCGGCCGTCATCGCACCCACGCGCAGCTGGACGGGCGCCTCGTCGACGCCGTCGGGCTGGATCGAGACCGTGACCGTCGCGGTCGCCGGGTTGGTGTCGGCGCGGCCGTCGCGCACGGAGTACCGGAACTCGGCGGTGCCCTGCGCACCGGGTTGCGTCGTGAGCTGCAGCGCGCGGCCGCCGTAGACGATCTCGAGCGTGCCGATGGTCTCCTCGATCGGCTCGAGGTCGGAGATCACGAGGATCCCGCAGTTGGAGGCGGCGTCGTTGTCGATCACCGTGAGGAGCGTCGTCGAGCCCGGCCGGACCCCGTACTCGTCGTCGGCGGCGCTGGGCGGGGCCTGCTGCGCCTCGCAGACGGACTGCAGGTTCGCGGTGACGACGTTCGTCTCCTCGGTCTGCTCCTTGACCGTGTCGGGCTCCTCCTCGACGTCCACCCAGTTGGGCTCGCGGACCTCCGGGTCCTCCATGGGAAGCCAGACCCGCCCGTTCACGGCGTCGTTGAGCACGACGACGTCGCGGTTCACGCGGAAGACGAGCTGGTCGCTCGACGCGATGCTCGTGAGCTCGACGACCTGCGTCTGCGAGCCGCACGACATGAGGTACGGCGTCGCGGGGGACGCCCAGGCGGCGTGCACGCAGCCCGCGACACGCACGGGCGCGGCCGGGGCACCGCCACCGCCACCGGTGATCTCGCGCGGCGAGCCGCCGTCGATCGGGATCTCGAGCAGCGTCGTCTCGGTCGCGACGAGCACCGTGTCGGCGTCAGGGCCGGCCTGCTGGAGCGCGAAGCGGCTGCCGTACGCGGACAGGTCCACGTCCGTGCCGGTCGTGTGCAGGTGGCCGGCGGCGATGACGGCGACGTCGTCCCCCACCGCGGTGATCTGCTCGATCTGCCCGAGCAGCGTCCCGTCGAGCGTCCCGGCGGAGGTCACGGTGACCTCCTCGGCGCCGACCTCGAGGCGGTGCACCGCACCGCCGGGCTCGACGGCGAGCACCTCCCCGGAGCGCGTGACGACCGCCCGGCCGCCCTCGCCGAGCGCGACGGCCGGGTCGCCGTCGGCCATGTCGATCGCGCCGATGCCCTGCGTCGGCGCGGCGTACACGGCACCGTCGGTGGGCCGGGTGATCGAGGTCGTCCCGCCGGCCATGGACACGTCGGAGTCGTAAGGGACGTCCACCATCGCGCCGAGGGAGACCAACGCCGGGTCGACGACGGCGACCCTGTTCGGTTCGACGATGAGGACGTCCATGCCGTCCTGCAGGACGTCGAAGTCCGAGGTCTTCAGGACGAGGCCCGCGTTGATCTCCTCGATGGTCGGGTTGTAACGACCGACCTTCTGCACGTTCGTGGCGGTGAGCCACACGGTGCCGTCGTTGAGGTCCACCTGGGACACGGCCGCGCCCGGGTGCAGGACCGCGAGGGTTGCGACCAGCGCCGGCACGGCGACGTAGGCGGTGCGCCGGGCGATGGTCCGGCGCTCCGGGGAGAACTCGATCATCGGTTCGCACATCCTTCAGCACTCGTCACGGACTGCCGCCCGTCCGCACGGACGAGGTCGACCGTGATGCAGACCCGGTCCTCGCCGCCTGCGGGGACCAGGGCGGTGAGGTCCTCGACCACATGGGCCTCGGGGTCTTTGCCCGCCTCCGACCGCTTCCATACGAAGAAGTCGCCGTCCTGCGGGTCGGGGTTCGTCCAGGTGAACACGGCCTCCTCGGAGGCGATCCGGCCCTCGAGGTCGGCGGGCGGCGGGACGGCCAGCCGCAGCGTCGGCGTCGGCGTCGGGCCGGGCTCAGGGGTCGCGGCGTCGGAGGTGCCGAACGCGAGGACCCCCGCGGTCGCGAGCGCACCCACGGCGACCACGCCGGCCGCGATGCCCACGGGCCGGTGCCAGCCGGGGCGCTCCGGCTCGGGTGGCACCTCGGGAGCCTGCGGCGGCAGCCACGACTGCGGGATGCCCTCGACGAACGACGGCACGAGGGAGGGCGCGACGGCGATCGGGATCGACGACGCCGGGTCCGGCGGGGGCGGCGGGCCGTCGGGCGCGACCGCCACGACCGGCCGCAGGCGCGTGGCCTGGCCGTTGTCGGCGGGGTCGTCGTCGGCGGAGCCCGGCCACGTACCCGGTTCGCCGCCCGGCAGCGGCGGGTCCGCGTCGTCGGGCAGGTCGAGGGGCGTGAGGGGGAGGTTGAGGTGGGCCTCGACGGCCTGCAGGGCACGCGCGAACGCCAGCGCGGAGTGGAACCGGCGCGTGGGAACGCGGTCCATCGCGCGGGCGAGGGCCGCGTGCAGGCTGTCCGGCACGTCGGGGCGCCCGGTCGCCGGCAGCGGCGAGCGCTCGATGCGGGCGATGAGGTCCGCCGCGGTGTTCGGGCCGTCGGGCATCTCGAACGGGGACCGGCCCGCGAGCAGCGAGTAGACGGTCGCCGCGAGGGAGTACACGTCGGAGCGCACGTCACCGTTCGGGTGCTCCGCGAGCAGCTCCGGCGGGGACCACGGGATCGACATCCCGATGGCGGTGCCGGTACTCCAGCCCGTCGTCGCCGCGATGCCGAAGTCGGTGAGCGCGGGCCAGCCGAAGTCCGTGACCAGCACGTTCGCGGGCTTGATGTCGCGGTGCAGGATGCCGGCGCGGTGCGCGGTCTCCACGGCCGAGGCCAGCCGGACGCCGATGCGCAGCACCTCGGGCACGCTCATGCGCTCCGAGCGGTACCGCCGGCCCAGGCCCGGGCGCGAGCAGTACTCCATGACGAGGTAGGGGCGGCCGTCAGGGGCGACGTCCGCCTGGAACACCGTGACGATCGACGGGTGGTGCGACAGGGTCGCCATGAGGTCGGCCTCGGCGCGGAAGCGCGAGCGCACGTCGTCGCCCAGCGAGCTGGCGAGCAGCACCTTGACCGCGACCGAGCGGCGCGGCATCTCCTGTGTGTACAGGAAGACGTCGGCGAAGCCGCCCATGCCGAGGAGGCGGCCCGCCCGGAACCCCGGGATGACCGGCGGCTCCGAGGGCTCGCGGCGTGCGCTCATCCGCGCTCCACCGTGAAGGTGATCCCGTCACCCACGTCGATGATGACACCGGGCAGGACGGCGACCGCCTCGCCCGGGTGCATGCGCTGCGGCAGGCCGTCGCGGACGAGGAGGACCCCGTTGGTGGAGTGCAGGTCCGTCACGACGACGTCCTCGCCCTCCTGGCGCACCTGCAGGTGGGTGCGCGAGATGTCGTTGTTCGGGCTCGGGACGGTCACGAGCGTGGGGAGCCGGTCGTTCGTCACGCGCGACACCTGCGGTGCACGGCCCAGCAGGACCGGCCGGTCCAGGCCCACGACCTGACCCGTGGAGATGCGGATCCGCGCCGGGTTGGCCGGCGGCTGGACCGGGTCGGCCACGGGGACGCCGGCCCACGGCTCGCCGCGCAGCGCGGCGATGTCCTCGGTGAGGATCGTCAAGCCGTCGTGGTCGTCGATCGCCGCGTCGAGCGTCGGCGTCGGGGAGACGACGGTGAACTCGAGGCCCTCGTCGTCGTCGGCGGCGTCGGCCTGCTCGGCGAAGGCGTCGCCGCCGGCGGGCGGCGGGACGCTCTCGGACGGGAACAGCGGTGCGGCGAGGAGGTCGGCGACGGACGAGCCGGCGTCGATCTCGATCTCGATCTCACCCTCGGGCTCCGGCTCGGCGTCCGCCTCGGGCTCCGGCGCGGGGTCGGCGACCGCCTCGGGCTCGGGCTCGGGCTCCGGCTCGAGCTCGGGCAGGACCTCGACCTGGACCTGCGCCTCGTCCTCGGGGTCCTCCGTCCCGGCCTCCGGCTGGACGTCCTCGGGCGCCTCTGGCTCGGCGTCGGGCGCCGGCTCGGGCTCGGCGTCGGGCTCGGCATCCGCGGGCACCTCGACCTCGGGCTCCGGCTCGGGCTCCGGCGCGACGTCGGCGGGGGCCTCGGCCTCCGCGGCAGGCGCCGCGACGTCCTCGACCACGGGCACCGCCACCGGCACGGCGGGCAGTGCGACGGCCTCCGCACCAGGCGCGGCAACGGGCTCGACAACGGCGTCGTCGGGCCGCGCCTCGACCACGACGGCCTTGACGACCGCCGCCACCACCTGCAGCGAGCCGCGCGTCTCAGGTGCCGCGTCCGGCGCGCTCACGGTCACGGAGAGCACGCCGTCGAGGGTCTCCTCGACCCATGTCGTCGCGCGGCCGCCGGTGAGCTGCCACTCGCCCTCGGCCGTGCCGACGACGACGCGCGCGTCGCCACGGACGACGGCGTGCACCGTGTCGCCGCGCATCTTCACGAGCGCGAACGGCGGCATCGCGGCGATACCGGCACGGAGCATCGGCTGCAGCTGCGCGGCGACGTCGTCGCCCGCGCGCAGGGACGCCCACACCTCCTCGACGACCGACAGCTCCGTCGTCGGCGCGAGCAGCGCGACACGGCCATCCGTCACGAGCGCGAACCACTCGCCCGGCGTGTACCTGATCATGACGATCCCTCCGCACGGGGAACAGTCGCCCCGTCGACCTCTTCGACCCAGTGCGTCGCCACGGCGAGGCGACCCGGGTCCTCCACGGTCAGCTCCATGTCCGTGTCCCCCGCCGCGGAGGCGACGTCCACGACGACCGCGCTGATGTTGTCCCGCCCGCCGGCGGCCAGAGCGCGCGAGACCAGCTGCTCCGCGGCCTCCTGCGGGTCCGTGACCTGGCGCAGGACCGCCGCGAGGTCGTCGTCGGACAGCTCGGTGGTCAGACCGTCGGTGCAGATGAGCAGGCGGTCCGCGCGGCCGGCGGGGATGAGCCAGTAGTCGGGCATCGGCATGGCGCGCGTCTCGATCGCGCGCGTGATGACGTGCCGGTGCGGGTGCGCGGCGGCCTGGGCCGGGTCGATCTCGCCGCGGTCCAGCAGGTCCTGGACGACCGAGTGGTCGACGCTGATCTGCTCGAGCTCGCCACCCGCCAGCCGGTACACGCGCGAGTCACCGACGTTGAAGACCAGCCAGTACTCGCCGCCGTCGTACGCGGCGATCGCCACGCCCGCGACAGTGGTGCCGGCCGTGCGACCCGCGGCGACCGTCTCCCGCAGGCGCAGCGCGGTGCGGCGGAAGCACTCGTGGATCTCGTCGGGGTCCGCAGCGCTCCGGCCCGCCAGATGGCCGAACTCCTCAACTGCGAGGCGACTCGCGACATCACCCGCGGCGTGGCCGCCCATACCGTCGGCCACGAGGAAGACCGGCGGGTACGCCAGCAGGGCGTCCTCGTTCAACCGCCGCACGATTCCACGGTCGGTAGCCGAGCCCCATGAGGTCCGCACGCCGATTGCTCCCCTGTCCGGTTTCCAGGCGCGCGCCGTCCTCGACGTCGCGCCGACTTCGAAGGGTACCTAGGTTCAGGGGGGCGAAATGTCCATGTCCGGAAACAGATCTGTCACCGAACGGGTGAAGTTCGCCACGTCCCCGGCGAGTCGCCGTGCACACGCCGCCGCGGCCCCACCGTGACCTCCGGTGCCGCGCTCAGCTGAAGTGCGGCGTCAGGTACGACGGCGGGTCCGTGTCGGTGGTCCCGCCGCCGGGGGCGTACGGGCTCCCCTCGTCGATCCGCCGCGCGATCCGCCGGAGCCGCTCGGCGATCAACGCGTCCTGCTCCTGCATCGCGGCGACCGCGAGCCTGAGGTTCTCCGCCCCCTTCTCGACCTCCCACGCGAGGTCCTTCACGAGGCCGTACAGCACCTGGTTCATCGCCCAGAAGGCCTGGCTCGTGCCCTCCGGGCCGATCCCGAGCGAGGGGTGCCGGGTGAGGACCTGGGCAGTCGTGGTGCGCACGACCGCCGCGGCCACGACGTCGAGGCTCTGCGCGACCTCGGGCATGTAGATGGTGTAGACCTCCGACAGCAGCTCCGGCTCCAGGATCACCGTGTCCTCGAGGTCGTAGACCGGTGCCTGCGAGAGATCGAAGTAGGCCCGGTCGCGCTCGATGATGGCGAGGTTCTCCCGCAGGTTGTCCTCGATGAGCTGCTCCTCGGTGCGGATCCGCGTCGCGAGGAGGTCGAGCTGCAAGCGCAGCGCTTCGATCACGGCGTCGTATGAGCCGGGTGTGGAGGTCTTCTGCTCGTTCGCCCCCGACGAGGCCGCGCTGGACAGGAGGGTGACCGCGACACCCGCAAGGTCCATTGCCGTGCTCAAGCCGCCTGTGACGAACGCCTTGATGCCCCTGGCGACCGCACCGACGACGATCAGGACGTCCTGCCATTCGATGCCGTCGTCCGTGGCGACCCTCGCCATCGCGTCGCACGTCATGGCGAGCACGGCGTCCAGGTGGGTGCGCGCTTCCGTCCACAGGGACTCCTGTGCCACGAGCGCGGTGCAGCGGATCCAGGAGATGGCGCAGAACCCTCCGACGACTGCTCTCAGCTGGCCCAGGAACCGCGACTTGTAGGACGCGATGAACGTCCCGGCCATGTTGTCGAGGTTGGACTCGATGCGCTCGAGGCTGGCTGTCATCGGGCCCGCACCGGCGACGAACCCATCCGTTGCCGTAGCGGTGCCGGACAACGCGCTCGAGACCTGGCGGCACTCTCCCGTAAGGCTGTGAATCGCATCGGGGTCGGGGAGGGTCCGGAACGGTGCGACGAGAGAGTCGATGGTCTCCCGGATCTGAGCGAAGCACTCTTCGAACGCGGCCGTGTCAGCCAGCTCGCCGTCGATCGTCCACACGCCGCCGCCCTGGCCGCCTGGCGCCGGCCGGGTGACCCTGGACTCGCTCATGCTGTCGAACTTCAGGTAGTGCCCGTCGCGGCGCATGTAGCCCTGGTCGTGCATCCACGCGTCGATGGCGGAGCACTTGAGCCGCCCGACCAGGTCGTCTGAGATCCCGAGACTCTCAGCCACGGCTCTCCCCTTCCGATGATGCCTCCGCCTCGCCTGCGACCTCCGGGCGACGGGCTGCCTCCCGGACGCTTCGGCGGACGACGACGGTCGCGACCGCGATCGCCGCGACGATGATGAGCGTCCGGCGGTCGTCCCGCGCGCCCTCGCACGCCCGGATGGCGATCTCCGTCGCCAGCGCGTTATCCCCTTCGTCGACGAGGTAGTCGTATTCGTGCAAGTAGGCGGCAACCGCCTCGACCTGGCTGTTGGTCAGCGGGTTGGAGAAGCCGATCTGCTCACGGAACTCCCCGATGGGCTCGCACCAGGCGATTCCCGTGTTGCCCAGACGCACGCCCGGCGGGACCAGGATGAGCAGCCCGAACCCGACCACCACTAGCAACCACTGCCATGGCCGCGCCATCATGCCTCCCCCCGAGGTTGACGCACGCGGGGACCCCAGCGGCTCGAGCCACGGCGCCGTGCCCGGATCCCGCGACAGTCCGCAACCGTCTCGCGGAGCGGCGCGGAGCGGCGCGAGACCGGGCCGCGGATTCAGGACGTGCGGTGGACCAGCGCCTCCGTGAACCGCACCAGCGCGTCCTTGACCGGGCCGTCCGGCACAGGCGCGAGCGCACGGACCGCCCGGTCGGCCCACGCGACCGCCTGCACCTGGGTGGCGGCGACGACGTCGTGCCCCCGCAACGCGGCGACCGCAGTGGCCAGGGCGGCGTCATCGGACAGGTCGGAGTCGAGGAGCGCCAGGAGGTCGGCGTCGGCGGGAGTGCCCTCGCCCGCGGCGACCCGCCGGCGCAGCAGCAGGACCGGCATCGTCGGCACGCGGTCGCGCAGGTCGGTGCCCGGCGTCTTGCCCGTGGTCGCGGCGTCGGAGGACAGGTCGATCACGTCGTCGGCGAGCTGGAACGCGACGCCCGCCGCCTCGCCGTAGGCCACGAGTGCGGCCTCGACCTCCGCCGACGCGCCGCCGAACATCGCACCGAACCGGGCCGACGTCGCGATGAGGCTCGCCGTCTTGTCGGACAGCACCTGCAGGTAGTGCTCGACGGGGTCGTCGCCGGGCTGCGGGCCGACCGTCTCGTGGAGCTGGCCCAGGCACAAGCGCTCGAACGTCTCCGCGAGGATGCGGATCGCCACCGGGCCGAGGCCCGCCGCGATCGCCGAGGCTCGCGCGAAGACCAGGTCCCCGGTGATGACCGCGACCTGGTTGCCCCACACCTCGTGCGCCGACGGCGCCCCCCGCCGCACGGGCGCGGAGTCCATGACGTCGTCGTGGTAGAGCGTCGCGAGGTGCGTGAGCTCGACGACGGCCGCCGCGTCGACCACCTCCGGCCGACCCGGGTCGCCGAGCTCGGCGCACAGGAGCACGAGCAGGGGTCGCAGCCGCTTGCCGCCCGCGGAGACGAGGTGCCGCGACGCGGCGTCGGCCAGGCCGTCCGCGTGCGCCACCGCCTCCTGGAGGCGCCCCTCGACGACCTCGAGCCGACGCGCGAGCGCGTCGGCGAGGGCGGGGTCGGCCACCGGCAGGGACTGGGTCACGGCAGGAAGCTCGCCGCCTCTGCGAGGAGCTCCAGCACCGGCGACGGGAGCACGCCCAGCAGGACGGTCCCGGCGGCGGTCACCGCGATCGCGACGATCGCCAGCCCACGGCCGCGGATGACGGTCGTCGTCTCCCCCGGCGTGCCCACGGCGTCGGTGAAGAACATCAGGACGATGAGCCGGACGTAGAAGAACACGGCCGCAGCCGAGGCCACCACGCCGACCACCGCGAGCCACGCCAGGTCGCCCTCGACGGCCGCGGTGAACACCGCGAACTTGCCCGTGAAGCCACCGGTCAGCGGGATGCCCGCGAACGACAGCAGGAAGAGCGTGAACGTGAGCGCCAGCAGCGGGTGCCGCTTGCCGAGGCCCGCCCACTGCGACAGGTGCGTCGCCTCCGCGACGACGGCCGTGCCGCCGCCGGCATGCACCTCGCGGACGAGCGTGACGACCGCGAACGCACCGATCGTCGCGAGCCCGTACGCCAGCAGGTAGACGAGCACGCCACTGACGCCGCGCTTCTCGAGCGCCACGACACCGACGAGCACGAACCCGGCGTGCGCGATCGAGGAGTACGCGAGCATCCGCTTCACGTCGGTCTGCACGATCGCCACGACCGTGCCGACCACCATCGTCAGGACCGCCACCGCCCACAGGATCGGCATGACGTCCCACTCCAGCGGCGGCAGGACGACGTACACGATGCGCAGCAGCGCACCGAACGCCGCGACCTTGGTGCACGCGGCCATGAAGCCGGTGATCGGCGTGGGAGCGCCCTGGTAGACGTCCGGCGTCCACGAGTGGAACGGCACGGCACCGACCTTGAACAGCAGACCGACGAGGACCAGCACGACGCCCGCGAGGAGCATCGGGTCCAGGCTCGAGTACCGGCCGGCGGCGAGCGCGATCGCGCCCAGGTCGACCGACCCGGCGACGCCGTACAGCAGCGCCGCACCGAACAGGAAGAACGCCGACGCGAACGAGCCGAGGAGGAAGTACTTCATCGACGCCTCCTGGCTGAGCAGGCGCCGACGACGGGCCATGCCGGACAGGAGGTACAGCGGCAGGGAGAGGACCTCGAGCGCCACGAAGAGCGTCAGCAGGTCGCCCGCGGCCGGGAAGAGCATCATGCCGCCGAGCGAGAAGAGCACCAGCGGGAAGACCTCGGTCTGCACGAGCCCGCGGCGCTCCGCCTCGGCCTCGTACTCGCTGCCGGGCACGCCCGCCGCCGACGCCGCGAAGGCGTCCTCACCGGCGTCGGTGCGGTCCGCGATGACCAGCAGGGCGACGAGCCCGAGCAGCGCCACCATGCCCTGCAGCACGAGGGCGGGGCCGTCCATCGTCAGGACGCCGCCCGCGACGCGGGTCCCGCCCGTCGCGTGCACCTCGTCCCAGAGCAGGGCCGTCGCGAGGACGGCGCCGCCCGTCGCCAGCAGCGACAGGACGAGCTGCACGGTGCGGCGCACGGCGGTGGGCACGAAGGCCTCGACGAGCACGCCGATCACGCCCGCGCCGAGGACGACGAGGACAGGCGTCAGGTAGGCCCACTGGATGTCCGGGGCCACGAACTCCGCGACGGGGTCGATCATCGGTCACCGCTCCCGTCCGCCGTCTCGTCGTTCGTCGCGCCCTGCCCGCCCGCGTGCGGGCCCTCCCCGAGCACGGGTGGAGGATCGTCCACGCCGACACTGACGCGCGACGCCTCGGCGGGGTCGCGCACCAGGTCCAGCGCGGGGCCGGGCCAGAAGCCGAGCACGAGGATCGCCGCGATCAGCGGGCCGGCGACCCACCGCTCGCGCGTCGTGAGGTCCCGCGCCGCCGGCAGCTCATCCCGGACCGCGCCCGTGAAGATCCGCTGGTAGGTCAGCAGGACGTACAGGGCTGCGAGGACTACGCCGATCGTCGCGACGACGGTGGCGGCGCGGTTCTGCGGGAACGACCCGACGAAGACCAGCAGCTCGCTGACGAACGGCGCCGTGCCCGGCAGGGACAGGGCCGACAGGCCGGCGACCAGGAACGTCCCCGCGAGCACCGGGACCACCGTCCGCAGGCCCGAGTAGCTCGCGATGCGCGCCGTGCCCCAGCGCCGCACGAGGAACCCGGCGAAGAGGAACAGCGCCCCCGTCGAGAGGCCGTGCGTGAGCATGTACAGCGACGCGCCCTCGATGCTCACCGCGGTGAACGCGAAGATGCCCAGCACGATGAAGCCGAAGTGGCTCACCGACGTGTACGCGATCAGCCGCATCAGGTCCTCCTGGCCGATGGCCAGGAACGCGCCGTACAGGACGGACACGACGGCGAGCACGATGATCGCGGGCGCGGCCCAGCGCGACGCCTCCGGGAACAGCGGGAGGCAGAGCGTCAGCATCCCGAACGTGCCGACCTTGTCGAGGACCCCGACGAGCAGGACGTTCGTGCCCGCGGGCGCCTGCTCGGCGGCGTCGGGCAGCCACGTGTGCACCGGCCACATCGGCGCCTTGATCGCGAACGCGAAGAAGAACGACAGGAAGATCAGGCGCCCGGTCCAGGTGGACAGCTCCGTGCCGACCAGGGTGTCCACGAGGAAGCCCTGGTCGCCCTGCGGGCCGTGCACGTAGAGCGCGATGACGCCCACGAGCATCACCAGACCGCCGACGAGGGAGTAGATGAGGAACTTCACTGCGGCATAGCGGCGCTGGGCGCCGCCGAACAGGCCGATCATGAAGTAGACCGGGATGAGCATCGCCTCGAAGAGGACGTAGAAGAGGAACACGTCGCGCGCCGCGAACACGGCGACCATGAACGCCTCGAGCACGAGGATCAGGGCGACGTAGTCGCGGATCCGGCGGCCGTCGTCGGGCTCGGTCGACCCGGCGGCCGTGGCGGCCGCGGGGGCCCCGTGCTCACGCCAAGCCGCGAGGATCACGACGGGCACGAGGAAGACCGACAGCAGGATGAGCGACAGGCCCAGCCCGTTGACGCCGACCGCGTAGCTCACGCCGAACGCCGGGATCCAGGCCGCCTGCTGACCGAGCTGCACCGTCGCGGCGTCGGCCATGTCGAACGCGACCGCCGCTGCGATGCCGAGCACGAGCGTCGCGAGCGAGACCCCGAGGGCCACGTGGCGCGACCACCGGCGCAGGGACGTCGGCAGCAGCCACACCGCGGCGGCGCCCACGAGCGGCAGCACCACCAGCAGGGTGAGCCAGGGGAAGGACGAGGTGATCATGGTTCCCCTCAGATCCGGACGAGGACGACGACGGCGGCCAGCACGACGACGCCGAGGGCCATGGTCAGGGCGTAGGAGCGGACGAAGCCGTTCTGCGCCCGGCGTACCAGCTCGCCCGCGCCGGCGACGGCCCGGCCGAGGCCGGACACCCCGCCGTCCACGACCGTCCGGTCACCGTAGACGAGCGAGCGCGTGAGGTACTGCCCGGGCCGCATCACGACGGCCTCCTGCACCGCGTCCTGGAACAGGTCGCGGCGGGCGGCCCGCGTGAGCACCGACCCGCGCGGCGCGGCGACCGCGACCGGCGCGGCCGCGTACTGGCGCCACGCGAGCGCGACGCCCGCGGCGATGAGCAGGAACGTCACCGCCATGATCAGCGGCACGGGGAGCACGGGGTCGTGGTGCTCGACGTGCCCGGTCACGGGCTCGAGCCACGTCGTGAACGCCCCGCCGATCGCAAGCGCCCCACCGAGCACCGCCGAGCCGACCGCGAGCGCGATCATCGGCCACGTCATGAGACGCGGCGACTCGTGCGGGTGCTGGACCGCGCCCGCCGGGACACCGGCCGGCACGACGCCGGACCCGTCGTCCCAACGACGCTCGCCGTGGAACGTCATGAAGAACAGGCGCGACATGTAGAACGCGGTGATCCCGACGCCGACGAGCGCGACCGTGCCGAACACCCACGGCTCCCAGCCGCCCTCGAGCGCGAACGCGGACTCGACGATGCGGTCCTTGCTCCAGAACCCCGAGAACGGCGGGACACCGATGATCGCGAGCCAGCCCAGCGCCATCGTCAGCCAGGTGACCTTCATCGACGTGGCCAGCGCCCCGAAGCGGCGCATGTCGACCTGGTCGCTCATGCCGTGCATGACCGAACCGGCGCCGAGGAACAGCCCCGCCTTGAAGAAGCCGTGCGTGAGCAGGTGGAAGATCGCGAACGCGTAGCCGATCGGGCCGAGGCCCGCGGCGAGCATCATGTAGCCGATCTGCGACATCGTCGACGCCGCGAGGACCTTCTTGATGTCGTCCTTCGCGCAGCCGACCACGGCCCCGAAGACCAGCGTGATCGCGCCGACGACGGCGACCACCAGCTGGGCGTCCGGCGCGCCGTCGTAGATCGCGCCCGAGCGGACCACGAGGTAGACGCCCGCGGTGACCATGGTCGCCGCGTGGATGAGGGCGGAGACCGGCGTCGGGCCGGCCATCGCGTCGCCCAGCCAGGACTGCAGCGGGAACTGCGCGGACTTGCCGCACGCCGCGAGGAGGAGCGCCAGGCCGATGAACGTGAGCCAGCCCTGGCTCGCGCCCGGGGCGGCGTCCGCGACGGCCGTCATGTCCGTCGTGCCGAACACCGCGACCATCGCCATGATCGCGGAGATCAACCCCAGGTCGCCGACGCGGTTGACGACGAACGCCTTCTTCGCGGCGACCGCGTTGGGCCGCTCGTGGTCCCAGAAGCCGATGAGCAGGTACGACGCGAGGCCGACACCCTCCCAGCCGACGAACAGGAGCACGTAGGAGTCGGCGAGCACCAGCAGGAGCATCGCGGCGACGAACAGGTTCAGGTACGCGAAGAAGCGGCGCCGGTGCGGGTCGTGGGCCATGTACGCGACCGAGTACACGTGGATGAGCGTGCCCACGAAGGTCACCAGCAGCACGAACGTCAGCGCGAGCGGGTCGACGCGCATGCCCAGGTCCACGGAGAAGTCCCCGGCCGGGATCCACGTGCCGTACGACGCGACGAGCACGCGGTCGGCGGCGTCGCGGCCCAGCAGGGCGATCCACAGGACGACGGCGACGAGGAACGCCGACCCGGACATCGCGACGCCCAGCCAGTGCCCCCAGCGGTCCGCGCGCCGCGTGAGCAGCAGGACGGCGGCACCGAGCAGGGGCAGCGCCACGAGCAGCCACGCGGCGTTCACGGGGGCCGGGGCCGGGGCGGCGGTGGCCGCGGAGCCGACGACGGCGAGCCCGGCGAGTGCGGTGGTGGTCACCCTCAGCTCCTCAGCAGGTTGACGTCGTCGACCGAGGCCGACCGGCGGGTCCGGTAGATCGCCACGATGATCGCGAGGCCGACCACGACCTCCGCTGCGGCGACCACCATGACGAAGAACGCCACGACCTGACCGGAGAGATCACCGTTCAGCCGTGCGAACGTGACGAACGCGAGGTTCGCCGCGTTGAGCATGAGCTCGATGCCCATGAAGACGATGATCGCGTTGCGCCGCACCAGGACGGTCGTCGCGCCGATCGTGAACAGGATGGCGGCGAGCACCACGTAGTTGGCGGGGTTCACCGCACCTCCTCCTCACCCGTGATCGCGCGCTCCGGCGGCGCGGACCCCGTCCCGGCGTCGGCATCGAGCTGCGCGTGCACCTCGGACACCGAGCGCTCCTGGCCGCGCACCCGCAGGACGCGCGGCACCGAGTCCTCCAGCGGGCGCCCGTCGGGCCCGAGCGCGGCGACGTCCATCGCGTTGCTGTGCGCGTACACGCCCGGCGCGGGCAGCGGCGTGAGCCGGCCCTTCGAGGCGACGCGCGCGTCAGCCATCTCCTTCTGTGTCACCTTGCGCGTGAGGCGCTGGCGGTGCGTGAGCACGATGGCGCCGACCGCCGCGGTGATGAGCAGGATGCCGACGACCTCGAGCGTGAGCACGTAGTCGCCGAAGAGGACGCGGGCGACGCCGACGGGGTTGCCTTCGGCGTTCGCCTGCGAGAGGCCGACCGGGGTGATGTCACGCGCCTGCAGCACCACGCCGACGAGGACCGCGCCGAGCCCGGCCCCCATGAGAAGGGCCAGCCAGCGCTGGTTGCGCAGCGCGTCGACGAACGAGTCGGACGCGTCCACGCCGACGAGCATGAGCACGAACAGGAAGAGCATCATCACCGCACCGGTGTAGACGATCACCTGCACGATGCCGAGGAAGGGCGCCTCCTGCGCGATGTACATCACCGCGAGGCACACCATCACGACGACGACGCTCATGGCCGCGTAGACCGCGCGCCGGGCGAAGACGAGGCCGAGCGCCGCGATCACCATCACGGGTGCCAGGCACCAGAACAGGATCGCCTCGCCGGTCGAGGTGGTGCCGGTCTCCGCGAGCCCGGTGACCGCACCGAGCCCGACGCCGAGCGCCCCGGGGGTCATCGCGCCGTCCCTTCCGTGCGTGCCGCCGACCGCGCGCGTGCCAGTGACGGGTCGTCCGGCCGGTGCTCGGCCACCCACTCGACCTGCTCGGCGACCGGGCCGGTCACGGCGCCACGGTAGTAGTCGTCGTCGTCCGTACCGGGCACCATCGGGTGCGGCGCCGCGAGCATGTCGTCGCCGAGCGGTGCGAGCAGGTCCTGCTTCTCGTAGATCATCCCGCGCCGCGTCGGGCCGGCCAGCTCGAACTCGTTGGTCATCGTGAGCGCGCGCGTCGGGCACGCCTCGATGCACAGGCCGCAGAAGATGCAGCGCAGGTAGTTGATCTGGTAGACGCGGCCGTACCGCTCGCCCGGCGAGAACTGCGCCTCAGGCGCGTTGTCGGCGCCCTCGACGTAGATCGCGTCGGCGGGGCACGCCCACGCGCACAGCTCGCAGCCGATGCACTTCTCGAGGCCGTCGGGGTGCCGGTTGAGCTGGTGACGCCCGTGGTAGCGGGGCTTCACCGGTGCCTTCTCGAACGGGTACTGCTCGGTGACCGTCGGCTTGAACATCGACGACAGGGTCACGCCGAAACCCGCGACGGGGGCCAGCATCCCGCCGAGACCCGTGCGCTGGGGTCGCAGCGGCTCGTACGGCGCAGGGGCGCCGACCTCCGCCGACCCGCGGCGCGTGATGTCCTTGTCAGCCACGCGGCTCCTCCTTCTCGGCGGTCGCGTCGGCCGCAGCCGTCGCCGCGGCGATCGCGGGCGCCTGCGCCGCCTCGTCCGCCTCGGCCCGGGCGCGCGGTCGCGCCGCGCGCGGCGACGGCGGCAGCTTCTGCCCGGGCAGGGGTGGGACGGGGTAGCCGTCGGCGAACGCGTCGAACCTCTTCTTCTTGCGCTTGGCCGGTGCCGGCTCGGGCTTCTCGGGGATCAGGAAGGACACGGCCGCGGCGACGACGGCGATGATCGCGAGCGCGATGTACATCGTCCTCGGCTCGATCCCGCCGAAGCGGCGCACGCCCTGGACGACCGCGACCGCGACGACCCACACGAGGCCGACCGGGATGAGCACCTTCCAGCCGAAGCGCATGAACTGGTCGTACCGGAAGCGCACGAGCGTGCCGCGCACCCAGACGAAGAAGAACATGAACAGCCAGAGCTTGGCGAGGAACCACAGCACCGGCCACCAGCCGGTGTTGAGCACGCCGTCGCCGATCGCGGACAGCGGCCACGGGGCCCGCCAGCCGCCGAGGAACAGGGTCGTCGCAACCGCGGAGACGTTGAGCATGTTGATGTACTCCGCGAGGAAGAACCACGCGAACTTCATCGACGAGTACTCGGTCATGTAGCCGGAGACGAGCT
Source organism: Actinomycetes bacterium (assembly GCA_023428465.1). Taxonomy (GTDB): domain Bacteria; phylum Actinomycetota; class Actinomycetes; order Actinomycetales; family Cellulomonadaceae; genus Actinotalea. Next base: position 22,763 of record JAEYXM010000121.1, read on the forward strand.
CGCCCTCGGCCTCGGGGAGGTCGAACGGCAGGCGGTTCGTCTCGCCCGTCATCGAGATCAGGTAGAGCAGGAACGCGGGCAGCAGCGGCAGGAACCACCAGACCTGCGTCTGGCTGTTCACGATCTCCGACGTCGACATGGACCCGGCCATGACGAACACGCTGACGAGCGACAGGCCCATCGCGAGCTCGTAGCTGATGACCTGGGCGGTCGAGCGGACGGCGCCGAGCAGCGGGTACGTGGACCCGGACGACCAGCCGCCGAGCACGATGCCGTACACGCCGAGCGCCGCGGCGGCGAGGATGTAGAGCACCGCGACCGGGAAGTCGGTGAGCTGCAGCGGCGACGTGATGCCGAACATCGACACCGCCGGCCCGAACGGGATGACGGCGAACACGAGCAGCGAGCAGAACACGCTGATCATGGGCGCGACGACGTAGACGATCCGGTCCGCGGCGCGGACCATCACGTCCTCCTTGAACAGGAGCTTCATCGCGTCGGCCATCGACTGGAACAGGCCGAACGGGCCGTGCACGTTGGGGCCCGGCCGGTACTGCATCCGGGCGACGACCTTGCGCTCGAACCAGATCGCGATGAGCACCGACAGGAGCAGGAACACGATGATGGCGACGGCCTTGATGAGGACGAGCCACCACGTGTCGTTCGAGAAGTCCGCGGCGCCGGTCGTGGCCTGGTCGGCCGCGGCGGCGAGCAGCAGCCCGCGCATCAGAGCTCCCCTCCGTCGTTCCCGGTACCGTCGCCGGCCGGGAGGGCCGCAGCGGCCTCCGCGGCCGGCAGGGCCGCAGCGGCCACGGTGACCACGTCGCCGGCGTCGGCCCGCAGCGTGGCACGGACCATCGAGCCCGTCGAGCTCGTCGGCACCCACACGACGGCGTCGGGCATCGGCGTGACGACGAGCGGCAGGGTGACCTGACCGGCCGTCGACCGCACCGTGACCGCGTCGCCCGTGGCGACCCCGAGCCCGGCGGCCGTCGCGGCGGACAGCCGCGCGACCGGCCGCTGCGCGGTACCCGCGAGGAACCGCTCGCCGTCCTGGCAACGCCCCGCGTCGAGCAGCAGGTGCCAGGTGGCCAGCACCGCCTCGCCGGGGCCGACCTCCGGCGGCGCCGCCGGGCGCACATCCGGTGCGGCCACGCGCGCGCCGTCCCACGCGCCGAGCTGGTCGAGCTCGGCGTGCACGTCGGCGAGGGTGCGCAGCCCGAGGGCGACGTCCAGCCGGTCCGCGAGCGCGTCGAGGACCCGGTGGTCCGGCATCGCCGTCGAGGTCAGGGCCTGCGGGAACGGCCGCGGACGGCCCTCCCAGTTCAGGAACGTGCCGGGCCGCTCGACGGGCGGCGCGACGGGCAGGACGACGTCGGCCAGCTCGGTGACCGCGGACGAGCGCACCTCGAGGCTGACGAGGAAGCCCACGCCCTCGAGCGCCGCGCGCGCGGCGGCCGGGTCCGGCAGGTCCGCCGGGTCCACGCCGCCGACGACGAGGCCGCCCAGCTCACCGGCTGCCGCAGCCGCGAGGATCGCGCCCGTGTCACGGCCCGGGGCGGCGGGCAGCCGCTCGACGCCCCACATGGCCTGCAGGTCCACGCGCGCCTGGGCCTCGCCGACCGGGCGACCGCCCGGCAGCAGGCCCGGCAGGGTGCCGG
>JAEYXM010000019.1 GCA_023428465.1 Actinomycetes bacterium
CGACCGGGCCGACCGGGCCGACCGGGCCGACCGGGCCGACCGGGCCGAGCACACCGAGCACACCGACCACCCCGAGCGCAGGGACCGCGGCGACCGCCTCGCGGCCGCCGAGCCGTCGCTGGACACCGCGATCGTCGCCGACGAGCCCGTCACCACGGCTGCCGCGCGGCACGGCCGGCGCGACTGACCCCATGGCGGACACCGGCCGGCTCCCGCTCCTGCGGGACCCGCTCCTGGCGGTCTACGCCTTCGTCGTGCTCGCCTTCGCCCTACCCGGGCGGCTGATCCTCGAGCCGCTGGGCTCGGTGGGCAACCCCGCGGCGCTCGCGGCCCTCGCGGCGGCAGTCGCCTACGCCCTGGGCCGCCTGGCGCCGGGGTCGCTCGCCACCGGCCTGCAGCCGGTGCGCACGGCGGTGTACCTGTTCGCGGCCGGCACGGTGCTCGCCTACGCCGTCGGGCTCGCGCGGCCCCTGCTGTCGTACGAGGCGTCCTCGATGGACCGCACCCTCATCGCCTCCGTCGGCTTCATCGGTCTCGCCCTGCTGACCGCCGACGGGGTCCGCTCGCGTGAGCACCTCGAGCGGCTGCTGAAGCTCCTCGTGCTCGGCGGAACCTTCATGGCCGGCCTGGGCATCGTCCAGTTCGTCACCGGTGCACGCCCCCAGGACTACATCGCCGTTCCCGGCCTCGCGCTGCAGGACGTCGAGATCAACGCCGAGCGCTCCTTCCTCACGCGCGTCATGGGCACCGCGGTGCACCCGATCGAGTACGGCGTCGTCCTCGCCGTGCTCCTGCCGGTCGCCCTGCACCTCGCCACGACCAGCCGCACGGGCGTGCGGCCGTCGCGCTGGTGGTGGGTCGCCGTCGGGGTGATCACGGTCGGGATCCCCATGTCGATCTCCCGCTCCTCGATCCTCGGCATCGCCGTCGGGGGCGCCATGATGGCCGTCGCGTGGAGCTGGCGGCGCCGGTGGAACCTCCTCGCGGCCGGCGTCCTCCTGCTCGTGGCGATGCGGCTGGCCTTCCCGGGCCTGCTCGGCACCCTGCGCAGCGCGTTCCTGTTCCTCGGCGAGGACCCGAGCATCGAGGGCCGCACGCAGGACTACCCGCTCGTGTGGGCATACTTCGTCGAGCGACCGTGGCTCGGCCGGGGACTGGGCACCTTCCCGCCCGAGGCGTACTTCTTCCTGGACAACGAGTACCTGAACCGCCTGCTCACCGGTGGGGTCGTCGGCGTCGCCGTGCTGGCGGTCCTCCTGGTCGTGGCCATGTCCACGGGCCGCGGGGTGTACCACCACGGCGTCGACCCGACGTCGCGCTCGCTGGGCCAGGCGCTCGCGGCGTCGACCGCCGTCAGCGCGGTCACCTGGTTCACGTTCGACGGCCTGGGCTTCCGGATGGCCGCCGGCGTGGCCTTCATCCTCATGGGGGCCGCCGGCGCGCTGTGGCGTCTCGAGGTGGGCCGACCCCGGTGGGGCGAGCAGCTCGACCGCACGCGCCCCGAGCTCGACCTGCCCCCGCGCGAGCGGCGACCCGGACCCATCACCCGGTGGCTCGCGCGGCCGGACCAGGGCGACCCCGCCCTCGACGAGGACCGCGGCTCGGCTCCCGACCTGGCCCCCGACTCGGCCCGCAGCTCGGCTCCCGACTCGGCTCCCGACGTCGTGCCGACCGGACGCGGGTGGACCCCGTGAGCCGGCGCCTGGGCACGGCCGTGCTCACCGGCGTGGCCATGGTGGCGGCGGGCGTGACGGGCTACGTCGTCATGGACCGGCTCAGCGGGCCCGGGCCGGACGCGCCGTGCCCGACCACCCAGGCCCTCGAGAGGTCCGCGACGCTGCCACCGGAGCCCGACCCCGTCGCGGGCTCGGCAGACCCCGCCGAGGTCGACGCGAGCTGCTGGCCCACGGCGTGGCCGAGCGCCGAGGAGCCCACGACGCCGCCGCCGTCGACCCCCACCCCCGAGGACACCTCCGCCCCCGAGGAGACCACCGCACCCGCGAGCGTCACCGCCGGGCCGGACACGACGGGGGTACCCGCCGGCGTCACGCTCACGGCGGTGGATCCGGCCCAGTTCGACGAGGACGGCCTGGTGCTCGACGGCGTGCTCATCTCCGGCGACGTCGTCCTCACCGGCGCGAACCAGGTGGTGCGCAACTCCCGCATCGAGGGGCACGTCGCGTTCCGCGGCACCGGCCAGGTGCTCGAGGACAGCGAGATCGGCTCCCTCGCCGTCTCGGGCGCCACGAGCTTCCGGGCGAGTCGCGTCGACATCTTCGGCCGGCAGGGCGAGGACGGGATCCATGTCACGTCGGGGCGCGCCCCGACGAGCGACATCGTCATCGAGGACTCGTGGATCCACTCCCCGCAGGTGGACCCCGAGAGCCACTACGACGGCATCCAGGTGCGCGGCGTGGTGGGCCTGACGCTCCGCGGCAACACGTTCGACCTCGGCCCCTGGGCTCCCGAGTACAACGCCGCGGTCTTCCTCGAGGACGCGAACGGCGGCAACCACGACGTCGTCGTCGAGCGGAACTTCATCAACGGTGGCGGCTACAGCGTGTACGTCGAGGGCCGCAACGTCGCGTTCGTGGACAACGTCTTCGGCCGCGGCAGCAGATGGGGTCCGCTCTACCCCGAGCACGACGCGTTCCGGGCGTCGGGCAACGTGTGGGCGGACACCGGCGAGCCCGTCGACCTGTCCTGACGGGTGGCCACCTGCCCGGGTGGCTCAGCTCCCGGCGGGCGGGCCGGCCGGCTCAGCGCCGGCGCCGACGGCGGCCACCTCGTGCGCCTGCGCGCGCTCCTCGAGGTGCGCCAGACGCCCGGCGAGCGCGGGCGCGGGCTCGAGCCCGACGGCGCTGAGCACCTCCTGCCACCGGTGCGCCCAGTCGTGGCGGCGCAGCGACGTCGTGACGCCCGCGAGGCTCGCGGCGGCGAGGCGCTGCGGCTGGGTGTCCAGCTCGGCGATGACGTCCGCGATCCCGGGCGCGGGCGCGGGGACCGGCACGATGGCGTCCGGCCAGTCGAAGCACGCGCCGAAGTCGTCACACTCGGCCGCGGAGCCGAGCATGACCGCACCCGCGGCGAGCACCTCGAAGTAGCGGTTGGTGAGGGACTCCTCGCCGCCGGTGCGGTGCACGCGCTCGGGTTCGTCGTTGTTCTTGTAGACGACGGCGTAGCGGCTGCGCTGCAGCGTCGAGGCGAGGACCTCGCGGTGCTCGACGGGGTCGCTCACGTCGAACGCGCCGCGCACGGTGTCGTACTGGTAGTGCAGGCGCCCGGCGGCCATCTCGCGCCGCAGGGCCTCGTGCGTGCCGGGGAGGCGGCGGCCGTAGCTCGTGACGTCGATGCTGCGGGCCGGGGCGGGCACCCGCGGCGCGAACCGGTCGGCGTCGACCGCCGTGGCGAGGTAGGAGCACGGGACGCCCGTGACCTCCTCGACGTGGCCGATGGCGTCGCGGTTGAACAGGAAGATGTGGTCGAACCCGCGCAGCTGGCGCAGGTAGTCGCGGACCGCGGGGAGCTGCGGCACCCAGAGCTCGACGATGAAGGCGACCTTGACCTGCGAGCGCGCGACCTGCGCGCGCGCGGCGGGCAGCACCCCGATCTCGTGCGGTGCGGCGAAGACGGCGAAGAACAGGTCGGCGTCGGCGACCTCGGTGACGTCCGCGACCGGGCGCCGGCGCGGGCGTCCGACGACGCGGCGCGCCCGGTTGGCCAGCCCGTTGATGGCCGCCGTCGGGGGCCGCGAGGCGAGCGCGCGGGGGGCGACGAGCCGGACGTCGTCGACGGCCGCGACGACGTCCTCGAACTCGTACTGCGACGCCGTCCAGACCCGGTGGGAGTACTCGCGCAGGGACAGGACGGCAGTCCGCGCGCGGGGGCTTGGCACGGCCACCTCCTCCCCCGTCCGCGAGGGTCCGACGAGGGCTCGCTGGTCAGTGTTCATAGCGTACTCTCGGTGCCTACCGTGTATTTCGCCCGCTCCGGGCGGAAGTGGACCACCAACGGCGCCGGACGGCGTCCCGCCGCCCGCTCCGCCCGAGCGAAAGGACCCGCCGTGGCACGTCGAGGGCCCTCCCGCGTGATCCGCTCGGCGCTGCGCGGCCGGTTCGGCCTCTGGCCGGTCCACGAGGCGCGCAACAAGGTCCTGCGGTCCCCCGGCGCACTGCGCGCGTGGGTGATCGAGCGCCGCGAGGTGGCCCAGCTGCGGGCGCACGTCGGCCCGCGCACCGCGAGCGTCGTCACCGTCATCCCGACGTACCGACGGCCCGAGCTCCTCGCCGTGGCCGTGCGCAGCGCGCTCGCCCAGGACGTCCCCGACCACGTCGTCGTCGTGGTGGACGACGGCGGCGGGCTGAGCGGCCTGCCCGACGACCCGCGCGTCATCGGCGTCTCCCTGTCGCGGCACCGCGGCCACTCCGGGCTCGTGCGCAACGTCGGCCTCGGCCTCGTGGAGTCCGAGTACGCGGCCTTCCTCGACGACGACAACACGTGGCGCGCCGACCACCTCCGGCTCACGCTCGCCGCGCTCGCCGACGGCGCCGACCTCGTCTACACCGCCCTCGAGCGCGTCCTCCCGGACGGCACCCTCATGGACATCCTGTCCGTGCCCTTCGACCGGGACCTCATGCGCGAGAAGGCGTTCGTCGACACCAACGCGATCGTGGTGCGCCGCGACCGGGGTGTCCGGTTCTCGCGCATCCGCCGACGCCGCGGCGTCCGGCCGCCCGTGGACTGGGAGCTCGTCTGGCGCCTGTCGCGCACCCGCCGCACGGTGCACGTGCCCGAGGCGACGGTCCGCTACATGGTCAACCCCGGCAGCTACTTCACGCACTGGCAGGTCGGCGGGGCGGACGCCGCCCCCACGACGGCGGCCGGACCGGCGTGACGCGGCCGACCGAGCCGAACGCCCCCGCGGCGCCGAACGCCGCGGACCCCGCCGTCACGTCCGCAGACCCGAGGGACCGCGACGCCACGGCCCCCCCGGTCACGGACCCCGCCGGCGCGTCGGCCGTCTCGACCCGGCGCCTGGCGTCCGCGACGCGCTGGATGGTCGCCGGACGCCTCGTCACACAGCTGTCGCGCCTGCTCGTCTCGGTGATCCTCGCGCGCCTGCTCACCCCCGAGGCGTTCGGCCTCGTCGCCGTGGCCATGACGACGATCGTCGGTCTCGAGGTGGTCAAGGACCTGGGCACAGGTGCCGCGATCATCCAGCGCCCGGCCGTCGACCAGCGGCTGCTCAGCTCGGTGTTCTACCTCAACGTCCTCGGCGGCCTCGTCGCCGGCGGGATCATGGTCGCGGGCGCACCCCTCATCTCCGACTTCTTCGACGTGTCCGGCTCCGAGCCCGTGGTCCGTGCGTTCGCCCTGGTCATCGTCATCGGCGGCTTCACGCAGGTGCACCACGCCCTGCTCCGGCGGTCCATGCGGTTCAACACGGTGGCATCCGTCGAGATGGCCGCCGCGCTCACCAACGGTGCGCTCTCCATCGCGCTCGCGCTCGCCGGCTTCGGCGTGTGGTCCATGGTGTGGGGCAACGTCGCCGCCGCCGTCGTCGGCTCGGTCATCGCGTGGACCCGCTCCGGATGGCGGCCCACGCGCAGCCTCAGCCTCGGGTCGCTGCGCGAGATCGCCGCCTTCAGCGCCCACACCGCCGGCTACAACGTGATGACGTTCCTGCTCCAGAACACCGACAAGGTGCTCGTAGGCCGGTGGCTGGGCACGGGCCCCCTGGGCGTGTACTCCCTCGCGCAGCGCACGATCAGCTACCCGCTGGAGTCGATCTCCCGCGTGCTCATGACCGTGCTCTTCCCCGCATTCGCCCGCGCGCAGGACGACGACGAGCTGCTCCGCAAGGGGTACACGCGCGCCGCGGGCGCCGTCGCGTTCGTGACGCTGCCCGTCATGGTCGGCGCGGCCGCCGTCGCCGAGCCGCTCGTGCTCACGGTGCTCGGCGAACGCTGGGAGGCCCTGGTTCCGCTGCTGTGGTTCATGGCACCGGCCGGGGCGCTCGGGGCCCTCCTCAGTTGCGTGAACACCCTCTACAGCGCCAAGGGCCGCGCGGACTGGATGTTCCGCTGGGGCCTGGCCAGTGGCGTCTTCACGCTCGCCGCGTTCGCGCTGGGGCTGCAGTGGGGCCTGCGGGGCCTCGCCGTCGCCTACCTCGCGGTGATGGTCGTCCAGGTGCCCGTCGGGTACGCGATCGTCCTGCGGCTCATCGACATGCGGCTGTCGACGATGGCCCGGGCCCTGGCGCCGTACGCGGCGATGACCGCCCTCATGGCCGTCGCGGCCTGGGCGACGGCGTTCGGCCTCGCCGATGCCGGTGAGGGGCCCGCGGTGCAGCTCGGCGCGGCCGCCGCGGTCGGGGCCGTCGTCTACGGCGGCCTGGCCCTGTGGTGGCGGCCGCCCGCCGTGCACGACGTCGCCACGCTCGTCCGCCACCGCGACTGACCCGGGCGGATCCGCTCGGCGCGCGCACTCGCGACCCCCCACTTACCCTGCCGAACATGACCCCGTCGACGGGCCCGGCAGCCCTCGAGCACGACAAGCGCTCGCGCCTGGACGGCCCCGAGTCGGGCGACGGGCCCGGCACGGGCGCCGGCGGCACCCGTGCACCGAGCCGGAAGCGGCGCCTGCTGCGCGCCGCCGCCCTCGCCGCCGCCGTCGGCATCCCGGTCACCGTGCTCGCCGCCGTCGTGCGCTCCGAGGCGTCCGTGGTCGTGCGGTTCGACCAGGAGGTCGTCCGCGCCGCGACCGACGCCGTCCGCGACCACGACGGCCTACGCCAGGCGCTGCTGGCCTGGCAGGCGGCGTTCGTGCCGCGGTGGGTGAACCTCGCCGTGAGCCTCGTGTGCCTGTGGGTGTGGCGGCGCCACGGGCTGCGCACGCGCGCCCTGTGGGCGTTCGTCACGCTCATGGTCGCGTGGAACCTGCAGCTCGACATCAAGCTGCTCGTGCAGCGCGCGCGGCCCGTCGTCGAGGACGCGCTCACGCGGGCCCCGGGCTACTCGTTCCCGTCGGGCCACGCGACGAACACCACGGCCGCGGGCATCGTGCTCGTCGTGCTCGTGTGGCCGCTGCTGGGCCGGCGCGGCCGCGCGGCACTCGTCACCGTCGTGACGGCCGTCGTCCTCGTCACGGGCGCGGACCGGGTGCTGCTCGGCGCGCACTACCCCTCCGACGTCGTCGCCGGGTTCGCCCTGGGCGCCGCGATGGTCGGGGCCTCCTACCTCGGGTTCCTCGGCCGCCACCACCCCGAGCAGCCCTCGTCCCGGCGCCGCCCGGACGACGATCCCCCCGCCACGCACGAGCCGGAGGCCGCGCGATGACGTCCCACACCCCGTTCCTCGACCGCTACGACGACCCCACGCCGCCCACCGTCGGTGGGGCCTGGTCGGACTTCTGGCACCGGGCGTTCCTGCCTGCGCTCGGGCTGTGGGCCCTCGTCGTCGCCGTGGGGCTGGTGATCGTCGGCCCCCTCGACGGGTGGCGCGACGAGGCCCGGTTCAACGACTGGCTGCAGGAGGGTCGCACGCCCCTCCTGGACAGCCTCACGTACTGGTGGTCGAGATCGGGCGACGTTCCCCCGATGACGATCGCGTGCGTGGTCATCGGCGCGTTCATCTGGTGGCGCACGGGCCGCTGGTGGATCGGCGTCCTGCCCGGCGTCGCGCTCGCGCTCGAGGCGTTCGTCTTCCTCACGGCGACGATCGTCGTCGGGCGGGAGCGGCCCGACACGCCCCAGCTCGACGACGCCCCGCCCACCTCCGGCTACCCGAGCGGGCACGTCGGCGCCTCGGCGGCGTTCTACCTGACGCTCGCCCTCCTGGCGCGGCGCATCACCCACCCGGCGCTGCGCCGGGTCGTCATGGCGGTCTGCGTCGCCATCCCGATCCTCATCGCGTTCTCGCGCCTCTACCGCGGCATGCACCACGCGTCCGACGTCGTCATGGGCGCGGTCAACGGCGTCACGTGCGTGGTGCTCGCCTGGCGCTACCTGAGCCGTGACCCCGAGAAGGCCGAGGCGGGCACGAGCAGCGACGCCGACGCCGGAACGGACGCCGGAGCCGGCACCGAGCCGGACAGCGACCCGGACAGCGACCCGGGCACCGAGCCGGACACCCGGACGATCCAGCCGGTCAGCGGCCGGTGACGCGCACGCGCGAGGCGGCCGGCTCGGCCAGGTCGGCGAACACCGACACGTAGGGCCCGACCTGCGCGCCCCAGTTCATGACGTCCTCGACCCGCTTGCGCCCCAGCGCACCCATCTGGGCGCAGCGGGCCGGGTCGTCGAGCAGGTCCGCCATCGCCCGGGCGAGCGCGGGCGCGTCGTCGTCGGGGACCACGAGGCCGGCGTCGCCCGCCGACCGGCGGTTCTCGGTCAGGTCGAAGCCCACCACGGGCAGCTCGTAGGCCATGTACTCGAGCGTCTTGTTCATCGTGGACTTGTCGTTGAACTGGTTCACCGGGTCCGGGGTGACCCCCAGGGACGCCGTGGAGAGCCAGCGGGCGATCTCGGGGGGGCCGACCTTGCCCGTGAACGTCACGTAGTCGTCCAGGCCCAGGCGCGTGCACTGCGCCTTCAGGTCCTCCAGGCAGTCCCCGAAGCCCAGGAGGCCGAAGGAGGCATCGGTCCGGCCCAGGACGTGCACGTAGTGGTCGACGGCGTCCAGGAGGCGGTCCACGCCGTCCTGCGGCCCCATGATCCCGAGGTAGCAGACCAGGTGCTCGCGCCCGCGGCGCAGGGTGGGGTCCGGCTCGCCGCGGCGCATGCGCGCGGGGTCGGGCGCGCTGCGCACGATCGTCGTCGCACGCTGCGGGACGCGGCCACGCGTCGTCGCGATCTCGCGGTACGACTCGTTCGTGGAGATCACGTGGTCCGCGCTGGCGTAGGTGCGCCCCTCGAGCCACAGCAGGGCCCGGTGCAGGACGCCGGTGCGGCCGAAGCGTGCGACGTAGACCTCGGGGTTCAGGTCGTGCTGGTCGTACACGAAGCGCTTGCGCGCCAGGAGGCGCCAGATCCGCCCGAGGAGCCAGTAGGTGTCGGGCGGGTTGCACGCCTGCAGGACGTCGAAGCCCTCGTGGGTGTGCACGTACCTGCTCAGGACGGCCGTGCGCAGCCAGCAGTACGCGAACTCCGCCATGTAGCCGGCGACGCCCGAGCGTGGCTTCGGCGGGCGATAGGTGTGGATCCGGACGCCGTCGAGCATGCGGTGCGGCGGCTGGTCGGGCTCGCGCGGGCAGATCACGGCGACCTGGTGGCCGGCCGCGACGAGCGCCTGGCACTCGAGCCACACGCGCCGGTCGAGGGGCACCGACAGGTTCTGGACGACGATGAGGACCCGCGCGGGGCGGGTTCGGTCTGCCATGGGTGCCTCCTGTGGCGCGATGTGCGACGGCTGGTGTGCGACGGCTGGTGTGCGACGGCTCGGTGGGCGGGCCGCTAGGCCACGAGGCTGCGGTCCGCGTCGGCCAGGCGCGGCGCGCCGGCCAGGGCCATCACGTGCGCGAGGTCGTCGCGGAGCGCGGCGAGGGCCTCGGTGACGCCCGCGGCGCCCGCGGTCGCCAGGCCCCACACGACGGGCCGCCCGACGAGGACCGCCGAGGCGCCCAGCGCGAGTGCGACGAGCGCGTCGATGCCCGACCGGATGCCGCCGTCGACGAGCACGGGGCCCGCGCCGCCGACGGCGTCGACCACCTCGACGAGGGCCTGGGCGCTGGGCACGGAGCGGTCCAGCTGCCGCCCGCCGTGGTTGGACACCACGACGCCGGCCGCGCCCGCCTCGAGGCAGGCCCGCGCGTCGTCGCCCCGCAGGACGCCCTTGACGAGCACCGGCAGGCCGCTGAGGTCCCGCAACCAGCCGATGGCGTCGAGCGTCGCGGTCGGGTCCTGCTCGGCGTCCGCGCGGTCGGCCGAGCCGGTCAGGTGGCGGGCGAGGTTCACCAGGAAGGTCTCGTCGGGGATCGCGATCCGGGAGGCGCCCACGCGGCGCTTGATCCCGACCAACGGGGTGTCGCCGGTGAGGACGAGCGCCTGCGCGCCGGCCGCCGCCGCCCGCTCGACGAGCCGCGCGGTCAGGTCGCGGTCGCGCATGACGTACGCCTGGAACCACCACGGTCCCGCGGCGGCGCCGATGTCCTCGATCGGCATCGCGGCGCGTGTCGAGCCGATGAGGAGCGCGCCCTGCTCACGGGCGGCCGAGGCGACCGCGACCTCCCCGTCCGGGTGCACCAGCCCGAGGTAGCCGACGGGCGCGATGCCGATCGGGTGGGCGAGCCGGGTGCCCAGGAGCGTCGTCGTCAGGTCGACCTCGCCGACGTCGCGCAGGACGCGCGGGCGCAGGCGGTACCGGGCCCAGGCGGCCGGCGCCTCCGCGAGGGTCACCTCGTCGCCCGCACCGGAGGCGAAGAACTCGTGCACGCCGGCCGGGACGATCGCCTCGGCGTCGCGCTCGTGCCTGGCGAGGGCGGTCAGCATGCGCCCGCCCCCTCGCGGTGGAGGAGGCGGGCGACGGTGCCGGTGTCTGCTCGGGGGCGGGTGGGTGTGCTCGGTGTCCGGGTGCGGGCTGTGCGTACGTCAGTAGGCACCTGACCCCCCGATGACGGCGCGGATGGTCTTCCAGATGATCAGCAGGTCCATCGCGAGCGACCAGTTGTCGACGTAGCGCAGGTCGAGGCGGACCGACTCCTCCCACGACAGGTCCGCGCGTCCGCTGACCTGCCACAGACCCGTGAGGCCGGGCCGGACGTGGAGGCGGCGGTGCACGTGGTCCGCGTACGTCGCGACCTCGGACTCCAGCGGCGGCCGCGGCCCGACGAGCGACATGTCGCCCTTGACCACGTTGAGCAGCTGCGGGAGCTCGTCGATCGAGTACCGGCGCAGGATGCGGCCCACCGGCGTGACGCGCGGGTCGGTGCGCATCTTGAACATCGGCCCGTCGCGGTCGGTGAGCGCCAGGTAGGCCTCGCGCCGTGCGTCGGCGTCGAGGTACATGCTGCGCAGCTTCCACAACGTGAAGGTGCGGCCGTCGACCCCGACGCGCGTCTGGCGATAGAACGCCGGCCCCGGCGACGTGAGCCGCACCGCGAGGGCGGCCACGCCGATGACGGGGGCCGCGCACGCGAAGAGGGCGCTGCCGAGGACCTTGTCGAGGGTGGTCTTGGCGAGCATGCGACTGCGCGGGGCGCCCGTCTGGACCTCGAGGAGCACGAGGCCGGCGGTCGGGCGCAGGCTCAGGCGCGGGCCGGTGACCTCCACCAGGTCCGGGGCCACGATGAGCTGCACGTGCGCACGGGACAGGGCCCACGACAGGCGGCGCAGCGCCTCACCCGTGAGGTGGGTGCCCGCGACGACGACCGTCTCGATGGCGCGGTCGACGACGACTTGCGGGACGTCGGCGATCGCACCGACGACGGGCACGCCCGCGACCGGCGACTCGGCCTCGACCGTCGGGAGGCAGATGCCGGCGACCTGGAAGCCGTGCGCCGGGTCCCGGACGAGGTCCGCGACGACGCGCCCGACGGCGTCGGGGTCGCCGATGACGAGCGTGCGCATCATCGCGATGCCGCGCACCCGGTGGCGGTGCAGGATCTGGCGCTGCGCGTACCGGCCGAGGAGCGCGAGGAGCACCAGCAGCGGGATGCCTGCGAACACCACGAGGCGGGAGACCTCGGCCTGGGTGGTGTAGCTGAGGGCCATGAGGCTCGTGGCGCCGATGAACCCGGCGCGCAGGAGCGCCTGGACCTCGGTCGAGCCGTCACCGAGCGTGCGCGCGTCGTAGCCGCGCAGCAGGGCGACGAGCGACAGGAACCCGACGACGGCGACCCCGATCCGACCGACGGTGTCGAGGCCCGTCCCGTACACGGGGACGACGAGCGCGACGCCGACGACCAGGACGGCGAGCGCGTCGAGCGCGACGGCCCGCCACTTGTAGGCGGTGGAGACGTCGGCCCACCGCAGGGAGCGCGCGAGCGAGCTGTTGAACGGGGTGGGCCGTACCTCGAAGGGCTGTGCGGAGGCCCAGGACCGGCGGGGGCCGGCACTGCGGCCACGACGGTCGTGCACGGACAGCTGCCGTACGCGTTCCGCGGGCACGCTCATGCAAACCCCCAGGTCGGTCGTCCACGACGAGTGCCGAAGGTCGCGGGACCGGCGGAGGGTCCGCATCCCGCTGAGCCCGGTTTAACCCGGCTTCTTCCGGCGATTTAACCGGGACGCTACCCCTCGACCGGCCGACGTAGGAGGGGGTTTGGGAAGATTGGCCCCCAGATGGGCCCATGGTTCACCCATTTGGCCGATGTGTACCCCCATGCTGGGGTTGCACAACAGGCAGGCGCGGCGCAGACTGCCGGGTCCGTTCGGCGTCAGGGTGAGGTGTGGAACCGCAGCTGCGCCGCGGCCAGGCCCTGCTGGACGACCATCTCGACGGCGTCGGCAGCGGCGTCCAGGAGCCAGGGCAGCTCCTTGCGCTCGACGGTGCCGAACTCCCGGAGCACGTAGTCGGCCGGGTCCATGCGGCCCGGCGGTCGGTCGATGCCGACGCGCACGCGGACGTAGTCCCGCGTGCCCAGCACGGAGCTGATGCTCCGCAGCCCGTTGTGCCCGCCCTCGCCGCCACCCAGCTTCAGGCGGACCTGGCCGAACGGGATGTCCAGGTCGTCGTGGACGACGACCAGCCGGTCCGGGCCCGAGCCGTGCATCCCGAGGACAGCCGCCGTCGGCCCCCCGGAAAGGTTCATGTAGCTCATCGGCTTGGCCAGGACCACCTTCGGTCCCGGGACCCCGCCCGGACCCGTCCCCAGGCGCACGTCGGCGACCTGCGCCTGCCCGCGGTGCGATCGGAACGAGCCCTGCGCGCGACGGGCGAGCTCGTCGACCGTCATCTGGCCCACGTTGTGCCGCGTGCCCGCGTACTTGGGCCCGGGGTTCCCCAGCCCGACGACGACCCACGCGTTCACGTCGGTTCCCTCCTCCGGCGGAGCGCCCGCGGCCGCCCGACGGCGGCCGCGGAGCACGTCACGCAGACTCAGGGTCAGCCCTCCTCGGACTCAGCAGAGGCGGTCGCGCCGGCCTCGCCGGACTCCTCCGCGTCGGCCGACTGCGGCAGCGACACGCTCAGGATGGCCTCCTCGGGGTCGCCGAGGAAGGTGATGCCCTTCGGGAACGTCACGTCCGCGCCGCGGACCGTGGTGCCGCCCTCGAGGCCCTCGACCGAGATCTCGATGGACTCCGGCAGGTTCGTGGCCTCAGCCTCGACGTGCAGGGTCTGCGTCTCGACGACGTGGATGGTGCCGGGGGCCGACTCGCCCACGACCTGCACCGGCACGAAGACGGCGATCTTCTCGCCCTTCTTCACCTGGAGCAGGTCGACGTGCTCGATGACGGCGCGGACCGGGTCGCGCTGGACGTCCTTCGCGATCGCGAGGTGCTTCTTGCCCTCGAGCTCGATGGTGAGCAGGGCGTTGGAGTGCTTGAGGGCGAGCATCGTCTCGTGGCCCGGGAGCGTGATGTGCAGCGGGTCCGACCCGTGGCCGTAGAGGACGGCGGGGATCTGGGCCGCGCGGCGGATCCGGCGGGCGGCGCCCTTGCCGAACTCGGTACGGGTGGCGGCGGCGAGCTTGACGTCGGTCACGGGGAACTCCTGAGGTCGAGAGCAAGAACGGGTGCTGCTGGACGCAGCATGGGCCTCGACGCGGGACACCGTACGGGCGCAGGCGATCCACCGCCGCGTCGATCACGGATCATCGATCACGTCGTTGGTGGTGGATGGTGCCCCACCGGCCGTCCGACGTCCCTCGCCGAGGCAACTGCCCTAGCGTACCCGTCCCCGGCCGGGGCGACGAAATGGCTCCGTCGTCGTCGGCGTCTGCGTGCGGGACGGACCAGGCGTCCGGCCTACGACGCGCCGTCGAACAGCGACGTCACCGACCCGTCGTCGAAGACCTCGCGGATGGCCCGCGCGATGAGCGGGGCGATCGACAGGACCGTGAGCCGCTCGAAGCGGCTCTCCTCCGGGATGGGCAGCGTGTCGGTGACGACGACCTCGCGCGCACCGCACGCGTCCAGGCGCTGGCGCGCCGGGTCGGACAGCACGCCGTGGGTCGCCGCGACGATCACGTCCTTGGCCCCGCCCTCGAGCAGGACCCGGACCGCCTCGACGATGGTGCCGCCGGTGTCGATCAGGTCGTCCACCAGCACGCACGTGCGGCCCTGCACGTCACCGACGACGCGGTTCGCCACGGACCGGTTCGGTGCCGTGATGTCGCGGGTCTTGTGGATGAAGGCCAGGGGGCAGCCGCCGAGCTTCGCCGCCCACTGCTCGGCGACGCGGATGCGGCCCGCGTCGGGCGAGACGACCGCGACGTTCGTGGCGTCGACCCGCGTGCGCACGTAGTCCACCAGCAGGGGCATCGCCCACAGGTGGTCGACGGGGCCGTCGAAGAAGCCCTGGGTCTGGGCGGCGTGCAGGTCCACGCTCATGAGCCGGTCCGCGCCGGCCGTCTTGAACAGGTCCGCCATGAGGCGCGCCGAGATGGGCTCGCGGCCGCGGTGCTTCTTGTCCTGGCGTGCGTACCCGTAGAACGGCAGGACGACGGTGATGGCCCGCGCGGACGCCCGCTTGAGGGCGTCGACCATGATGAGCTGCTCCATGATCGACCGGTTGATCGGCATGGCGTGGCTCTGCAGGACGAACGCGTTCGCGCCGCGCACGCTCTCGCCGAACCGCACGTAGATCTCGCCGTTGGCGAAGTCGTAGGCCGTCGTGGGCACCAGCTCGACCCCGAGCTCGCGCGCGACGTCGTCGGCCAGCTCGGGGTGCGCGCGCCCGGAGATGAGGACGAGCCGCCGCTCGCCGTCGCGCGTCGTGATCCCCGTCATGCTCATCGAGCCCTCATTCCTCGTGCGACGGCCCGGGGGCCGGATCGGCGTCAGTGTCGTCGTCGGCGAGCGCGGCTGCTGCCGCCCGGGCCGACGCCGTGTCGGGGCGACGGTGGAGGACCCACCGTTCGATGGTGCGCTGCTGAGCGGTGTCGACGCTCAGCGCACCCGGGGGGATGTCGCGGCGGATGACCGAGCCCGCCCCCGTGTACGCGCCGTCGCCGATGGTGACGGGCGCGACCAGGGCGTTGTCGGAGCCGACCCGCACGTGCGAGCCGACGGTCGAGCGGTGCTTCTCGACGCCGTCGTAGTTCACGAAGATGGTGCCGGCCCCGATGTTCGAGTGCTCGCCCACGGTCGCGTCGCCGACGTAGGACAGGTGCGGCACCTTGGAGTGGTCGCCGATGCGCGCGTTCTTGGTCTCGACGAACGCGCCGATCTTGCCGTCCGCGCCCAGGTCCGTTCCCGGCCGCAGGTAGGAGAACGGCCCGACGACGGCGCCCGCCCCGATGACCGCACCCGAGCCGTGGCTGCGCACCACCTGGGCACCCGCCCCGACCGTCACGTCCGTGAGCGTGGTGTCCGGCCCGACGACGGCACCCTCGCCGACGACCGTGCGCCCGTGCAGCTGCGTGCCCGGCAGCAGGGTGACGTCACGCGCGAGCTCGACCTCGGCGTCCACCCACGTCGTCGCGGGGTCGATCACCGTGACGCCGGCGAGCATCCAGTCGGTGACGACGCGGCGGTTGTACTCGGCGCGCATGACCGACATCTGCACGCGGTCGTTGACGCCCTCGACGACCATCGGGTCGTCCGTGAGGACGGCCCGGACGGCGCCACCCTCCGACCGTGCGATCGCGACGACGTCGGTCAGGTACACCTCGTGCTGGGCGTTGTCGCGGCCGAGGCGGGACAGGGCCCCGCGCAGCACCGCCGCGTCGAACACGTACACGGACGAGTTGATCTCGGTGATCTCGAGCTCGGCCGGGTCGGCGTCCTTGTGCTCGACGATCCGCGCCACCTGCCCCGTCCCGGGGTCCCGCACGATGCGCCCGTACCCGCGCGGGTTGGGCACGTTCGTCGTGAGGATGGTCACCGCGTTGCCCGACGCGGCGTGCGCGGCGAGCAGCTGGGCGAGGGTCCCGCCGTCGAGCAGCGGGATGTCCCCCGCGGTGACGACGATCGGCCCCGTGAGCTCGCCCTGCGCGTCGAGCACCTCCAGCGCGCACTGCACGGCGCGCCCGGTGCCGGGGATGTCGTCCTGGTCCGCGATCAGCACCTGCGGCGCCAGCTCACGGGCGTGCGCCGCGACCTGCTCCCGCTCGTGGCGGACCACGACGGCGATGCGCTCCGGCTTGAGGTCCGCAGCGGCCGCGAGCGCGTGCCCCAGGAGGGAGCGCCCGCCGAGCGGGTGCAGCACCTTCGGGATCGCAGATCGCATCCGGGTGCCCTCACCGGCTGCGAGGACGACGACGGCGGCCGGGCGGGCTGAGGTCAAAGCGGACTCCCGTCGGATGTTCCGGATCGACGCCGCCGGGGCGACGTCGGCGTGGCGCGCGATCGCAACTCTACCGTCGGCCCGGGCCCACGGTTGCCGGACCCCCGGGGTCAGGTCCCGGGCGGGCGGCGACCCGCTCCGCCCCCAGGATTCGAACCTGGACTGCAAGGCTCCAAAGGCCTGCGTGCTGCCGTTACACCAGGGCGGACCGCGCGCCGCAGGGACGTCCCGTGCGCGACGAGGACGGCCCGGCTGCGGCCGCGGCCCAGTCTGCCAGCCCGGCGCAGGCGCCCGACACGGCATGATGAGCCCGTGAGCACCGCAGCCAAGCGCCCCGCACGCGCTCGGATGACCGCCAGCCAGAGGCGGGAGCAGCTGCTCGACGTCTCCCGCCAGCTCTTCGCGGAGAAGGGCTTCGACGGGACCTCCGTCGAGGAGATCGCGGCGCGCGCGCAGGTCTCCAAGCCGGTGGTCTACGAGCACTTCGGTGGCAAGGAGGGCATGTACGCCGTCGTCGTCGACCGGGAGATCCAGGCCCTGACCGGCGCGCTCATCGGCGCGCTCGAGAAGGGCGGGCACCCGCAGGCCCTCGTGGAGCGGACGGCCCTCGCCCTGCTGGACTACATCGAGTCCTCGACCGACGGCTTCCGGATCCTCGTCCGCGACTCCCCGGTCGCCCAGACGACGGGCACGTTCTCGAGCCTCATCGGCGACGTCGCGATGCAGGTCGAGCACCTCCTCGCCGACCAGTTCACCAAGCGCGGCCTCGACCCGCGCACCGCACCGATCTACGCGCAGATGCTCGTCGGCATGGTCGCCCTGACCGGCCAGTACTGGCTGGACGCGCGCAGCCCGAAGAAGACCGACGTCGCGGCGCACCTGGTGAACCTCGCGTGGAACGGCCTCGCCGGCCTCCAGCGCAAGCCCCAGCTCCGCGGGGAGGGCGAGTGATCGACGAGGTCGACCGCATCGTCGAGGCCTGGCACCGGGAGCGGCCGGACCTCGACGTCCGTCCCCTGACCGTCCTGTCGCGCGTCACGCGCCTGGCCCGCCACCTCGACGGCGCGCGCCGCGGGGCGTTCGCCCGCCACACCCTCGAGGTGTGGGAGTTCGACGTCCTGTCGGCGCTGCGGCGGTCCGGCGAGCCGTACCAGCTCTCCCCCGGCACGCTCGTCAACCAGACGCTCGTGACGAGCGGGACCATGACCAACCGGATCGACCGCCTCGTCGCGCACGGCCTCGTGGAGCGGCTCCCGGCGCCGGGTGACCGCCGCGGCGTCCTGGTCCGGCTGACGGCCAGCGGCCTGGAGCATGTCGACGCCGCGTTGGAGGACCTCCTGGCTGTGGAGCACGAGCTGCTCGCGACGCTCAGCGAAGCCGACCAGACGGCCCTGGCGGACCTGCTGCGGGTGCTCGTCGCACCGTTCGACGCCGAGGGCCAGCCCTCGCCGCCCGACCGTTCCGAGCCCTAGCGTCCGAGGCCGGCCCTCCGGGCCCGGGCGGTCCTAGACGGGCAGCTCCGCCACGATGCGCGCCCCGGCGACGGGACCGCTCGCGTGCAGGACGCCGTCCACGACGCCCGCGTCGACGAGCGCGCGCCCGATCACCTGCGCGTGGCGGCGGTCCGCGGCGAGCGCGGCCACGGTCGGGCCGGACCCGCTGACGACGACGCCGAGCGCACCCGCGTCCTGTGCGACGGCCAGGGTCTCGGCGAGCTCCGGCGCGAGCTCGAGCGCTGCGGCCTGCAGGTCGTTCGTGAGCGCGGCACCGAGCGCCTCGGGGTCCCCGGCCCGCAGGGCCCGCAGGACGTCGGCGTCGACCGCGGGCTCGTCGGTCGCAGCTGCGCCCACGATGTCGTCGAACATCGCGTAGACGCGCGCGGTCGACAGACCGCGACGGGACAGCCCGAACGTCCAGTGGTAGGTGCCCCGGGCGAGCACCGGGCTCAGCAGGTGCCCGCGGCCCTGGCCGATCGCCGTCTGGCCGTGCAGCAGGAAGGGCACGTCCGAGCCGAGCACCGAGGCGAGCTCGGCCAGCTCCGCGCGCGCCAGGCCGGTCCCCCACAGGGCGTCGCACGCCAGCAGGGCGGCCGCGGCGTCGGCGGACCCGCCGGCCATGCCCCCGGCGACGGGCACACCCTTGGCGATGCGCAGCCGGACCCCGCCGGGCACGCCGACCGCCTCGGCGAGCACCTGCGCGGCGCGCAGGGCGAGGTTGGTCCCGTCGGTCGGCACCAGGTCGGCCTGCGGGCCGGTGACCTCGACGGACCACCCCTCGTCCTCGATCGCGACGAGCTCCTCGTGCAGGGACACGGCCTGGAACACGGTCGCGAGCGGGTGGTAGCCGTCGGCCTGCCGCCGCCCGACGCCGAGCGCCAGGTTCACCTTCCCGGGTGCCCGGACCCGCACCGACCTCATGCGCGCACCGCCCGCAGCTCCTCGGCGATCCGGGCGAACTCCGCGATGCCCAGCCGCTCCCCGCGCGCGCCGGGGTCGACACCGGCCGCGACGAGCGCCCGCTCGGCCGCCTCGCCGGACCCCGCGAGCCCGCTCAGCGCGGCACGCAGGGTCTTGCGGCGCTGCGCGAACGCGGTGTCGACGACGGCGAACACCTCCTCGCGCGTCGCGTCGGTCGTGGGGGGCTCGCGCCGCCGCATCGCCACCAGCGCGGAGTCCACGCGCGGGACCGGCCAGAACACGGCCCGCCCGACGTTGCCCGCGCGGTGGGTGTCGGCGTACCAGGCGGCCTTCGCGGACGGGATGCCGTACGTCCGGCTCCCGGGCGGGGCGGCGAGCCGGTCGGCGACCTCGGCCTGCACCATGACGAGCACGCGCTCGAGCGAGTCGAACCGCGCGAGGAAGGTCAGCAGCACGGGCACCGCGACGTTGTACGGGAGGTTCGCGACCAGCGACACGGGAGGACCGGCGTCGGCGGGCAGCGAGGTGACCGTCAGCGCGTCCGCGGTGACCACCTCGAGGCGGTCGGCCCACCCGGGGGCGACGTCGGCGACGGTCGCGGGCAGGGCCTGGGCGAGCACGGGGTCGATCTCCACGGCGGTCACGCGCGCGCCGGCCTCGAGAAGCCCGAGCGTGAGCGAGCCGAGCCCGGGACCGACCTCGACCACGTGCTCACCGGCCGTGACACCGGCGGCGCGCACGATGCGCCGGATCGTGCCGGAGTCGACGACGAAGTTCTGGCCGCGCGCCTTCGTCGGGCGGACGCCGAGACGCCCCGCCAGGTCCCGGATCTGCGCGGGGCCCAGCAGGGCGTCGTCGGTCATGTCAGCCAGGGTATTGGCTCGGGCTGCGCCGGGCCGCTCAGATCAGGCCGAGCATGCGCGCGCAGGCGGGCCACTGGCCCCACCCGGACCGCGCCTGGAGCGCCTGGGCACGCTGCAGCTGCTCCTCGGGCGAGGCGTCCGAGGGCAGGCCGGAGCCGCCCATCGCCTGCCACGTCGGCAGCGAGAACTGGAACAGCCCGTAGTACTTGCCGTTGCTCGACACAGCGCGCGGGTTGCCGCCGGACTCGCACTGCGCGAGCGCGTTCCACACGTCGTCACCGATGCTGACCGAGCCCGACGGCGCGGCAGCCGGACGCGGGCGCGTGCCCTCGCGCAGGAGGGCGTGGACCGGCTCGCGGGTCACGAGGCGGTCGATCTCCTCGCGGGACTCCTCGACGCCGTCCACGAGGACGACGCGGTACATCACCGCGAGCTCGCCCGGCACGCCGGCCTGGACGGTCCGGGTCGTGCCCTCGTACAGGTCCGCGGTCTGCTCGACGGACGTCTCGAACGCGATGGCGCTCGTGACGGCCTCCTCGCGCTGCACGACGCGCTGCACGACGACCGTGAGGCGGCCGTCGTCGGAGCGCTCGGCGTGCACCCGGTCGAGGGCGCCGAGCGTCAGGTCGAGCGAGCCGAAGAGCTCGTCGAGGGTGTCGGCGCCCGACGTCGCGTGGGTGGCCCCGTCGACGCGCACGTCCACGGGACCGTCGCCGAGGGTGATCGGCAGCGCGGCGCGGGTGCCACCGGACCGGGAGGCGACGAGGCGGACGTCGTCGCCGCGGGCGGCGAGCGTGGCGAGGGCCTCGTCGGCATCCAGCGCAGTCGTCCACACGACCGTCTCGACGCCCTCGGACAGCACCGTCACCTGGCGCCCGTGGCGCACGACGACCTCGGTCCCGTCCGCCAGGGAGGTCGCGGCGTCGGGCGCGACGACGTCGTGCTCACCGAGCTCGATGCCGTTCTCCTCGAGGAGCCCGTCGACGCTGCCGGCGAAGGTCGAGACCTCGACCACCTCACCGTCGACGTCGAGCGTGACGGTCTTGTGGGCGGCGGCGACGGCGAGCGAGCCGGCGCCGAGCGCCAGGACGGTGGCGCCGACGGTGACCTGGACGCCGCGACGGCGCAGGCCCGTGCGGGCGGGTCGGGCGGGGGCGGCCTCGACCTGGTCGACGTCGACCTCGGCCTCGGTGGCCGGGCCTTGCCGGACCGATCCGGGAAGGGCGGTGGGCAGGGCACGGCGGAGGGAGGTCAGAAAGGTCACGTGAGTCCTGTGTTCGGGCGTCCCGGGCACAGGGTGACCAGCGGACGTGCAGCTGGCGCGAGCCTGATCCCGGCCGTCGCGCCGGCCCACTCCGTCGGGGCCGACCGCCGCTCACGGCCTCCTCAAGGGGCCCATCACCGGCCGAGGAACGGGCCGGGAGCGACAAGCGACCGTAACCTACTCGTGACCTGTTGCCAAGTCCGCCGATCGATCAGTACCAGTTGCGGGCCTGGAAGAACGCCCATGCGTCGCACGGCGTCCCGTACCGGCCGGCGATGTAGCCGAGGCCCCACTCGATCTGCGTCCGGGGATTGGTCTGCCAGTCCGCCGCGACCGAGGCCATCTTCGAGCCCGGCAGGGCCTGCGGGATGCCGTAGGCACCGCTGCTCTTGTTGTGCGCGTCGACGCGCCAGCCGCTCTCGCGGGTCCACAGGGCGTCGAGGCACGCGAACTGGCCCTCGTCCCAACCGCGGGCCAGGACCATCTCGAGGCCGATCGCGCGCGCGGTCCCGGGCTCGACCGGCGGCCCGCTGGGCACGTTCAGGACATCCGCCGTCCCGACCCGGATCACCTGGTTCACCGGCGCCACGGTGATGGACTCGGCCAGCACCATCCGGCCGATCTCGATGCCGTTCACCTCGTACGCCACGAACGTGACGACCTTCGCCCCCTCGCGCCCCGTGACGGAGAGGACCTCGGTGCCCTTCGGCAGGGACGGGTCGTCCTGGCGGACGACCTCGAACGGCTGCGGGGTGGTCTCCGAACGGGTCACCCCCACGACGCGGTCGATCTTCACCACGAGCCCGTCGACCGCGGCCGCGTCGAGCGACACCGACACGCGGTCGTGCTCGCCGAGGACGACGCCGAGCTCGGTGAGCACCTCGCGCACCGTCGAGGCGGTGGTCAGCAGGTTCTGTGTGCCGCCGTCGACGGACACGTGCACCGTCTTGGGGGTCGACACCCGCAGGGAGCCGTCGCCCAGGTCCGCCGAGCGGGAGGCCGACAGGCGCACGTCACCACGCACGCCCATCTCGGCGAGGATGCCCTCGACCGTGAGCGCCGTCGTCCACACCGTGCGGGTCTCGCCGTCGATCTCCACGACGACCTCGCGGCCGTGGCGGACGACGACCTCGGTGCCGTCGGTGACGAGCGCGTCGAGGGCGGGCGAGACCAGGTCACGCGCGCCGACGTCGACGCCGTGGGCGTCCAGCACGTCCTCGACCGTCCGGCCGAACGCGGAGACCGTCGACAGCTCACCGTCGACGTCCAGGGTGACCGTCTTCTGGAGCGTCGCGAACGCCGTCGTGCCCGCGACGATGAGTGCGAGAACGCTCGCCTGGGCGGCCAGCCGACCTCGCTGACTGCCCCGGTGGCGGCCCTGGGCCCTCGTCGACACCTGACTCCTGACGTCCGCGGACACGGTCCGTCGAACCGCCTCGGGCAGCCCGACCTGCACGACGGTAACGGACAGGACACGGCCGGTGGTAGTCGGAGGGTCCCGTTACGCCCGGGTGAACTGCTCACGCGGGGGCCCGGGCCGGGGTCGTCCCGCCCCGGCCCGGCCGGGTCACCAGGGCCCGTAGAGCTCCTCGGAGGTGCTCGAGACGACGGCGCAGACCTCGGCGAGATCCCGCCCCAGCTCGCGTGCCACCGCCCGCGCGGTGAGCGCGAGGAAGGCCGGCGCGTTGGGCCGTCCGCGCAGCGGGTGGGCCGTCAGGTAGGGGGCGTCGGTCTCCAGGAGCACCTGGCTCAGCGGCACCGCGTGCAGCGCCTCGCGCAGCGCGGTGTTCGCGCGGAAGGTCACCGGGCCGGCGAACGACAGGTACCAGCCCTGCGCCGCGCAGAACCGTGCCATCGGCGCGTCGCCGGAGTAGCAGTGGAAGACCGTGCGGTCCGGGGCGCCGTCGGCGGCGAGCACCTCGAGCACCTCCTCGTGCGCGTCGCGGTCGTGGATCTGGAGCACCAGGTCCAGCTCCTTGGCGAGCGCGACGTGGGCCCGGAACGCCTCCCGCTGCACCGCACGGCCGCGCTCGCCGGCGCGGAAGTGGTCCAGCCCCGTCTCACCGATCACCCGGATGCGCGGCTCGGCGGCGGCGACGGCCGCGACCTGCGCGATCGCGTCGTCGAGCCCGACGTCGTGGTGGTCCCGCGGCGCGGGCGCCAGCCCGTCCGGGGCGACCTCCCGCACGCCTGCGTGCAGCACCGCCTCGTTCGGGTGGATCGCGACCGCCCCGACGACGGCGGTGTGCTCGCGGACCAGGCGCGCGGTCCACTGCGCCGACGGCAGGTCGCAGCCGACCTGCACGACGCGCGTCACGCCTGCCGCAGCCGCCGCGGCCAGGTGCCGCGCGACGGCGTCGGCCTCGGGCTCTGCCGGTGGCGCGTCGCCCGCAGCCTCGCCCGCAGCCTCGCCCGCCGTCCGCCACCCGGCGGCGTCGGTCTCGGCGAGCACCGCGTCGAGGTGCGTGTGGTTGTCGACGACCGGACCGGGCAGTGGCTCGGGTGCCGGCGGCCAGGTGCCGTCACGACGGCCCATGTCAGCCCTCCGCCGCGGCGCCCCGCAGGCGGTCCAGCTCGGTCTCGACGACGGCGTCGTCGAGCTTGGTGAAGACCGGCGTCGGCTTGGCCACGGGCGTGCCTGCGACGACCGGGCGCGACTCCCAGCGCGGCGTGGCCGAGTAGTCGCCCGTGATGACCGGGTAGGTCAGCAGCCCGGCGCCGGCGTCGGGGTCGAGCTCGGTGACCTGCTCGACGCGCGGCATCGGCATGAACTCGCCCTCGCCGCCGAGCACCGCGTGCACCTTGTTCGCCGAGTGCGGCAGGAACGGCGCGAGCAGCGTGTTGCAGTCGCTCACGCACTGGGCCGCGACGTGCAGCACCGTGCCGAGCCGCTCGCGCTGGCTCTCGTCCTTCATCTTGTACGGCTCCGTGGCGGACACGTACTTGTTCACCTCGCCGACGACGCGCATCGCCTCGGCGATCGCGGCGCGCTGGCGGTGGCGGCCGATGAGGGCGCCGACGGAGTCGAAGCCCGCCCGGACGGTCGCGAGCACGGCCTCGTCGACCGGCTCGAGCGGGCCCGCCGCGGGGATCTCGCCGAAGCTCTTGGCGATCATCGTCGCGGTCCGGTTGACCAGGTTCCCCCAGCCCGCCACGAGCTCGGAGTTCGTGCGCTGGACGAACTCCGACCAGGTGAAGTCCGCGTCCGAGGTCTCCGGGCCGGCGGCGCAGATGAAGTAGCGCAACGCGTCCGGCTGGTAGCGGGCGAGCATGTCGCCGACGTAGATGACGACGCCGCGCGAGGAGGAGAACTGCTTGCCCTCCATCGTCAGGAACTCGCTCGAGACGACCTCGGTCGGCAGGTTCAGCACGCCGTACCGGCCGGGCTCGCCGCCGCGGGAGCCCTGCCCGTTGTAGGCGAGCAGCTCGGCGGGCCAGATCTGGGAGTGGAAGACGATGTTGTCCTTGCCCATGAAGTAGTACGACAGGGCCTGCGGGTCGTTCCACCACTCGCGCCACCGCTCGGGCTCGCCCAGGCGCCGCGCCCACTCGATCGACGCCGACAGGTAGCCGATGACCGCGTCGAACCACACGTACAGGCGCTTGGTCGGCTGCTCGCGCCAGCCCTCGAGCGGGATGGGGATGCCCCAGTCGATGTCCCGCGTCATGGCGCGCGGGCGGATGCCCTCGAGGATGTTCTGGCTGAACTTGATGACGTTCGCCCGCCACAGCCCGGTGGACTCGCGCTCGTCGAGCCAGGCGCCGAGGGCCTCGGCGAGCGCGGGCAGGTCGAGGAAGAAGTGCTCCGTCTCGACGAACGACGGGGTCTCCCCGTTGATCTTGCTGCGCGGGTCGATGAGGTCCGTCGGGTCGAGCTGGTTGCCGCAGTTGTCGCACTGGTCGCCGCGCGCGTCGGTGTAGCCGCACAGGGGGCAGGTGCCCTCGATGTAGCGGTCCGGCAGGGTGCGACCCGTCGACGGGCTGATCGCCGCCTGCGTGCTCTGGGCGACCATGTACCCGTTGCGGTGCACGGTGGTGAAGAGCTCCTGGACCGTCCGGTAGTGGTTGCCGGTCGTCGTGCGCGTGAACAGGTCGTAGGAGACGCCGAGGTCCACCAGGTCCGCGACGATCACCGCGTTGTTCTTGTCCGCGAGCTCGCGGGCGCTCACGCCCGCCTTGTCCGCCTGCACGAGGATGGGCGTCCCGTGCTCGTCCGTGCCGGACACCATGAGCACGTCGTGGCCCGCCATGCGCATGTACCGGCTGAAGACGTCGGAGGGGACGCCGAAGCCGGCGACGTGACCGATGTGCCGCGGGCCGTTGGCGTAGGGCCAGGCGACCGCCGAGAGGATGTGGGCCATGGGCAACGATCCTAGTGAGCCCCGGGCGCTGGCTCCGCTGGTGGGTCGCTGCGGCGGACGACGGGGATCGCCTGGGTGATCGCAGGCGGGTCCTGCGACGGGTCCGCGAAGCGGTAGGTCGCCACGCGCACCGGGGGGAACGACGGCGGCCGGCCCGCCACGGTCCGCCCGGCCGGTCCCGCCGGCACGGACGGCACGGACGGCACGGACGGCACGGACGGCACGGTCGGCACGCCGGGGTCCGCAACCACCTGCGCGGCCGGCCGGGTCGCCGCCGACGGCGCCCGCGGCGGCATCGGTCCCTGCCCGGGGAACGGCCCGGCGCCGGACCCGAAGATCGTGGCGCACAGGGTGCGGTAGCTGTCGTCGGGGCGCGGCATGAACGAGATGCGCCGCATCGCCTGGTCCTGGCCCGCGGACTCCAGGACGAACTCCCCGTACCCGAGGAGCCGGCCGACGACCGACCGGGCGTAGCTCATGTCCGTGACCTTGTGCAGCGGCATCATCGCCACCCGGTGCGTGATCAGCCCGGTGAGCAGGAGCATGCGCTTGTCCGTCGCGACGAACCACTCCACGCGCCATCCGATCAGCCGCACGAGGGCGCGGGCGAGGACGGCGAGCCACGCCCACCACAGGATCTCGACGCCGTCGCCGACGTCGGCCCGCAGCAGCCCCACGAGGAATCCGACGACGACGAAGGCCGCGAGCGTGGTGGCGACCGGCTCGACGACCCGCGCCCAGTGGTGCCGGGTGGCCAGGACGATGCGCTCGTCCTCCAGGACGTACCGGCGGATCGAGCGCGGTGCCGGCACGGCGACGCCCGGCGCCGGCCCGGTCACGACGTGAGCTCGCCGAAGAACCGGCCGAAGCCCTCCACAGCGCCCGCGAGCAGGCTCCAGATGGCCTGCACGACGTCGGCGGCACGGTCCGGCTTGTTGATGATCGCGTACAGGAGGAAGACGACGACGATCCACGTCAGGGCGAGCTTGACCTTCGTGGGCATGGCGGAAGTCCTCTCCCGGCGGCTGGGGCGGCCGGGACGCCATCGGCCCGACGATCACGTTGCTCGCCGGACATTACCGGAGGACCTGTGCCGAACCGGGCAGGCGACACGCATGGACGCGCCGCGCGGGATCGCACTGCTCATGGCACCACGGTGGCACCCGGTCACCGCCCGGACAAGGTCATTGCGCTCGCCGGGCCGTCACGGCGCCACGCGCAGCAGGCGGTCGTCACCCGCCCGCGGGGAGCCACGGCCGTCGGTGTTGTTCGTGAGCACCCACAGGGCGCCGTCGGGGCCGACGGCGACCGCGCGTAACCGGCCCAGCCCGTCCAGGGCGACCTCGGGGGCGCCGACGGCGCCGTCCGGCCCGAGCGGGACGCGCCAGAGCCGCTCACCGCGCAGCGCGGCGAGGTACACGGCGTCGTCGGTCACGGCGATCCCGCTCGGCGAGGCGTCCGACGTCGCCCACGTGGCCACCGGGTCGATCGTGCCGGACCTGCCGGTCACGCCCTCCGAGCCCGGCCAGCCGTAGTTGCCGCCGGGCAGCACGACGTTGAGCTCGTCCCAGGTGTTCTGGCCGAACTCGGAGGCGAACATCCGCCCGTCGGAGGTCCAGCCGAGGCCCTGCACGTTGCGATGGCCGAGGCTCCAGACCGGGTTGCCCGTGAACGGGTTCCCGGGGGCGGCGGCGCCGTCGGGCGTGATCCGCAGGATCTTCCCGGCGAGCGAGGCCGGGTCCTGCGACGTCGGGCGCTCGCCGGCGTCACCCGTCGTGACGTAGAGCATCCCGTCGGGGCCGAACGCGAGCCGCCCACCGTTGTGGTTGCCCGCCGCCGGGATCCCCGCGAGGACGGGCTGCAGCTCGCCGAGCGTGCCCGCGGCCGGGTCGAGGACCGCACGCACGACCTCGTTGCCGGCATCCGTGGTCCGGTACAGGTAGACGAGGCCGTCGTGGGCGACGTCCGGCGACACCGCGACGCCGAGCAGGCCGCCCTCACCGCGGTGCCGGGTCGTCGCCGCGAGCTGCTCGGCGCCCGGGCCCGCGAGCGTGACGACCCCCGCCTCGCCGACGAGCAGCACCTGGGCGCTGTCCCGGAGCGTGATCAGCACGGCGCCGCCGGGCAGGAACGCCAGGCCCCACGGCGCGGCGAGGCCCGTGACGACGTCCTGCGGCTCGGCGGTCGCCGCGGGCAGCTGCGGCCCGGGCGCGAAGGGCGGTGGCTCCGGCGTCGGCTCCGGCTCCGACGGCGTCGCGCTCGGGGTCGGGC
>JAEYXM010000136.1 GCA_023428465.1 Actinomycetes bacterium
CCGGCGTTGAGCATGCACGAGAACGACGCCACACGATGCGACAGCGTCCGCTGGCGCGACACGTAGAGCGCGACGACCGCACCCAGGACGAGCAGCACCGCGCCGATGCCGATGAGTGCCGGTGCAGCCTCCACGGGTCAGCGGCGCGCCCCGGCCGAGCCCGTGTCGGTCGCGGCGTGCACGACGACCGTCACGTGGTCCCGGTCCACCGAGAGGAAGCCCTCGTCCACCGTCATCGAGCGCACGTCCCCGGCCGTCGTCGTGATCCGCACCGACCCGGCCTTGAGCGCCGCGAGCACAGGCGTGTGGCCCGGCAGGATGCCCAGCTCGCCGTCCGCCGCGGGCACGCTGACGGCCCGCGCGGACCCGCGCCAGACCCGGCGGTCCGCCGCCACCACGTCAACCTCGAGCTCAGCCACTGGTCCTCCTCGGCTCTGCGGTCAGCAGGGCGATCAGCCCAGCTCCTTCTGGATCCGGGCGTGTGCGCGCTCGAGGTCCTCGAGACCGCCGATGTTGAAGAACGCCTGCTCCGGGATGTGGTCGAACTCGCCGTCGCAGATCTTCGAGAACGCCTCGATGGTCTCCGAACGCGGCACCGTGGAGCCGGGCACGTTCGTGAAGGCCGTCGCCATGTAGGTGTTCTGCGAGAGGAACTGCTGGATGCGGCGGGCCCGCGACACGACGATCTTGTCCTCCTCGGACAGCTCGTCCACACCCATGATCGCGATGATGTCCTGGAGCTCCT
This sequence comes from Actinomycetes bacterium, assembly GCA_023428465.1. Classification (GTDB taxonomy): domain Bacteria; phylum Actinomycetota; class Actinomycetes; order Actinomycetales; family Cellulomonadaceae; genus Actinotalea. The sequence continues at coordinate 746 of JAEYXM010000136.1, forward strand.
TGTTGCGCTGCAGGATCGACTTCACGCGCGTCGCGGTGTCGTAGTGGTCCTGGCCCACGTACCGCGGGTCGAGGATGCGCGAGGTCGAGGCCAGCGGGTCGACCGCCGGGTACAGGCCGCGCGCCGCGAGGTCACGCGTGAGCTCCGTCGTCGCGTCGAGGTGCGCGAAGGTCGTCGCCGGCGCCGGGTCGGTGTAGTCGTCCGCCGGCACGTAGATCGCCTGCAGCGAGGTGATCGAGTGGCCGCGGGTCGAGGTGATCCGCTCCTGGAGCTGGCCCATCTCGTCGGCGAGGTTCGGCTGGTAGCCGACCGCGGACGGCATGCGGCCGAGCAGCGTCGAGACCTCCGAACCGGCCTGCGTGAACCGGAAGATGTTGTCGATGAACAGCAGGACGTCCTGCTTCTGGACGTCGCGGAAGTACTCCGCCATCGTCAGGGCCGACAGGGCGACGCGCAGACGCGTCCCCGGCGGCTCGTCCATCTGGCCGAAGACCAGCGCGGTCTGCTTGATGACACCGGACTCGGTCATTTCGTCGATCAGGTCGTTGCCCTCACGCGTGCGCTCCCCCACGCCAGCGAACACCGACACGCCGTTGTGGTTGTTCGCGACGCGGTAGATCATCTCCTGGATCAGGACCGTCTTGCCGACGCCGGCACCACCGAACAGGCCGATCTTGCCGCCCTGGACGTACGGGGTGAGCAGGTCGATGACCTTGATGCCGGTCTCGAACATCTGCGTCTTCGACTCGAGCTGGTCGAACGCCGGCGGCTTGCGGTGGATCGGCCAGCGCTCGGTGATCTCGATCTTCTCGTCGCCCTCGAGGTTGAGCACCTCACCGGTCACATTGAACACGTGGCCCTTGGTGACGTCGCCCACGGGGACGCTGATGGGGGCGCCCGTGTCGACGACGGGCGCACCGCGCACCAGGCCGTCGGTGGGCTTCAGGGCGATCGCGCGGACCATGGAGTCGCCGAGGTGCTGGGCGACCTCGAGGGTCATCGTGAACGTGTTCTCACCCTCGCCCTGCGCCGAGAGGTCGATGTCGACCTGCAGCGCGTTGTACATCTCCGGCAGGGCATCCGCCGGGAACTCGATGTCGACGACGGGGCCGATCACCCGCGCGATGCGGCCGGTGGCACCCCGGTGCCCGTGGCGGGCGGTGGCGTCGGTGGTCGTGGCAGTCATGGCTTCCTCCATCAGGACGACGCCAACGCGTCGGCACCCGAGACGATCTCGCTGATCTCCTGGGTGATCTCGGACTGGCGGGCCTGGTTGGCCTGCCGGGTGAAGTCGCGGATGAGGTCCTCGGCGTTCTCCGTCGCCGTGTGCATCGCACGCTGACGGGCCGCGAGCTCCGAGGCGGCCGACTGCAGCAGGAAGCTGAGGATGCGGCTGCGCACGTACTGCGGGAGCAGGGCGTCGAGGACCGCCTCGGCGGACGGCTCGAACTCGTACAGCGGGATCGGCTCGTCGTCGTGCGCCTCGCCGGTGTCCTCCACGACCTCCAGGGGGAGCATCCGGATCACGCGCGGGGTCTGCGTGACCATGTTCTGGAAGTGCGTGTAGACGACGTACACCTGGCCTACGCCGCCCTCGGCGGGGTCGCGCAGGAACTGGGCGAGGAGGGTCTGCGAGATCTCCCACGCGATGTCCGCCGTCGGCGAGTCCGAGAAGCCCGTCCACGAGCCCGCGAGCTCGCGGCGGCGGAACGTGAAGTACGAGACCGCGCGCCGGCCCGTCACGTACAGGTCGACGTCCGCGCCCTGCTCACGAAGGTCGCGCATGAGCCGCTCACCCTCGCGCAGGACGGATGCCGAGTAGGCGCCCGCCATGCCGCGGTCGGACGTGATGAGGAGCACCGCGGTGCGGCGGCTCTCGGGCCGCTCACGCGTCAGCGGGTGGTCGATCTCCGCGTGCCCGACGACGGCGGACACCGCCCGGGTGATGGCGCGCGCGTACGGCCCGGAGGCCTCCACGCTGGCTCGCGCCCTCCCGATGCGGGAGGCCGCCATCAGCTCCATGGCGCGGAAGATCTTCTTCAAGGCCTGGGTGGACTTGATCCGCGATCGGAAGTACCGCTGATTACCTGCCACGGATCAGCCTCGGGCCCGCTTGACGATCTTCTCCTGCTCCTGGTCGGCGAGTGCCTCGTCGTCCTGCGGCAGCAGCGGGTCGTCGTCCGCGTCGGCGTCGGCCATGAACCCGGCAGCGAACTCGTCGATCGCCGCGGCCATCTTCTCCTCGACCTCGGCGGACAGGTCGCGGGTCTCAGTGATCGTCGTCAGGACGTCCGTGTTGCGCCGCAGGTGGTCGAGCAGCTCGGTCTCGAACCGGCGGACGTCGGACAAGGCGACCTTGTCGAGCTTGCCGTGCGTGCCCGCCCAGATGGCGACGACCTGCTCGGCGACCGGGTACGGAGAGTACTGCGGCTGCTTGAGCAGCTCCATGAGGCGTGCCCCACGTGTCAGCTGCTGGCGCGACGCCGCGTCGAGGTCGGACGCGAACATCGCGAACGCCTCGAGCGAGCGGTACTGCGCCAGGTCGATCTTCAGGGTGCCGGAGACCTTCTTCATCGCCTTGACCTGCGCGGCACCACCGACGCGGGACACCGAGATGCCGACGTCGACGGCGGGACGCTGGTCCGCGTTGAACAGGTCGCTCTGGAGGAAGATCTGCCCGTCAGTGATCGAGATGACGTTCGTCGGGATGTACGCCGACACGTCGTTCGCCTTGGTCTCGATCATCGGCAGGCCGGTCATCGAGCCGGCGCCCAGGGCGTCGTTCAGCTTCGCGCAGCGCTCGAGCAGGCGGCTGTGCAGGTAGAAGACGTCGCCCGGGTACGCCTCACGCCCCGGCGGGCGGCGCAGCAGCAGCGACACGGCGCGGTACGCCTCGGCCTGCTT
>JAEYXM010000155.1 GCA_023428465.1 Actinomycetes bacterium
GATCTCGTCGGACTTCTCGGGGATGACGACCTTGATGCCGCGGGCGTGCAGTGCCCGGCGGTAGGTGCCGGCCGAGTACGCCTTGTCCGCGATCACCGCGTCGGGTCGGGTGCGGGGTCGGCCCGCGCCCAGGCGTGGGACGCGGATGTCGGCCAGCACGGTCGCGAGCAGCGCGCCGTCGTTGCGGTGCCCGCCGGTGATCACTGCAGCCAGGGGCCGGCCGTGCCCGTCGACCGCGGAGTAGATCTAGGTGGTCAGCCACACAATTGATATTACGATGCCGTGACCTGCAGGTTCACACGCTCCGACCGGCAGATTCCTGTGATTCGCCGAGGCCCCCCGTGTCCTGCTCAGGGCGGGTCGTGTTCGTCGCGTGCTGGTGCGAACGCGCGATCGTCGCGTCCACCGAGACCGCCCAGTCGATCTGACCGGCCGCGTCGGCCTCGGCCAGCAGCTGGGCCAGCACGCGATCCCAGGTCCCGTCCGCGGCATAGCGGCGATGGCGCTTCCACGCCGTCTGCCAGGGCACGAACGGCTCACGCGGCAGGTCCCGCCACGGGATCCCGGTCCGATACCGGTAGGCGATCGCCTCCACCACCCGCCGGTTGTCACCGAACGGGTGACCCCGCCGCCCCTGGTTCGAGGGCAACAACGGCTCGATCCGAGCCCACTGCTCGTCAGAGAACACCCGATACCGCGAAGACGACGTCACCCACACAGACTCCCGCGAGCCTCACCCCAGTTATGGGAGACACGCCCTAGATGTCCCGGCCGAGGGCCCTGGCGAGGAGCCGCTGCGCCCAGAAGCCGGCGACGCCGAGCACCAGGAGGGTCATCCCGATGCCCACCAGGCTGCGCCGGTCCGGCACGATCAGCCCCGCCACGAGGGCGGTGAAGCCCAGGCCGGTGATGGCGCCGACCACCGCCCCGGGCCACCCGAACAGCGCGACGCCGCCGGCGATCGCCGAGACGAGGACCGCCAGGCAGATCGTGCCCACGATCAGCCACATGAGCGGCCCGAGGAGGTTGATGCCCTCGTCGCCCGCGAGGGCGAGCAGCGGCATGAGGGCGAAGGCGAACAGGGCGACGGCGAGGATGCCGAAGGCCGTGGTCCCGGCGATGGTCACGGGCCGGGACCACTTCCCGGCGTAGAACTCGCCGGACTCGTCGACCCACTGCTCGACCGCCAGGTGGACCGACCAGAAGCCGAACGGGGCGAGCACCCCGAAGATGAACATGATGAGCCCGACCTCGCCGATCGGCTGGTCGATCGGCGGCCCGGGGGCGCGATCGGCCACCAGCATGAAGACCAGCCCCAGCACTGCGGCGAGCGTGCACAGCACCGCCCCGCTGCGGGTGATGGTGCGCAGCACGAACCTGCCCCGGGGCACCTTCGACCGCCCCAGGGGTCGCGTGCGCTCAGCTTCCGTCACCGGGCGAGGGTAACCACCCGCGCGTCAGACCTCGAGCTCGAGCCCCTCGAGCATCTCCGTGACGAGCGCGGCGATCGGCGAGCGCTCGGACCGCGTGAGCGTGACGTGCGCGAACAGCGGGTGACCCTTGAGCGTCTCGATGACCGCCGCGACGCCGTCGTGCCGGCCGACGCGCAGGTTGTCCCGCTGCGCGACGTCGTGGGTGAGCACGACGCGCGAGTTCAGCCCGATGCGCGACAGCACCGTGAGCAGGACGTTGCGCTCGAGGGACTGCGCCTCGTCGACGATGACGAACGCGTCGTGCAGCGACCGCCCGCGGATGTGCGTCAGCGGCAGGACCTCGAGCATGTCGCGGTCGATGACCTCCTCCACGACCTCCTTGCTGACCAGTGCCCCGAGGGTGTCGTAGACGGCCTCCGCCCAGGGGTTCATCTTCTCATCCTGGGACCCGGGCAGGTACCCGAGCTCCTGCCCGCCGACGGCGTACAGCGGCCGGAACACCATGACCTTGCGGTGCTGTCGGCGCTCCATGACGGCCTCGAGGCCCGCGCAGAGCGCGAGCGCCGACTTGCCGGTGCCCGCCCGCCCGCCGAGGGAGAGGATCCCGACCTCCTCGTCGAGCAGGAGGTCGATCGCGACGCGCTGCTCGGCGGAGCGCCCGTGCACACCGAACACGTCCTGGTCACCGCGCACGAGGCGCAGCCGCTTGTCCGCCGTGATGCGCCCCAGCGCGGAGCCACGCACGGAGTGCACGACGACGCCCGTGTGGCACAGGAGGGGGCCGACGTCCTGTCCGGTGAGGTCCAGGTCGGCGAGCTCGACGCTCTCCTCCTGCCACAGCGTGGCCATCTGGCTCTCGGTCAGGTGGAGCTCGGTCATGCCGGTCCAGCCGGAGTCGACCGCGAGCTCGGCGCGGTACTCCTCGGCGGCCAGGCCGCACGCCGACGCCTTGATGCGCAGCGGCAGGTCCTTGGAGACGAGCGTGACGTCCTTGCCCTCGTCGGCGAGGTTCTTCGCGACGGCGAGGATCCGGGTGTCGTTGTCGCCCAGGCGGAACCCGCTGGGCAGCACCGAGGGGTCGACGTGGTTCAGCTCGACGCGCAGCGACCCGCCCGCGTCACCGACCGGCACGGGGGCGTCGAGCCGCCCGTGCTGCACCCGCAGGTCGTCCAGGTGACGCAGGGCGCTGCGCGCGAAGAAGCCCAGCTCCGAGTGGTGCCGTTTGCCCTCGAGCTCGGTGATCACGACGACCGGCAGGACGACGTCGTGCTCGGCGAAGCGCAGGATCGCGCGGGGGTCGGACAGCAGGACGGAGGTGTCGAGCACGTAGGTCCGGGTCACGAGGGCTCCCTGGTCACCGCATCGACCGCACCTCGCCGAGGCTCGGCGCGGGGTGGTGGGCCCGGTCGGCCGGCCCGAGGGCCGGTGTCGGGCCCTCCTCCCGGAGCAGTGGCTCCATGGGCTGGCCTCCCAGGGGACGGCGGATGCCGTCCGATGTGGCGGACGCTACGTCAGCCTGCGTGGCCCGACGACGTGCGACACGCGCGCACGCCAAGAGTTCACCTGGTCGACACCCGGCGCCCCGAACAGGCCCGTTACACCGTCCGGTGCGTCGTTGCCGGTGGCGTCCGTGACGGCGTCGGCCGGGCGAGCGGCGTCAGCGGCCGAGGCGCCGCTCGCGGGCCGCGTAGGAGCGCAGCGCGCGCAGGAAGTCGACCCGCCGGAAGTCCGGCCAGTACGCCTCGCAGAAGTAGAACTCCGAGTGCGCGCTCTGCCACAGCAGGAACCCGCCGAGGCGCTGCTCCCCGGACGTGCGGATGACGAGGTCGGGGTCGGGCTGACCCTTGGTGTAGAGGTGGTCGGCGATGTGCTCGACGTCGAGGACCTCGGCGACCTCGTCGATCGTCCGCCCCTGCTCGGACTGCTCGCGCAGCAGCGAGCGTACGGCGTCGGCGAGCTCTTGGCGCCCGCCGTAGCCGACGCACAGGTTGACCTCCATGCCGTCGACGTCGCTGGTGAACGACGAGGACCCGGCGTCACGCGTCGCGAAGGTGTACACCGCGCAGTGCACGGTCACCATCGTCCGCCGCGAGGCCTGCTGGCGCTCCCGGGAGCCGGTCATCGTCCCGGTCACCTGCACGCCGTCGCCGGCACGCAGCCGGGCGAGCTCCTCGGCGTCCTCTCCTGCCGTGTTGCCCGTGAGGCCGCTGAGCCAGAAGACCAGGGCTCCGAGGAGGCCGAGCACCACGACCGTCCCGTACCCGCCCCTCGCGCGGGAGGGGCGACTCACTGGCCGAAGCGGCGCTCGCGCTCGGCGTACGACCGGATGGCGCGCAGGAAGTCCACGCGCCGGAAGGCCGGCCAGAGCGCTTCGCAGAAGTAGAACTCGCTGTGCACGCTCTGCCACAGGAGGAAACCGGAGAGCCGCTGCTCGCCCGAGGGGCGGATGACGAGGGCGGGGTCGGGCTGACCCTTGGTGTAGAGGGGGGCGGCGATGTGCTCGACGGCGAGGACCTCGGCGACCTCGTCGATCGTCCGCCCCTGCTCGGACTGCTCGCG
>JAEYXM010000297.1 GCA_023428465.1 Actinomycetes bacterium
GGCCGAGCCACCCTGCCGCGCGCGGCTCGGGGGCTCCGGCGGTCGCCGCTCGCCCGGGGAGCGCGGGTCGTCCGCCACGATCAGCCGCAGACCGTCGCGACGTCGTCGGCCCTGATCGGGTCCACCCCGGGCGTCGGCGCCGGCGTCGACGGGACCGACGGCGCCGGCGGCACCGCCGGGTCGGCCGGCGCGGACGGGTCGGCCGGCGCGACCGGGTCATCGGTCGTCGGCGGGGGCGTCACGGGCGGCACGATCGGGATGTCGTTGGCCATGTTCGACCAGACCAGCGCGGCGTCCTCGGTCCAGACGACCTCGTTGGGGTCGTTCGGGTTCGTCCGGTTCGGGATCGTCATGAGCACGATGTTGCTGCTCGGGATGTTCCGCAGGCTCCAGGCGAGGCCGGTGAGGGCCGGCACCTCGCCCAGGTCCGGGCTCGTCGTGAGCGACCGCGTCGCGGCGTCGAGGAACTGGAGCAGCGCAGGGGAGTCGGTGAGCAGGTTCTTGGACAGGGCCTGCTGGACGATCGCGCCGAGCAGCTCGTGCTGGCGGCCGAGTCGCTCGAGGTCGGAGCCGTAGCCCAGGTTCAGGCCCGTGCGGGCCCGGGCGAGCGCGAGTGCCTGCTGGCCGTTGAGGGTCTGGGGGCCCGGCTGCAGGTGGAGCCCGGCCTTCTCGGAGTACAGCTCTTGCGGGATGCACATCGGTACGCCGTCGAGCGCGTTGACCATCGCCTGGAAGCCTGCGAAGTCCACGACCGCCCACTCGTCGATGTACAGGCCCGTGAGCGACTCGACGGTCCGCAGGGTGCACGCGGCGGCCTCGCCGACGTCCTCGTGAACCGCTCCGATCGAGAACGCGGCGTTGAACCGGCCCGACTGGGCCCGCGACGTCGTGCCGTCGTTGTAGTTGCAGGACGGGATGTCCACGCGCGAGTCACGCGGGATCGACACGAGCTCGACGCGGCTCCGGTCGGCGGAGATGTGGGCGACGATCGTCGTGTCGGAGCGCATGCCCTCGACCTCGCCGCCGATGACGGCGTTCTCGCCGTCGCGTCGGTCGGAGCCCATGAGGAGGATGTTCAGCGGCTGGCCCGGGTTCGGGTCCTCCGGGTCCGGGGTGGCTTCCACGCGGTCGGGGCGCTCACCGAGCAGGTGCTCGACGTCGACCGTCTCGATGTTACCCGACAGCCGCAGGTAGGCCGCGGCGAGGCCGCCGATGCCGAACGTCGTGACGGCGACGAGCGTCAGCGCGACGACGTGCACCACCGAGTGCCCGCGCAGCCGGCGGGCGTGCCGGATTCCGCGGAAGGGGGCACCGTGGCGTGGATTCACGACTCAGAAGCATAGAAGCCCAGGTGGCACGCCCGGCGGGCACGCAGGGGTGAAGGCGTGGAGGTGTCGTGGAGATCACCTCAGACGCGTCCCGACCCCCGGTGCAGGAAGGCGGCCATCGCGTCTCGCGTGACGAGCCCGTTCGCCCGGAATGTCCCGTCCGGGAAGCCCGTGGTGATCCCGGACGCGCCCATCCAGCGGATCGCGTCCTCGAACACGTACCCGTCCGGGATGTCGAGGAAGGGCCGCTCACCCGCCGGCGCCGAGAGCGCGGGGTCGCCCGACATCCGGAAGAGGAACGCCGCCATCGCTTCGCGGGAGATGGGTTCGGCGGGCCGGAACTCGTAGTCGCCGTCGCCGACGTGCGTGCCCGTGGCGATCCGGTTCGCCTTGAGCCACTCGATCGCCAGGTAGAACGGGTGGCCCAGGCCGACGTCCTCGAAGCTCGGCTCGGCCGGCGGGGTGAACGCGGGCGAGCCTGCCGCGCGGTACAGGAACGCGGCCATCGCCTCGCGTGAGACACGCTCGCCGGGGTGGTACCCGCCGTCGGGATAGCCGGTCGTGATGCCCGCCGCGTAGATCCACTGGATGTCCTCGGCGAAGGTCAGGCCGGGCGGGACGTCCGTGAACGACATCGCGGGCTGCGCCGAGCTGAGCCAGCCGACGCCGTCCACGCGCAGCGCTCCGGAGCCGGCCGCGCGCGTCACGTCGAGCGTGCCCTCCGGGCCGACGGGGACGCGCAGCAGCCCGCAGCCGCCGGGCAGGTCCGACGGGTCGACGTGCACGCCGTGGGTCAGGCCGCCCGGCGTGACCGTGACGTCGCCCGCGGCGCCGCACACGCGCAGTACGACGTGGGCCACGGTGGGGGAGGAGATGGCGAGGTCGGCCGCGAGGCGGAGCTCGCGGCTGTCCCCGGCGGACGTTGCGCCCAGGTCGAGGACGCCGGCCCGCGCGACCGCGGTGAAGCCGGCCGGGTAGGTGAGCACGGCCGTCGCCGTCGCGAACATCGACCGGCCCAGCGTGGACGTGCCCGATACCCCCACGGTGTAGGTACCGGGCTCGACGTACGCCTCGGTGCCGGGCACCGACCCGTTCCACGGCTGCGACAGCGTGCCCGCGACGATGGTGTCGCGCGTGAGCTGGGCGACCGTGGTGTTCCCGGACCGCACGGCGTAGCGGATCCGGGCGGGCACCGGTACGTCGACGGAGACCTTCGCCCCGTCGCGGAAGAGCTCCCCCGAGCCGCCCGACGACGCCCCGAACGCGGGTATGCCGCTGATGGCGATCGACCGCGCCTGGCTCGCGATGGAGGCCAGCACGTTCCAGAACGACCCGGGGCACGCCGTCGACGCGACGTCGCGGTGCCCGATGACCATCGGCCCCGTGAAACCGCCCTTGGTGGACGTGGCGGTCGGGTCGACGCCGTGCAGGTACGACTTCCAGCCGACGACCCGCGTGATCGCGTTCACCGCGGCGGCCGGCGGTGCGACGGCCACGTAGTTGCCGAGCACGGAGATGCCGACGCCGCCGGTGTTCTGGCCGGACGCGTGCACGCCGATGACGAGCTTGTCCGCACCGCCGCGCCGGCCCTCGAAGATCTGGCCGTACTTGTCGACGAGGAAGTTGTAGCCGACGTCGCACCAGCCGCGCCCGTTCACGTGGTACGCCTGGATGCCGCGGATGATGGCCGGGGAGTCCCCCGCGTTGTAGCTGTTGGTGCCGGCCGTGTGGTGCACGACGAAGCGCTCGAGGCGGGTCGCGTAGGCCGGCTCGCAGTCCGCGTACGGCAGGAGCTCGCTGGCGCCCCACTGCGCCCGGGTGAACATGCCGGGGTGGGCGACGGTCGCCTGCAGCCCGCTGTCCGCCGTCGTCGCCGCCGCTGTCGGGGCGGGGCCCTCGGGTGCGGCGACGAGCATCACCTCGGCGTCGGTGACGGGCGCGACGTCCAGACCCTCGAGCCGCACCTGGATGCGGTCCGCGCCGACGGCGACCATGCCCTCGCTGGTGACGGGACCGTCGCCGTCGTCGACCATCTCCGGGTCCTGCCAGTCGGACCAGCCCTCGGCCGTACGGAACCGGACCGTCGCCGTCGGCGAGTCGTCACCCAGCGGCGTCCATGCGAGCCCCACGACGACCGCGTCGCCCGTGGCGATCTCGCGCTCGAGCACCGTGGCCGACCGCTGGGCCGCGAGACCGTCGGCACCCGGGTCGGTGCCCGGGGCGGGATCGGCGGAGAGGAGGTCGACGTGCGTGATCGGGTCAGGGGGCGACTCGGC
>JAEYXM010000010.1 GCA_023428465.1 Actinomycetes bacterium
CGGCGGCAACGGCGACTTCCTCGTCGACGACATCACGGTCGCCTCGCGCGTCGCGAACTGGGACCCGTCCCTCACGCCGCTCAAGGAGACGGTGGACTTCCCGATCGGTGTGGCCATCGACTCACGCGAGACCGTGGGTGCGCCGGCCGAGCTGCTGCTCCACCACTTCAACCAGGTCACTCATGAGAACTTCATGAAGGTCGAGGCCTGGTACGACGCCGAGCGCAACTTCCGGATGAACCCGGAGGCCATCACAGTCCTGGACTTCGCCCAGGCGAACGACCTGCGGGTCTACGGCCACACGCTCGTGTGGCACAGCCAGACGCCGGACTGGTTCTTCCAGGACGAGAACGGTGAGTTCCTCACGGAGGCCGACTACGACGAGATGGACGAGCGCCTGCGCACGCACATCTTCAACGTCGCCGAGGCCATCGCGTCCGAGTACGGCGAGTTCGGTAGCGAGACCAACCCGGTCGTCGCGTTCGACGTCGTGAACGAGGTCATCTCCGACCAGGCGACGCCGGACGGCCTGCGGACCAGCTACTGGCACGACATCATGGGTGCGGACTTCATCTCGCAGGCGTTCATCTACGCCGACGAGGCGTTCAACGAGACCTACGCGGTCGACGACGCCGTCGAGGCCCGTCCGGTCACGCTGTTCATCAACGACTACAACACCGAGCAGGCGCCCAAGGGCGCGCGGCTCCACACCCTGGTGTCCGACCTGCTCGACGCCGAGGTTCCGGTCGACGGCGTGGGTCACCAGTTCCACGTGGCGCTGTCGATGCCCGTCGAGAACCTCCAGGCCGCTCTCGAGCGGTTCGAGGACCTCGAGGTCATCCAGGCGGTCACCGAGCTCGACGTCACGGTGGGCACCCCGGTGACCACCCCGGCGATCATCGAGCAGGGCTACTACCTGCGCGACGCCTTCCGGGTGTTCCGGGCCTTCGCCGAGGACCTGTACTCGGTGACGATCTGGGGCCTCACGGACAACCGCAGCTGGCGCAGCGAGCAGGCGCCCCTGCTGTTCGACGACTCCCTGGCCGCCAAGCCGGCGTACTTCGGTGCGATCGACGGCGACCTGGAGCCGCGCATCCGCACGGGCAACGTCTTCGCCGGGTCCGTCGAGCTGACGGACGACGCCGCGGACGCGCTCGAGTGGTCGCAGCTGCCGCTGCACGCGGTCGGCGAGGTGGCCGACTTCCAGCTCCGCTGGGCGCCGGACCACCTGACCGCGTACGTGACCGTCTCCGACGCGACCGACACGGCCGCGGACGAGGTCACCTTCGTCGTGGGCGAGGAGACCTACACGGTCGGCCGCGAGGGCCCGGGTGACGTGGACGCAGTCGTCGACACGACCGCCTCGGGCTACACCGTCGTGGCGCACCTGCCCCTGACGGACGCCGCCCAGGGCGACTCGCTCGACTTCGACGTCCAGGTGGCCGACGGTGCCACCACGGTCGGTTGGGGTGACGAGGGCGCGACGGGCTCCATCACGCTCGTCGAGGCGCTGTCCTACCTCGAGGTGGCGCACGCGTCCGCCGCACCGACGATCGACGGCGACGTCGACAGCGTGTGGACCGGCGCGAGCGCCGTGGTCACGGGCAAGGCCGTCCAGGGTGCCTCCGGCGCCACGGCGACCGTCAAGACGCTCTGGCGTGACCACTACCTGTACGTCCTGATGGACGTCGCCGACCCGAACGTGGACGTCACGGGTTCCGACCCGTGGATCCAGGACTCGGTCGAGATCTACGTCGACGCGGCCAACGCCAAGAACGGCTCGTACCGCTACGACGACACCCAGATCCGGATCAGCGCCGAGAACGTCGTGACGGTCGGCACCGGTGACGAGACCTACCAGCTGAACCGGCTCGACAGCGCGGTCACCGAGACGGCCACGGGCTACCGGGTCGAGGCGGCGATCGACCTGCTCGAGTACGGCGGCCTGGGAACGTTCCACGGTCTCGACTTCCAGGTCAACGACGCCACCAACGGCGCCCGCACCTCGATCCGCAACTGGGCCGACCCGACGGGCAACGGTTACCAGAGCACGGCTCGCTGGGGCGTGGGTCAGCTCGTCGAGGACGTCCAGTGGCCGTTCACCGACGTGCGCCCGGGCCACCCGTTCCTCACGGAGATCCAGTGGATGTGGGACTCGGGTCTGACCCGGGGCTACGCCGACGGGACCTTCCGCGGCATGGGTGCGGTCAACCGTGACGCCATGGCGGCGTTCCTCTACCGGCTGGTCAACGACGGCGCCACGGCGCCGGCGTGCACGGCCGCGCCGTTCACCGACGTCACGACGTCGCACCCGTTCTGCGGGGAGATCGCGTGGCTGAAGTCGTCCGGGATCACCACCGGCTACGCGGACGGCACGTTCCGTCCGGCCGCGCCGGTGAGCCGCGACGCGATGGCTGCGTTCCTGTACCGGATCGAGAACGGCCCGGCCAAGCCGGCCGCTCCCGCGACGGCGCCGTTCAAGGACGTGCCGGTCTCCCACCCGTTCGCGGGCGAGATCTCGTGGCTGAAGACCCAGGGTCTGGCCGGCGGCTGGTCGGACGGCACGTTCCGTCCGAGCAACGCCATCGAGCGCCAGGCCATGGCCGCGTTCCTCTACCGAGGGGTGGTGCAGAAGGGCATGTTCGGTGAGCTCTGGGAGCCTCCGACCGAGTTCGTGCCGGGTGGCGCGGTGAACCCCACCGCGTCGCAGGTCAGCACGGCCCGTCCCGTCGAGGGCAACGCGAACGTCGCAGCACTGACGTTCGACGACGGCCCGATGTACGCGACGGACACGAACCGGCTCCTCGACTTCCTCGAGGAGAACGACGTGAAGGCCGTGTTCTGCGTCATCGGCCAGAACATCACCGCCCCGGGCGGGGCCGAGCTGCTGCAGCGGATGGTCGCCGACGGCCACACGCTGTGCAACCACAGCACCTCGTACGCGGGCATGGCGTCGATGACCGCCGACCAGGTCGAGGCCGACCTGCTGGCGAACCTCGACATCATCCGCGAAGCCCTGGGTGACCCCAACGCGCCGGTCCCGTACTTCCGGGCACCCAACGGCGAGTGGGGCCAGACCGAGCAGGTCGCTGCCGACCTCGGCATGCAGCCCCTCGGCCTGGGCAACGTCATCAACGACTGGGAGGACGCCGTCCAGGCGGACCTCACCCAGTTGGAGACGAACCTGAACAACGCGATCACCCCCGGCGCCGTCGTGCTCGTGCACGTCGGTGGCGGCAGCTCGCGGGCGAACTCGGTGGACGCGACGATCAACGTCGTCACCGACAAGCTGGCCGACGGCTGGGACTTCACCCTGCCGCAGGGCGGCATCCCCGACCCGGCGCCGGTCATCCCGGCCCCGGTGAACGGGATGCGTCCGGTCTGACAGACCCGGTGGTGGGCCGGGGGGGGGGGCCCGGGCCGTGTCCGGGGTGATCGGCCGGGGTGATCGGTGTCTGGGAGGTGGGACGGTCCGGCGGGAACGCGGCACGCGGCCCGCCCGTTGCATAGGATGACGATCGCGCCTTTCTCACGGCGCCCGGACCAGGAGGCCTTGTGAGCAACCCCGTCTTCAACAGCAGCCAGGTGTTTGGCGCGCCGCGCGGCCGCCGCCCCCAGCAGACGCCCATGGGCGTCGGGACCGCCGGGGCGATGACGGCCGACGCCGCGACGCTGGAGAACCTCTACGCGGCGCCGTCGGCGACGTCCGTCGACACGGGCCGTCTCACGTACGACGACGTGATCGTCAAGACCGCCGGCCTGCTCGCCGTGCTCGTGGTCGCCGCGGCGGCGACGTGGACCTTCGCGCCGCAGCTCGCCATCGTCGGCATGGTCGTCGGGCTGGTCCTGGGCCTGGTCAACGCTTTCAAGCGCAACCCGAGCCCCGCCCTGATCGTCGCCTACGCGATCGCGGAGGGCGTCTTCCTCGGCGGTATCAGCTACTTCGTCAATCGTGCGACGTCCGGCCGCCCGGGCCCCGAGCTCGCGATGGACTCCGTCGTCCTGCAGGCCCTGCTGGCCACGGGCGCAACCTTCGTCGCCGCGCTGCTGCTGTTCAAGTCGGGCAAGGTGCGCGTCACGCCCAAGTCGACGCGCTTCTTCCTGATCGCGCTCGGCGGCTACGCGATGTTCTCGCTGGTGAACCTCGCCCTGATGTGGTTCGGCGAGATGGACGGCTGGGGCCTGCGCAGCGAGGTCTCGGTCATGGGCATCCCGCTCGGCGTGATCATCGGCATCTTCGCCGTGGGCCTCGCCTCGTACTCCCTGATCATGGACTTCGACGCGGTCAAGCGCGGCGTCGAGCAGGGCGCTCCGGCCAAGATGGCCTGGACCGCCGCGTTCGGACTGGTCGTCACCCTCGTGTGGCTGTACCTGGAGTTCCTGCGCATCCTGGCGATCCTGCGAGGCAACAACTGAGCACGGTCGCGGGCAAGGCCCAGGAGACGCGCATGAAGGTTCATGAGCACATCTCCGAGGTCGTCGGGGGCACCCCGCTGGTCCGGCTGCGTTCGGTGACGCAGGGTCTGGACGCCACGATCCTGGCCAAGGTCGAGTACCTGAACCCGGGTGGCTCCGTGAAGGACCGCGTCGCCCTGCGGATGGTCGAGGCGGCCGAGGCGTCGGGCGAGCTGCAGCCGGGTGGGACGATCGTCGAGCCGACGAGCGGCAACACCGGCGTCGGCCTTGCGCTCGTCGCCCAGCGCAAGGGCTACCGCTGCGTCTTCGTGTGCCCGGACAAGGTCTCCCAGGACAAGATCGACGTGCTGCGGGCGTACGGCGCCGAGGTGATCGTGACCCCGACGGCCGTCGCCCCGGAGCACCCGGACTCGTACTACTCGGTCTCGGACCGCCTGATGCGCGAGATCGCGGGTGCCTGGAAGCCGAACCAGTACGCCAACCCCAACGGTCCGGCATCGCACTACGAGACCACGGGCCCCGAGATCTGGGCGGACACCGACGGCCAGGTCACGCACGTGGTCACCGGTGCGGGCACGGGCGGGACCATCTCGGGTGCCGGGCGCTACCTCAAGGAGGTCAGTGCGGACCGCCCGGCCGAGGCGGGCGGCGTCGTGCGGATCGTCGGTGCGGACCCGGCGGGGTCGGTGTACTCCGGCGGCGACGGTCGCCCGTACCTGGTCGAGGGCGTGGGCGAGGACTTCTGGCCGACGGCGTACGACCCGTCGGTCCCGGACGAGGTCATCGCGGTCACGGACGCCGAGTCCTTCGAGATGACGCGGCGCCTGGCCCGCGAGGAGGCGCTGCTCGTCGGTGGCTCGTCCGGCATGGCGGTCGTCGCCGCGTTGCGCGTGGCCCGGCGCCTGCAGGAGGAGGACCCGGCAGCCGCGGCACGCGCGATCATCGTCGTGATCCTGCCCGACGGCGGCCGCGGCTACCTGTCGAAGATCTTCTCCGACGCGTGGATGCGCTCGTACGGCTTCCTGCACGGGGGCGACGGCGCCGTCGTCGGCGACGTACTGCGGGGCAAGGCGGGCGAGATGCCGGACCTGGTGCACGTGCACCCGGCCGACACGATGCGCGAGGCGATCGACATCATGCGCGAGTACGGGGTCTCGCAGATGCCCGTCGTCAAGGCTGAGCCGCCCATCAAGGCAGGCGAGGTGGCCGGTTCGGTCAGTGAGCGCGCCCTGCTCGACGCGGTCTTCGCCGGGCGAGCCGAGCTCGCGGACCGTGTGGACAAGCACATGGACGCACCGCTCCCGCTCATCGGCATCGGCGAGAGCGTCGACGCTGCCCGTGAGGCGCTGCACGACGCGGACGCCCTCATGGTGGTCGCCGGCGGCGACCCGGTGGGCGTCCTCACGCGGCAGGATCTGCTGGGCTTCCTGGCGCGCTAGGGTCGGGGCCGAAAGGATTCGAGCCCGCACGGCCGCAGGGCCGCGCCGACGCCTGAGGAGATCGCGCCCGTGGCCCTGTACGACCTGCCCCTGGACCAGCTGCGTGTGTTCCGCCCGGAGCCGGCCGAGCCCGCGGACTTCGACGAGTTCTGGACGACGACGCTCGCCGACGCGCGCACGCACGACCTGGGGGTGCGCGCGGAGCGTCTCGACGGCCCGCTGCGGGCCATCGACGCCTGGGACGTGACGTTCGCCGGGTTCGGGGGCCACCCGGTGAAGGCGTGGCTCACGCGACCGGCCGGGGCGTCCGAGGACCTGCCGGTGGTCGTGGAGTACATCGGCTACGGGGGCGGGCGGGGCTTCGCCCACGAGCGCCTCGTCTGGGCGGCGGCCGGGTACGCGCACCTGGTCATGGACACGCGCGGCCAGGGCGGCACCTGGGGCGCCGGCGGCGCGACGCCGGACCCGGCGGCCGCGACGGGTCCGCACACCCCGGGCGTCATGACGATGGGCATCGAGTCCCCGCGCGACCACTACTACCGGCGGCTCATCACCGACGCGGTGCGGGCGACCGACGCCGCGCGCGAGCTGCCCGGCGTCGACGCGTCGCGCGTCGCGGTGACGGGCGGCAGCCAGGGCGGCGCGCTCACGCTCGCCGTGGCGGGCCTGGTCCCGGACCTCGTGGCAGCGATGCCGGACGTGCCGTTCCTGTGCTGTATCCGCCGCGCCGTCGAGCTCACGGGCGAGTACCCCTACGCCGAGGTCACCAAGTACCTGTCGGTGCGTCGCGACATGGTGGAGACGGTCTTCGGGACGCTCGCCTACCTCGACGGCGTGAGCTTCGCTCGCCGCGCCCGTGCCCAGGCGCTGTTCTCCGTGGCCCTGATGGACACGATCTGCCCGCCGTCGACGGTGTTCGCGGCGTACAACCGCTACGGCGAGCACGCCGCGGCCGACGGCGCTGCACCCCTGCGCGACATCGTCGAGTACCCGTTCAACATGCACGAGGGCGGTCAGGCGCACCAGGTCGAGCGTCAGCTGCGCTGGCTCGCCGAGCACGTCTGACGCAGGCGGAGGACCCGACCGGCCCACGGGCGGCCCGGCGCGCTCGTCGCGGCACGGGGCGCCGCATCGGGCACGATGGGGTCAGGACGTCCGGCCGCGCCGGGGCGCCCGACCGACGCGGCCGGCCCGGTGGCCGCCCGCCACACCCTCCGAGGAGAACCGATGACCGAGACCATGCCCACCGCCTCCGGGTCGTTCGGCGACAAGCCCGTCCTGGCCTTCCCGGCAGAGCCCGCGCCCGCCGACCTGGCCGTCCAGGTCCTCGTGCGCGGCGACGGCGCCGTCGTGGAGGCGGGCGACGACATCGAGGTGAACTACTTCGGGCAGATCTGGGGCGGGCGGGTGTTCGACACCTCCTACGACCGCGGCCAGTCCATCTCGTTCCCCATCGGCATCGGTGCGGTCATCGCGGGCTGGGACGAGGCGCTCGTCGGTGCGACCGTCGGGTCCCGCATGCTCCTGGCGATCCCGCCGCACCTCGGCTACGGCGAGCGCGGCATGCCTCGCGCGGGGATCGGCGGCACGGACACGCTCGTGTTCGTGGTCGACATCCTCGGCACGCGCCACAAGTAGGCGCGTGCCGGGCCGGTCGCTCAGGCCCAGGGGTCGGCGCCGCCGTAGGCCTGGACGGGCGCGATGACGCCGTCGGGCGCCACGGACAGCTCCGTGACCTTCACCGAGCGCAGGTGCGTGGTCCCGCCGCTCGCGACGGCGTCGTGGTAGTAGAGGAACCAGCGGTCCTCCCAGCGGACCACGGAGTGCTGCGTCGTCCAGCCCACGACAGGCTCGAGCAGGACGCCGACGTACGTGAACGGGCCGTAGGGGGTGTCCCCGACGCCGTGGCAGATGGTGTGCGAGTCGCCCGTCGACCAGGACAGCCAGTACCGGCCGCCGTGCTTGTGCACCCACGGGCCCTCGAAGTACCGGCGCGGGTCGCCCTCGAGCAGCGGGCGGCCCTCCTCGTCGAGGATCTGGATCTCGCGGGTCGGCTCGGCGAGCGTCAGCATGTCCTCGGACAGCCGCCCGACGCGCGGGCCGAGTGCAGGCTCGTGGGCCGCGGGGACGTCGTTCGCCTCGTCGCGGACGTTGTCGCGGTACTGCTGGAGCTGCCCGCCCCACAGGCCACCGAAGTACAGGTAGGCCGCGCCGTCGTCGTCCAGGAGGACGGCCGGGTCGATCGAGTAGGTGCCCGGGATCGCCTCGGGCTCCGCGACGAACGGGCCCGTCGGGCTGTCCGACGTCGCCACACCGATGCGGAAGACGCCCTCGGCCGTCTTGGCCGGGAAGTACAGGTAGTGGCGGCCGTCCCGTTCGACGGCGTCGGGTGCCCACATCTGGCGCTGGGCCCACGGCACGTCGTCGACGTGCAGGATCGGCCCGACGTCCTGCGCAGGGGCGCCCGGGTGGTCCTGCACGAGGACCCGGTAGTCGGTCATCGCGAAGTGGTCACCGTTGTCGGTGAAGGCGATGCCGGCCTCGACGTCGTGCGAGCAGTAGACGTACACGCGCCCGTCGACGACGCGCGCGGACGGGTCCGCGAGGTAGGTGGGCGACAGCGGCGCCGAGATGGCGCGGGCGGCCCACGTGGCCGGGTCGACGGGGGCGGGCTCGGACATCGCGTTGCTCCTCGGGTACTCGGGCGGTGCGCCGGTGGGCGGCCGGGTGGGGGCCGGTTGCCTGTGGCGACCCCCAGTGTCCCGGTCCGGCGGGCTGCGTGCGACGGGCGCCCGCAGACCGGTCAGTGCCGCACGACGCCGTTCTCGTAGCAGAAGACGACGGCCTGGACCCGGTCGCGCACCCCGAGCTTCGCGAGCACTCGCCCGACGTGCGTCTTCACGGTTGCCTCGGACAGGACCATGCGCTCGGCGATCTCCGCGTTCGACAGGCCTCCCGCGATGGCCTCGAGGACCTCGCGCTCGCGCGCCGTGAGGTCGGCCAGACGCGGGTGCTCCGTCGACCCGGTCGACCCGGCCGACCCGGTCGCGGCGGCCTCGGCCGCGGTCGGCAGGCGGCCGGCGAACATCTCCAGCATGCGTCGCGTGATCCGGGGCGAGACGACGGCGTCCCCCGAAGCGACCGACCGGATGGCCGCGACGAGCTCGGCAGGTCCGGCGTCCTTGAGCAGGAACCCGCTCGCCCCGGCGCGCAGGCCCGCGAACGCGTACTCGTCGAGGTCGAACGTCGTGAGGATGAGGACCCGGGTGCCCGGGTGCTCGGCCGTGATCCGTTCCGTGGCCTCGACGCCGTTCATGCCGGGCATGCGCACGTCCATGAGCACCACGTCGGGCTGCAGTGCGGCGACCTGCTCGAGTGCCACCCGGCCGTCCCCGGCCTCGCCGACGACCGTCAGGTCCGGCTCGGCCTCCAGCACGAGGCGGAACCCCATGCGCAGCAGGGCCTGGTCGTCCACCAGCAGCACCGTCGTCATCCCTCGTCCTTCCGCCACGGCAGGGTCGCGTGCACCCGCCAGCCATCCTCCTGCCACGGCCCCGCCTCGACCGTGCCGCCGTACACCGCGGCGCGCTCCCGCATGCCGATGAGGCCACGCCCGGCGCCGGGGGACTCCGTGGTCCGCAGGCCGCCGTGGCTCGTCACCTCGACCGTGACGACCCGTTCCGTCGCGGTGACCGTGAGGACCACGGTGGCGCCGGGTGCGTGCCGGAGGGCGTTCGTCAGGCTCTCCTGGACGATGCGGTAGACGGCGAGCTGGACGGTCGCGTCGCCCGGTAGCTCGGCCTCGAGGCCCTGCGTGCGCACCGCGAGGCCCGCCGTGCGGAACCGTTCGACGAGGGCTGCGAGGTCCGTGTGCTTCGGCTGCGGCTCGAGCGGGGCGTCGTCGCGCTCCAGGACGCCGAGGACGCGTCGCATGTCCGCGAGCGCGGTGCGCCCCGTGTCGGACAGCTCCGCGAGCGCGAGCCGGGCCTTGTCCGGGGCGCGCTCGAGTGCCACTCCGGCGCCGTCGGCCAGGGCGATCATCACCGACAGGCTGTGCGCGACGACGTCGTGCATCTCGCGCGAGATGAGGGACCGCTCGGCCGCGCGCGCCAGCTCGGCCTGCTGCTCGCGGTCGCGGGCCAGGGCGTTGGCGCGGTCGACCAGGTCGGCGATGTGCAGGCGTCGGTTGCGCACGCTCGTGCCGATGGCCAGCGCGATGAGCGTCGTGAAGGTGTATCCGATGATCGCGTCCGGTCGGGTGTCCATCTGCACCGTCTGCCCGGCCGCCCCGACCGTGGCCACGGTGCTCGGGCCGAGCCCGTACAGGGCGGCGGCGGTGGCGGCGAGGGTGGCGAGGAGGGCTGCCCAGGCGACCCCGGGTGGACGGGACGCGGCGACCGCGTACACGGCGAACCCCACGCCCAGCTCGTACGCGGCGGTCCCTCCCGTGAGCGCGACCGTGACGACGATGAGCAGGATCAGCACGCCCAGCACGACCAGCGGGGCCCGTCGCCGCCAGAAGAGGACGACGCTCGCGGCGACCGACCCGACGAGCCAGACCGTCACCTGGTTGTCGGGTCCCGGCGGGATCAGGGTCGCGGTGACCATCCAGAAGAACACGAAGATCGCGACGACGAGCACGTCCATGGCGACGGGGTGCCGCAGGAAGTACCGCCTGATCGGGCCGAGGCGTCGCGCCGAGAGCTCGGTGAACGGCGCCACGGCGTCGCCCGTCGGCGCCAGGGCCCGGTCACGTCTCACGCGCACACCCTCCCACCGGTCGTCGGGCGACGGCAGCCGCCGGGCCGCACCAGCGACCCGGCGGCTGCCACGACGCGCATGCTCAGGCGTCCCTCCTACGCATGAGCACCGCGGCGGGCACCAGGAGGAGGACCACCCACGCGACGAGCACGCCGTAGCCCTGCCAGGGGCCCAGGTGCGCGCCCTGGGTCATGGCGTCGAGGTTCGCGATCGAGTCGTCGGTGAACTGCACGCGGCTGCCGGCGGTCGACGGCAGGAACGGGCTGACCACCTCGAAGAACCGGAACGGCAGAGCCGCGAAGACGTTCTCCAGGACGAGCAGCAGCCCCAGGACGAGCGTCAGGGCACCGGCGGAGTGCCGCAGGAGCGCGCCGACGGCGAAGGCGAACAAGCTGATCGTGGCGAGGTACAGGGCGGCGCCGAGGAGGACCCGCTGCGTCTGCGGGTCGCCCAGGTCGAGTGTCATGTCCATGCCGGCGAAGAAGGGCAGGCTGCCGAGCCAGGACAGGGCGAGCGAGACGACCGACACCACGAAGACCGAGACGAAGATCAGGATCGCCTTGGCCGCCAGGACCGGGACGCGTCGCGGCACGGCCGTGAGGGACGAGCGGATCTGGCCTGTGCTGTACTCGCCCGTGATGGTCAGGACCGCGAGGACGGCGACGACGACCTGGCCGAGGAACGTGCCGCTGCTGACGATGTCGACCGCGGCGTACTCCTCCGTGTACTCGAGCATCGAGACGCCCCAGGCTTGCAGGACGGCGAGCCCCACCATGGCGACGGCGGTGAGGGGCAGCGTCCACAGGGTTGCGCGGACGGTGCGGAACTTGATCCACTCCGAGGCGAGGACGCGTCCGAAGGTGACGCCCCCGTGCGCGGGTGCCGGCGCGGACGTCGGGGTCGCGGTCAGGGTCGCGGCGGTCATCGGGTGGTCCCTTCGGTGGTCGTGGCGGGGGCGATCGCGCCGGAGTGGTACTCCACCTCGTCGGCGGTGAGCTGCATGTAGGCGTCCTCGAGGGAGCCGTGCAGCGGGGTGAGCTCGTGCAGGACGATGCCGGCGGCGGCCGCGGCCTCGCCGATCGCCTCGGGCGAGCTGCCCGTGATCTCCATGAGGCCCGCCTCGACGGAGATGACGGTCACGTCCGGCCCGCGGACCTGCTCGACGAGGGCCTGCGCCTGCGGGGTCCGCACGCGCACGGTGGTGCTCTGCGCACGCGACAGGATCTCGCTGACGGGGGCGTCGGCGATCACGCGCCCCCGCCCGACGACGATGATGTGGTCGGCCGTGAGGGCCATCTCGCTCATGAGGTGCGAGGACAGGAAGACGGTGCGGCCCTCGCCCGCGAGGTGCTTGACGAGGGTGCGGACCCACAGGACGCCCTCGGGGTCGAGGCCGTTGACCGGCTCGTCGAGGATGAGCGTCCGCGGGTCGCCGATCATGGCGGCGGCGATGCCGAGCCGCTGGCCCATCCCGAGCGAGAAGCTGCGGACGCGCTTGCCGGCGACGGCGTCCAGGCCGGTCATCTCGATGACCTGGTGGACGCGCTCGCGCCCGACGCCGTGCGTGGCGGCGAGGGCCAGGAGGTGGTTGTAGGCGCTGCGGCCGGTGTGCACGGCCTTCGCGTCGAGGAGGGCGCCGACCTCGCGCAGAGGTGCCCGGTGCTGGGCGTAGGGACGTCCGTTGACGGTGACGGTGCCGGCGGTCGGACGGTCCAGGCCGACGATCATCCGCATCGTGGTGGACTTGCCGGCGCCGTTCGGTCCGAGGAACCCGGTCACCTTGCCGGGCTGGACGGTGAAGCTGATGCCGTCGACGGCGGTCGTCTTGCCGTACCGCTTCGTCAGGCCGTGTGCCTCGATCATGGGTGTTCTCCCTGCTGTCGTGTCGTGCTCGACGTTAGGGATCGGCCCTGGGGCCCCGGAACGGCCGCGAGGACGAGATCAGCCGACCGCGCGGGTACGCCGCAGGGATGAGGCAGTCAGCCCCGAGGCGGGGGTCGGTGCGGCGGGGTCAGGACGGCAGCGGGCAGGCCACACCTGTCGAGTGCACCGGGCAGTACCCGTTCGGCACCTTGTGCAGGTACTGCTGGTGGTAGTCCTCGGCGTAGTAGAACGGGCCGGCGTCGCCGTCGACCGGGCGGATCTCGGTGGTGACTGCGCCGTAGCCGTGGCGCTGCAGCTCGGCTGCGTACAGGTCGCGCGTGGCGTGCGCGGCGTCGCGCTGCTCCGGCGTCGTCCAGTAGACCGCCGAGCGGTACTGCGTGCCGACGTCGTTGCCCTGGCGGAAGCCCTGCGTCGGGTCGTGCAGCTGCCAGAAGGTGCGCAGGAGGTCGGCGTGGTCGAGGACCGCCGGGTCGTACGCGACGAGGACGGTCTCGGCGTGTCCCGTCAGGCCCGTGCACGTCTCCTCGTACGTCGGGAAGGCGGAGAACCCGCCCTGGTAGCCGGCCGCCGTGGTCACGACGCCCGGGAGCTGCCAGAGCTCCTTCTCGGCGCCCCAGAAGCAGCCGAGGGCCAGGTACAGGACCGCGGTGCCCTCGGGCCACGGACCGGCCAGGGGCGTGCCGAGGACGGCGTGCCGCTCGGGCACCCGGTACGGGTAGGCGGACCTGCTGGGCAGAGCGCGCTCGGGGGTCACCATCGTGCGTGCGAGCGAGAACATGGGGCTCCTTCCGGCGCCGGTGGGCGTACCTGCCACAACACCGGTCCGCCGTCACGGTGTTCCCGTCGCTCGTCTAGCCTGAGCCCGTGACGGACACCCACGACTGGACGACCGCCGGCTTCGCGACGCGAGCCATCCACGCCGGGCAGGACCCCGACGCCGCCACGGGCGCCGTCGTGCCGCCCATCCACCAGGTCTCGACGTACAAGCAGGACGGCGTCGGCGGCCTACGCGGCGGGTACGAGTACTCGCGCTCGGGCAACCCGACACGCACCGCGCTCGAGGAGGCCCTTGCAGCCGTCGAGAGCGGCTCGCGCGGGTTCGCGTTCGCGTCGGGCCTGGCCGCCGAGGACACGCTCCTGCGCGCCGTCCTGCGGCCCGGCGACCACATCGTCGTGCCGAACGACGCCTACGGCGGCACCTACCGGCTCATCGCGCGCGTGTTCGGGCCGTGGGGGATCGAGCACACGCCGGTCGACCTGTCCGACGTCGACGCCGTCGCCGCGGCCGTCGAGCCGGGCCGGACCAAGGCCGTGTGGGTCGAGACGCCCACGAACCCCCTGCTCGGCATCACCGACATCGCCGCGGTCTCCGCCATCGCGCGTGCCGCCGGCGCGGTGCTCGTCGTGGACAACACGTTCGCGACGCCCTACCTGCAGCGCCCCCTCGAGCTGGGCGCCGACGTCGTCGTGCACTCCACGACCAAGTACATCGGCGGGCACAGCGACGTCGTCGGCGGGGCGCTCGTCGTGGCCGACGGCGCGCAGCTGCCCGTCGGGCTGACGGGCCCGACCGGGTCGGAGTCGCTCGTGGACGCGGTCGCGTTCCACCAGAACGCCTCCGGCGCGATCGCCGGCCCGTTCGACTCGTGGCTCACCCTGCGGGGCCTCAAGACCCTCGCGGTGCGCATGGACCGTCACTGCGCGAACGCGGCCGCCGTCGCGGAGTACCTCGCGGAGCACCCCGCCGTCACGCAGGTCCTGTACCCGGGCCGCCCGGACTCCCGTGGCCATGAGGTCGCCGCCCGGCAGATGAGCTTGTTCGGTGGCATGGTCGCGTTCCGCACCGGCAGCGCCGAGAAGGCCCTCGAGGTGTGCGCGCGGACCAAGGTCTTCACGCTCGCCGAGTCCCTCGGTGGGGTCGAGTCCCTCATCGAGCACCCCGGTCGCATGACGCACGCATCCGTCGCGGGCTCCGCGCTCGAGGTGCCGGACGACCTGGTCCGGCTCTCCGTCGGGATCGAGGACCTCGCCGACCTCGTGGACGACCTCGGTCAGGCACTCGCATGAGGCGCCCCAAGAAGGCCGACGCAGCCGCGCCGACGACGCCTGCGGCCGGCGACGGTCGCGCGACGCCCGCCGACGCCGAACGGGAGGTGGCAGCCGCCGCCGCGCGGGCCGGGGCCGGGCCCGGCAGCGTGCCGCCGTCGGTGCGGGCCGCGGCCGACTGGTCCTGGCGGATCCTGCTCATCGGTGCGCTCGTCGCGGTCGTCGTCGGGCTCATGGCCGTGTCCAAGGTGCTGTGGGTGCCGGTCGTCGTCGCCCTGCTCCTGACCGTGCTACTCAGCCCCCTCGTGACGTTCCTGGAGGACCGCGCCCGCTTCCCGCGTGGGGCCGCCGCCGCGACCGCGGTGCTCGGCCTCCTCGCCCTGGTCGCGGGGCTGGTCACGCTCGCGGGCCGCTCCATCGCGAAGGGCTTCGACGAGCTGTGGGTGCAGACGCAGGACGGCTTCGACGAGCTCCTGGAGTCGCTGGCCACCGGCCCGCTCGAGCTCGACCGCACCGAGATCGACGCCTACCTGGACCAGGCGGGCGACCAGCTCAGTGCCAACAGCAGCACGCTCGTCTCGGGTGCGCTCTCGGCCACCGTGACCGTCGGCCACGTGCTCGCCGGGGCGCTCGTGACCCTCTTCTGCCTGCTGTTCTTCCTCAAGGACGGCGCGCTGATCTGGGCATGGATCGTGCGGCTGCTGCCCGCGCGGAACCGGGAGCGGGTCTACGAGGCCTCGCGCCGTGGGCTCATCACGCTCACCGCGTTCACGCGCACGCAGGTCCTCGTGGCGCTCATCGACGCGGTGGGCATCGGCGTCGGCGCGGCGATCCTGGGCATCCCGCTCGCCCTTCCCCTCGCCGTCCTCGTCTTCCTAGCAAGCTTCATCCCGTTCGTCGGCGCCATCGCGACGGGCGTCATCGCCGTGCTCGTGGCGCTCGTCGACCAGGGGCCCACGACGGCGCTCATCATGTTGGCCATCGTCCTGGCGGTGCAGCAGGTCGAGAGCCACGTGCTCCAGCCGCTGCTCCTCGGCCACGCGGTGTCCCTGCACCCCGTCGCGGTGCTGCTGACCGTTGCCGCGGGCTCGCTCGCCGCCGGCATCGTCGGTGCTCTGCTCGCCGTGCCGTTCGTCGCGACGCTCAACACCGTGCTGCTCTACCTGCACGGCCGCGACAAGTTCCCCCAGCTGGGGAAGAACCCCGAGGGGTTGCACCGGTGGCTGCGCCAACTCGACGGGCCGCCCGGCGACTCCGCCGTCGTGGACGAGCACCAGGAGACCACGGCGTGACCTCCGCCGCCGGGCGCGGGTCGGGGCTGCCGGTCACCCGGGCCGACGTCGAGGCGGCTGCGGAGGGCCTGCGCGGCGTCGTGCACCGCACGCCCGTCGTGGAGTCGACGGCGCTCTCGGCGCTGGCGGGCGGGCGCGTGGCCCTCAAGTGCGAGAACCTGCAGCGCGCCGGGTCGTTCAAGGTCCGCGGTGCCTACCTGCGGATGTCCCGGCTGTCCGATGCCGAGAAGGCGGCCGGTGTCGTCGCGGCCAGCGCCGGGAACCACGCGCAGGGCGTGGCACTCGCGGCGCGCCTGCTCGGGATCCGGTCGACCGTCTTCATGCCCGCGGGCGCGGCACTGCCCAAGGTCGCGGCGACCAAGGAGTACGGGGCGAACGTCGTCCTGGGCGGCGCGACCGTCGACGAGGCGCTCGAGCTCGCGCGTGAGCGCGCCGCGGCGGACGGCTCGGTGCTCATCCACCCGTTCGACCACGCCGACGTCGTGGCCGGCCAGGGGACGGTGGGTCTGGAGATCCTCGAGCAGGTGCCGGACGTCCGCACGATCCTCGTGCCGACCGGCGGGGGCGGACTCGCCGCGGGCATCGCGACCGCGCTCGCGGGCACCGGCGTGAACGTCGTCGGTGTGCAGGCAGCGGGGGCAGCCGCCTGGCCCGGCTCGTTGGCGGACGGCCACCCGGTCCGCCTGGGCGCGATGTCGACGATGGCGGACGGGATCGCCGTCGGCTGCCCGGGCGAGGTGCCGTTCGCGGTGCTCTCCGCGCTGGGCACGCCCGTCGTCACCGTGTCCGAGGAGGAGCTGTCGCGGGCCCTGCTCGTCGTCGCGGAGCGCTCGAAGGTGCTCGTGGAGCCCTCGGGCGCAGCCGGTGTCGCCGCCCTGCTCGCGGGGGTCGAGGTTGCCACGCCGGCGGTGGCCGTGCTCTCCGGTGGGAACATCGACCCGCTCCTGCTGCTCCGCGTGGTGCGGCACGGCCTGGTCGCCGCGGGGCGCTACCTCCAGCTGCACGTCCGGCTCACCGACCGCCCCGGCGCGCTGGCCGAGCTCCTCGGCGCCCTCGCGGCGAGCGGGGGCAACGTCATGCACGTGAGCCACGTGCGCACGGCCGTCGACCTCGCCGTCGACGAGGTCGAGATCGAGGCGCAGGTCGAGACGCGCGGCCACGACCACTGCCGCGAGGTGCTCGCGCACCTGCGGGACCTCGGTTACCGGGTCGCCGAGGGCTGATCGGGTCGCCGAGGGCTGATCGGCCGGCCCGGACGCGCAGGTCAGGGCCGGCCCCCGTCCGACGACTGCAGGCTGGTGACGGCCCGCGTCAGGGCTGGAAGGGCTTGGCCTCGTGGATGACGACCTCGATGGTCGCGCCGCTCGGCGTCTCGTAGGACGTCGTCTCCCCGGCCGAGTGGCCGATGATCGCCGCGCCGAGCGGGGACTTCTCGCTGTAGACGTCGAGGTCCGTGCCCTCGGCGACCTCGCGGGAGCCCACGAGGAACGTCATGCGGTCGCCCGCGACGCTCGCGGTGACGACCATGCCGGGCTCGACCACGCCGTCGTCCGCCGGCGCCTCGCCCACGACCGCGTTGCGCAGCAGGTCCTCGAGCTGGCGGATGCGCGCCTCCTGCTTGGCCTGCTCCTCGCGCGCCGCGTGGTAACCGCCGTTCTCCTTGAGGTCGCCCTCCTGGCGGGCGGCCTCGATCTTCTCGGCGATCTCCTGACGGGCGACCGTCTTGAGGTGCTCGAGCTCCGCCGACCTGCGGTCGTAGGCCTCCTGGGTGAGCCAGGTGACAGCAGTCGCATCGGTCACGGCGTGCTCCTCTCGGGGTCGTGCAGGTGCTGCTCAGCAGCTTGTCTCGTGGGGGTGCCTCGGGTCGGTCACGCCGGGGGCGCTGGGACGTCGACCGGGCGGGTAAACGCCCATGATACCAAAGGGGCCTCTCAGTCCCCGCCGGACGGCTCGCCCGATCCTTCATCCTCCGGCACCCAGCAGGAGTCGACGACGCCGGTGACCGCCGGCTCGGACGTGCGCACCGTCGTCGTGCGGCGCACCGTCCCGTCCGACGACGGCGGCACCTCGACGACCACGACCCCCACCTGCGCGTGCGAGGTGTTCAGGGCCTCGACCCGGCACTCGACCGTCATCGACGGGTCCAGGCGCGTCACGTCGTAGGTCACCTCGACCGACTCCGCGCCGTCGATCCGGAAGCCCACCGGGCTCCAGTGCACGGGCGTCTGCGCCGCGCCCAGCCCGAGCCAGACCACCACCGCGACCCCGAGCACGCCCAGCGCGACGAGCGCGGCGACCGTCCGACGGCGTCGGCGCGGGTCCGGCGCAGGCCCGTAACGACCCGGCGGAAGGGCTGTGGCGGTCATCGGGCTCCTTCCACGTCGGTCGGATAGGTGATGATGGGGCCCGGGACCAGCCTGCCACCTCGCCGGGCACCGCGCGGTGCGCGCGCGCAGCGGTGCGACCAGTGGCGGCATGACGAGTCGGAGGTGCGGGTGGGCGACGTGCGGCAGGACGGCACAGGGCTGCGGCTGATGGCCGTGCACGCCCATCCGGACGACGAGTCCAGCAAGGGTGCGGCGACGACCGCCCGCTACGCGGCGATGGGTGTGGACGTCCTCGTCGTCACGTGCACCGGGGGCGAGCGGGGCAGCATCCTCAACGCGTCCTACGGTGAGGCGCCGTCGTCGCCCGAGGCCATGGCGCTCGTCCGGCGTGACGAGATGGCCGCGGCCGCGCGGGCGCTCGGCGTCCGGCACACGTGGTTGGGCTTCGTGGACTCCGGGCTCCCGGAGGGTGACCCCAAGCCGCCGCTGCCCGACGGGTGCTTCGCGCTCGTCCCGCTCGAGGAGGCCGCGGCCCCCCTGGTGCGACTGGTGCGCGACTTCCGTCCGCACGTCATGACGACGTACGACCCTTCGGGCGGCTACCCGCACCCGGACCACATCATGTGCCACCGCGTCGCGTACGAGGCGTTCCATGCGGCGGGTGACCCGGAGCGTTACCGCGGGCAGGGCGAGCCGTGGCGGCCGCACAAGCTGTACTACAACCACGACTTCTCGCTGCGGAAGATCCGCACCATCCACGAGGCGATGGTCGCGGCGGGCCTCGAGTCGCCGTACGGAGACTGGATCGAGTCGCGCGAGATGCGCGAGATCCCCGAGCGCGAGGTGACGACGCGCGTGCCCTGCGCCGACCACTTCGACGCGCGGGACGCCGCGCTCCTCGCGCACGGCACGCAGATCGACCCGGACGGGTTCTTCTTCGCCGTGCCGCGCGAGCTGGAGGCGCGCGTGTGGCCGGTCGAGGAGTACGAGCTCGCGCACAGCCACGTGCCGTTCCACCTGCCCGAGGACGACCTGTTCGCGGGCATCCACGCGGAGGACGACGAACGATGAGCGCGACCCTGGCCGCCGGCCTGCTGGCGCAGTCCGTGCTGGAGCAGTCGGTTCTGGCGCAGTCCGTCGTCGCGACGGCTGCCGAGGGGGAGGAGGCCTGGACCCCCGGTGTGCTCGGGTTCCTGGTCACCCTGGGGCTCGTCGTGGCGTGCATCCCGATCTTCCGGTCCATGACCGGCAAGATCCGCGGTGTGCAGCACCGGGGCATCGAGGGCAGCGCCGGCGAGGTCGCCGAGGTCGCCGACGGCACCGACGGAGAGAACCCTCCCGGTGAACGCGTGCCCGACAAGCCGGAGTCCGGCGAGCGGGAGCCCGACGCCTGATGCGCGTCCACGCCGTCGCGCTGGCCTCGACGCCCGACGCGGAGGCGAACCTCGCGCTCGCACTCGCGGCGGTGCGCGCGGCGGCCGACGACGGCGCGGCGCTCGTCGTGCTCCCCGAGTACGCGCGGGCGTTCGACCCGCGCGGGGTGGGCCGCGCCCAGGCGGAGCCCCTCGACGTCGGCTTCGTCCCGGCGCTGCAGGCGGCGGCCCGCGAGCACGGCGTCGCGGTCGTGGCAGGGACGGTCGCGCCCGACGGCGCGCTGGCCGCGAACGTCGTCGTCGCGGTCGACGCGGCCGGCGAGCTGGTCGGCGCCTACCGCAAGGTGCACCTGTACGACGCGTTCGGCCACCGCGAGTCGGAGCGGCTCGTCGCGGGCGACGCCGACGCGGCGCCGGTGGTCGTCACCCTGGGCCAGGACGCGGGCGGGGACGTGGACGGGGACGCTGGCGGCCTGCGGGTCGGCGTCCTGACCTGCTACGACCTGCGCTTCCCCGAGTCGGCGCGCCGCTGCGTCGACGCCGGCGCGGACGTCCTCGTGGTGCCCGCGGCGTGGGCCACCGGGTCGCACAAGGAGGAGCACTGGCGCACGCTCCTGCGCGCGCGGGCGATCGAGAACACCTGTTACGTCATCGGCGCCGCGCAGCAGGGCCGGGGTGTCACCGGGAGCTCGACGGTGATCGACCCCGACGGCGTCGTGCTCGCCGAGGCGGGTGGGCCACCCGGGGGCGGGCCGTCGGCGGCCGTCGCCGAGGTGTCGGCCGACGTCGTGGCGTCCGTGCGCGAGCGGAACCCCTCCCTGGTGAACCGGCGGTACGCCGTCGTCCCGCTGCCGGGAGCCTGACCGGCAGGCGGCGAGCGTCCGCTGGAGGAGCCGTCGCGTCCACCCAGTGGTCACGGACGTTGAAGCGGCCTGGGGGTCCGCGTAGGGTCGGGCCCGCACACAAGCCCCCGGGGAGCGCGCGGACGCGCTGAGAGGGTGGTCGGACCGCAAGGTCGAGCCACCGACCCGTGGAACCTGATCCGGTTCATGCCGGCGTAGGGAGCAGGGCAAGGGCACCGCCGGCGACGGCGGGGCCGGTCTCGTCACCGGCATGCCCGCACGCGCCCCGGGGGTCCGCGATCCCGCAGGAGGCACGCCATGTCCACGTCCACGTCCACGTCCCGCACCGTCCCCGTCCGGCCGCCGCAGGCCGGCCCCGACGCCGCCACCGTTCCCGACCACGTCCGGCTGGGCGTCGGCGCCCGCTTCACGCTCACGCCGGCGGCCGACGACGTCGTCCCCGTGATCCTCGGGGCGCTCGCCGTCGCCGGGCTCGCCGCGCCGGGGGTGCACGTGCGCACCGACGACGTGTCCACCCTGCTGCGGGGCTCCGAGCAGGATGTCGCGACCTACCTCGAGGCGGCCGTGCGCGCCGCGGTCGAGCGGACGCCGTCGGGGCACGTGACGGCCACGCTCGCGTTCTCGCGCGGGTGCCCCGGCGAGGTCGGCTGCGACCTGGCGCCCGACGCCCTCGTCGAGGTGGCGCCGGTGCACCTCGAGGCCTCCGGGCTGCCGGCGGCGGCCCACTGGGCCCTGTACCCGCTGGGCACGCCCGACGTGATGGCGCCGATCGCGCGCGCCGTGGAGACCGCGCAGGCCGCGGGCACCTGGGGCGGCGCCGAGCACTTCGCTACGCGGCTCGAGGGTGACCTCGCGGACGTCCTGGGCACGGTCGTCGACACGTGGGCGCAGGCGGGCGCGAGGGTCGCGCACGTCGCCGCGCACGCCACCGTGAGCGTCGGCAGCCCGAGCCGCGGGGGTGCCCGATGACGCGGCGCGCGGCCTGGCCGCTGCGCGACGCCGTCGTGGTGGCGGTGCTCGCGGCGGTCTTCGGCTTCCTGTACTGGGCGCTCGTCCAGGCGTGGGGCTGGCTGCAGGTCGCCATGGGGCCCCTCGGCGACCTCGCGCAGAACGCCCTGATGGGCGGCTGGATGGTGGTGGCGCCGCTCGCGGTCTTCATCGTGCGGCGACCGGGAGCCGGCGTGGCCGCCGAGATCGGGGCCGCGTTCGTGGAGTTCGCGTTCCTCGGCTCCCCGGCGGGACCGCTGCTGCTGGTCGCGGGCATCGTGCAGGGCGGCGGCGCGGAGCTGCCGTTCGCGCTCACGCGGTACCGGCGCTTCGGGTGGCCGGTGTTCCTGGTCTCAGGCGTGAGCGCGGCGACCGCCAGCTTCCTCTGGGCGGGCACCCTGTACGACTGGTGGACGCAGGACTACCTGCTGCTGCGGGTCGTCCTCCAGCTCGCGGGCGGGGTCGTGCTCACCGGGGTCCTCGCCAAGGTGCTCGCGAGCGGCCTGCTGCGGACCGGGGTGCTCGACGACTTCGCCGCCGGCGAGGACCTCGCGGACGCGCCGGACGGGGAGCCGGTTGCCCAGCCGGACGACGCGCTGGGCGACCTCGCGTCCGACAGGGTGCCCGGCGCATGACGCGTGCCGTCACGGTCGCCGAGCTGTCCGTGCAGTTCGCGCGGGCCCGGCGACCGGCGGTGCGCGGCGTGGACCTCGTCGTCGGCAGGGGCGAGCGCGTCGTGCTCACCGGGCCCTCCGGGTGTGGCAAGTCGACGGTGGTGCGGGTCCTGACCGGCGTCGTGCCCCAGTCCGTGCGTGCGGACGTCCGGGGCCGGGTGGACGTCCTCGGTCACGACCCGCGCACGACGCCGGTCCCACGGCTCGCGCTCGACGTCGGCTGGCTGGGGCAGGACCCGTCCACGAACGCGTGCCTGCCCGTCGTCGAGGACGAGGTCGCGCTGCCGCTGGAGAACCGGGGCGTGCCACGCGCCGAGATGGCCGGGCGCGTGCGCGCGGCTCTCGAGGCGGTCGGTGCCGCGCACCTCGCGGGACGCC
Source organism: Actinomycetes bacterium (assembly GCA_023428465.1). Lineage (GTDB taxonomy): Bacteria > Actinomycetota > Actinomycetes > Actinomycetales > Cellulomonadaceae > Actinotalea. The sequence continues at coordinate 22,441 of JAEYXM010000010.1, forward strand.
GGGTGTCGCGCCTGAGCGGCGGCGAGCAGCAGCGCGTCGCGCTCGCCGCGGTGCTCGCCGGCGACCCGGAGGTGCTGGTCCTCGACGAACCGACGGCGATGCTCGACCCGGTCGCGGCGGCGCGCGTGCTCGAGGTGCTCGGGCGGGACCGGCCCGGTCGCGCCGTCGTGGTCGTGGAGCACCGTCCGGACCGGCTGCCCTGGGCACCCGACCGGATCGTGCGCCTCGACGCGCCGGTCGCACCGGTGGCCGCGGGCCCGCGCCGCTCCCGGCCCGAGGTCGGCGCACCGCGTCTCACCCTCCGCGGCGCGACCTTCCGGCAGGACGGCCGCGACGTCGTGCGGGGCGTGGACCTCACGTTGCGGGCGGGCCAGGTGACCGCCGTCGTCGGCGCGAACGGGGCCGGGAAGTCCTCGCTGCTCCTCGGGTGCGCGGGCTTCCTCGACGGTGACGCTCCCGCCCACGCCGACGGCGTCGCGCTCGCGTTCCAGCGGCCCGAGCACCAGCTGATCGCGCGGAGCGTCGCGCGTGAGGTGGGCACTCGCGGTGGGCCGTGGCTGGAGCGGGTCGGGCTGGCCGGGCTGGCGGCGGCGGACCCGTTCCGCCTGTCCGGCGGCCAGCAGCGCCGCCTCGCGCTCGCGGCCGTCCTCGCCCTGGGCCGGCCGGTGCTCCTCGCGGACGAGCCGACCGCCGGGCTCGACCCGGAGGCCGCGGGCGTCGTCGCGGGCCTGCTCGTGGG
>JAEYXM010000029.1 GCA_023428465.1 Actinomycetes bacterium
CTCACCTCGGAGTGACGTCGGCCGGGCGCTCGTCAGTCGTGGGCGCCCCGGGGGCCGGGGTGCGCTCCGTGGGGTCCCGATGGCCCAGGTCGGCCAGGTGGGCGGAGCCTCGCGGATCCCCGGCGCCGCCGCGGGTCGCGTAGAGGCTGGTCGCCGTCACGACGCCCAGGATCGCGATGATGACTGCCAGCGACCACAGGGTCGGGATCGTCGGGACGCCCGCCCACTCACCGTGCGCCCAGTGCAGGACGAGCTTGACCCCGATGAAGCCGAGGATCGCAGCGAGGCCGTAGCCGAGGTGGACGAGCTTGGAGAGGGCTCCCTGGAGCACGAAGTACAGGGCGCGCAGGCCGAGGAGGGCGAAGGCGTTGGTCGCGAAGACGAGGTACGGGTCACCTGTGATGCCGTAGACGGCGGGCACCGAGTCGACGGCGAAGACGACGTCCGTGGCGAACACAGCGGTCACCACCACGGCGAGCGGGGTGAGCATGCGCCGACCGCCCTCGACGACGGTCATGCGGGTGCCGCGGTAGTCGTCCGTCACCGGCATGAAGCGCCGGATGAGGCGCACCGACCGCATCGAGGTCACGTCGACGTCGTGGCTGCCCGCACTTCGCTGGTCGCGGAGGATCTTGACTGCCGTGGCGAGCAGGATCGCGCCGAAGAGCAGGAATGCCCACGAGAAGGTCGCGAGCACCGCGGCGCCGAGGGCGATGAAGACGCCGCGCAGGACGAGAGCGCCGGCGATCCCGAACAGCAGCACGCGCTGCTGGAGTGCGGCCGGCACCGCGAAGGCGCTCAGGAGGAGCATGAAGACGAAGAGGTTGTCCACCGAGAGCGACTTCTCGACGAGGTAGCCGGTGAGGTACTCGACGCCGGTCGTGCCGTCGTAGCGGTTCCAGATCCACGCGCCGAATGCGAGGGGGAGCGCGATGTAGAACGCGCTCCAGCCGAGCGCCTCCTTCATGGAGACCTCGTGGGGCTTGCGGGTGACGAGGAAGTCCATGACGAGGAGCGCCAGGACTGCCGCGATCGTGACGGCCCACAGGGTCGGGGTCCCGATCGAGACGATGGCGGTGTCGCCGGTCTGGGCGGAGAAAAAGTGCAACGGAGCCTCCGGTGTGACTCCGAGGTCTCCTTCGCCCTGGTGCAGGGCCGCCGCTCGGGGCCGCAGGGTGCGACCGTACTGACCGGGACGACGCGGGGAAGTACTCCCCTCGGCGCGGTAAGTTTAAACGGTCGTCGCCGGATCGCACGTCGAGCGCGCGCCGGCGACGCCTTCCGCCGGATCCCGGCGTCTCAGAGCGTGCGCAGGGCGCCGCGCAGCTCGGCCAGGGACGCGCAGCCCTTGCGCACGAGGATCTCCTCGACCTCCGCCGCGAGCCTCGCGAAGATGCCCGGGCCCTCCTCGTGCAGCGCGGTGCCCACCTGGACGACCGTGGCGCCCGCGAGCACGTGCGCCACGACGTGCTCGCCGGTCCGGATGCCGCCGCACCCGACGACCAGCTTGTCGGGGCAGCGCGTCGCGAAGGCGTGCACGTTGGCGAGCGCGGTGGGCAGGACGTAGTCCCCGCCGATGCCGCCGAAGCCGCCCTTGGGCCGGATCACAACGCGCTCGGACTCGACGTCGACGACCAGGCCGTTGCCGATCGAGTTGATGCACGTCAGGAACGCGACGTGCGGGTAGGCGTTCAGGACCGCCGCCGCCTCGTCGAAGTGAACCATGTCGAAGTAGGGCGGCAGCTTGAGGCCGAACGGGCGGTCGTGCTCCGTGGTGACTGCGGTGAGTGTCGCGTCGAGAGCGTCGAGGTCGTAGGCGAGCTGAGGTTTGCCGGGCACGTTCGGGCAGGACAGGTTGAGCTCCACCGGAGCGGTGAGGCCCGACTCGCGCACGGCGGCGAGCATGGTGAGGTTGTCCGCGACGGAGAGCCCGGCGACGGAGATCAGCGCCGGGGGAGCGGCGTCGGCGTGCGAGGCGACCCAGTCCAAGTAGTAGCGGTAGCCCTCGTTGGGCAGGCCCATCGAGTTGATGCTGCCGAGCGGCGTCGCGGCGTACCGCGGCTCCGGGTTGCCTGTCCTCGGTTCGAGAGTGCAACTCTTCGTCACGACGCCGCCCGCACCCGCCGCGACGAGCGCGTCCAGCTGGGTGCGCGTCGAGCACCAGACGCCCGAGGCGTTGAAGAAGGGGGTCGCGTGCTCGCGCCCGAGGAACGACGTCGACAGCAGACTCATGCGGCTCCTCGGCAACGGGGCTGGTGGTAGGTCGGGCCGGGCGGAGCCAGGGTGCCACGTCGCCGTCGTCGGTCCGTGGGACCCCGGGCACCTGGGTGGCGGGCGTCAGCGGCGCGGCACCAGCGCGTCGAGCCAGGCGCGCACGGCGTCGGCGACGGCAGCCGTGTCCTGGCGGAGCGAGTGGTCGCCGCGGACCACGCGCACCGTGCGGCCGTGCGCCTCCGGGGGGCGGCCGTAGGGGTCCGTCGCGCCCTGGACGACCAGCACCGGGACCGCGGTCCCCAGCTCAGGGACCCGGCTGGGTGCGTCGGGCCTCCCGGGAGGCTGCGTCGGGAAGGCCAGGCACACCACGCCGACGGCGCCGACCGCCTCGGCCGTCCGGCAGGCCACGCGTGCACCTGCGGAGCGGCCGCCCGCGACGACCGGGAGCCCCGCGAGCTCGGCCGCGCGCAGGTCGGCGACGACGTCGCACCACGCGGCGTCGAGCACGGGCGCGCGGGGCGGTGCCTTGCGGCCTGCGGCGCGGTAGGGCTGCTCGACGAGGGCGATCGTCCAGCCGTCGGTCACGAGCGCAGCCGTGACGGCGACGAGGTCCGGGGCGTCGACCCCGCCACCGGCTCCGTGCCCGAGGAGGACGCCGCCCCGTGCGTCGTGTGCGGGGTGCACGTGCACGCGGGCCGGGCCGTGGCCCGTCTCCACCCGTCGCGTCGTCGGGGTCACGCCGCCACGGTAGCCGAACACCTCCCGGCCGACGACGAGAGTCGCGGCTGGGCGACGGCGAACTTTCTCCAGAAACGCACCGGGCCATAACGGACAGACTGGTACTCTCCCACCCTTCCCTGTTACATCTGCCCGGAGGCCCAGAACCTATGAGAGCTGTTCGACCGATCGCCGCCCTCGCCACCGTCGCGGGCCTCGTGGTGGGGGTCGGCGCCGCGTCGCACGCCGCCCCGGCGCCGTCGGCCGAGCCACGTCCTGCCACCGCCTCGGCGTCCCGCGACGACGAGGGCCGTGACGGCCTCCTGGGCGGCGTCGAGCGCGTCGAGGCGGTGCAGGCGGAGACCGACGCCCTGGCGAGGCTCAACCAGCACCGCGCCCAGGCCGGGCTGCGACCCCTCGTGCTCGAGGACGAGGCGCAGTTCTGGGCCTACGAATCGGCCCTGGACTCGGCCCTGGCCGGCGCCGCCGGACCGGCCGACGGCCTCGAGGACCGCCTGGCACCGTGGGTGGTCCTCGGCCAGCTGTGGAGCTCGGGTCCCGACACCGCCGGCGTCACGAACACGATGATCGACAACCTGGTGAACAGCCAGCCGAACGTGGCCCTGTCCGCGACCGCGACACGCGTCGGCATCGGGTACACCACCCGCTCCGGCCAGGGCTACCTCCACGTCATCCTGACCGACGACCCGTTCTCCGATGTCACGACCGGTGACCCGTTCGCCGAGGACATCTTCTGGCTCGTGTCTCACCACGTCACCACGGGGCACGCGGACGGCACGTTCCGTCCCACCGCGACCGTCACCCGCGAGGCGATGGCCGCCTTCCTGTTCCGGTTCATCGACCTGGACCCGTCGCTGCCTTCGTGTGACACCGCGCAGCCCCAGCCGTTCACGGACGTCACGACAGGGCACCCCTTCTGCGGCGCCATCGCCTGGCTCGCCGACGAGGAGATCTCGACCGGCTACCCGGACGGGTCCTTCCGCCCCGGCGCGTCCGTGACCCGCGAGGCGATGGCCGCGTTCCTGTTCCGGTGGCTCAACTTCTGGAACAGGACGGACGACGCGATCCCCACCTGCGACCCCGGGACCGCCCGCCAGTTCTCCGACGTGCCGGCGAGCCACCCCTTCTGCGGCGCCATCGAGTGGCTCGCGTCCGTCGGCGTCTCGACCGGGTGGCCCGACGGCACCTTCCGGCCCGGGCTGGCGATCGAGCGCCAGGCGATGGCGGCGTTCCTCGTCCGTTTCGACGACCTGCTCTGAGCCGACCGGGCGACGACGCACCGGTCCTGGATACTCAATCCACGGTGACCGCGGACCGGCCGGACCACCGTTCGCCACGCGCGACGTCCTCCCGGCGCAGGGCGGCCTCGACCGCCGCGAGGCGGGTGTCGGGGCACGGGAGGTCGAAGGCGAACCGCACGGCACGCGCGGCGTCGGCCCGGTAGTCGTGACCGTGCGAGGTGAACTCGCCCGGGACGAGGGTGCCGCCGTTCTTCGCGTCCACCACGGTCTGCAGGAAGGTGGTCGGTGTCGACCAGGTCGCCTGCGGCGGTACGGCGGCAGGGCGGTCGTGGGCCAGCCACGGCGGGCACCGCAGGAGCAGTCGGGGCGTGGCGAGGGTGACGCCGTCGTCGTCATGCCCGATGAGCACGTAGCGCGCGCGGGCGGCGATCGCGGGGGCCAATTCGTCCAGCTCGTCGGCGGAGCTCACGTGGAGCACATCCCCGGGGACGACGTCGGGTCGTGGGTATCGGACCTCCTGTGCCCAGCCGCTGGCCCACGGCGTGCCGAGCCAGAGTGCGCGGTCCACGCCGGCGCGGCGCAGGCCCTCGGTGCCCGTGTGGAGGAAGGCGTCCTGGCTGGTGTGTGCGCCGAGGCTCTCCCCGAAGATCACCAGGCGTGGCCGCGAGTCCGCGGGTCGGGCTGCGACGGCCGCGCCGAACGCGGCGACGGTGGCCGCCATGAGCGAGCGACCGGCATCGACGCGGTCCAGGGACAGGATGGACGGCCGCTCGGCGTACTGCAGGGTCACGGTGCAGCAGTCGCCCAGGCTCAGGTGCTCCCACGCCGACAGGGCGGTGTGGGGGACGTACCCGCTGCCGGTCGGCGCGCACAGGACGACGAGCGCCCGGTCCAGCGCGCGGGTGCGCTCGACCTCGGCCATCGCGAGCGCCACGCGTCCGGCGTCGTCGGGCGCACTGTGCAGCCCGACGTACAGCCGCAGGGGAGTGCGCGCAGGTTCGCCCACGACGTCGGCGATGGCTGCGGCGGACGGCGCCGAGGCGAGGTAACGGCGGCCTTCGCGGCCCAGGCCGGCCCAGGCCACGGCCGAGCCGGGTCCGCCGCTCACGGCGGGGCTCGTCGGCGCGGGCCCGAGTGGCGCGTCCGGCGTGTGGACCTGGGCCTCGGCGCGCCGGGCGAGCCAGGTCACCGTGCCGGCGGCGACCGTGCCGATCGCGGCGACGGAGAGCAGGTGGCTCGCCAGGCCGCCGAGCCCCTGGGCGCCGGTCGTACGACGGATGGCTCGGTCGGCACCGTGGGCGACGCGGCGCTCGAGGGCGGCGAAGGCGACGGCGGACACCGTCGTCGTCGCCCCGACGACGAGCGTGCGCCCAGCCGGGGGAGGAGTGACCGGGTGCACGGGCGCACCGGAGGCCGCGAGCCCTCGTGCGCGCGCCAGCTGGACCGCTGCGGAGATGCCCGTGCCGACGACGACCGCGCCGGGGACCGATCGGATCGCGGCTCCCAGGCGACCACCGCCATGGGGCAGGACGTCGACGAGGCCTGGGACGAGGCCGGCCAGTGCCGCCGCCCGGAGTCGTTGCGCGGCGGTGCGGACGGCCGCGCGGGCCAGCGGCTCGTCGGCGCGCCAGGGGAGTGCGGCCTCCACGACGGACGTGACGGCGGCGGCGGCGGCATCGGCGGCGGCAGTCGTGCGGGCCGCGCCCCGGGTGTCGACGGGGAACGGCAGGAGGCCGCGGACCGCGCGCGAGGTGCCGAGCACGGCATCGTGGGCGGCGGCCGTCAGGGCGTAGTCGAGCGCGGCGGCCAGGCCCGTGACGAGGCCCTGGTCGGCGCCGGACCGGGGTCGCAGCGACGGCGTGAGGCTGACCGGCACCGAGCCCGCGGCGGCGACGAGGCCCGCGCGCTGGCTCGGCGACAGCCGCTGCGGGTCCGTGCGCCGTCGCATGAGGACATCGTGGCGGATGCAGGCGCCGGGCGAGCCCGGGACACGGTCGGGAGGGCGCCGTGACAGGCCTCCGTGACACCTCGAGGGCGCCAAAAAACATGGGATGACCGGCGGAAATACTCCCGTCGATCATGTTCGACAGATCACCCGCAGTCGGGCCCTCAGTCCCAAGCGCGTTCGTGGGATGACTCTACGCTGAAAGGGTCCCCAGGGACGTCGAGGACCGCAATGACGCAGCCACAAGAGAACACGATCGGGGCACCGTCGAGGTCGACGGAGCCCCGGGAAAGTCGCCGCGGCTGTGTCAGCCGGCCTCTCTTCTCCTCTTCCAACCCAGGCACGGACGGGCATCGTGACATCTGAACCCAAGTACCCCGGTCTCTCCGACGTCATCAACGGCAACGGTGCCGTCGCGCACGTCATGAAGCACGTGTGCGGAGGGGTGATCGGCTATCCCATCACGCCGTCCACGGAGATCTCCGAGACCTTCGAGGCTGCCCGGGCGGAAGGCCAGCTCAACGCCTGGGGCAAGCACCCGTTCTTCTTCGAGACGGAGGGTGAGCACTCGGCTCAGTCCGGCGCCCTCGGCGCCGCGCTGACGGGCGGCAACTTCATCTCGAACGCCTCGTCCAGCCAGGGCATCCTCTACGCCCTCGAGTCGCACTACGTGACGGCCGGCAAGAAGATCGGCGGCTTCGTGCTGCAGGTCGCCGCCCGCGTGGTGTCCAAGCACTCGCTCAACGTCATGGCCGGCCACGACGACGTGTACGCCCTCCTGCCCGCGGGCTACACGATCCTCTTCGGCTCCAACCCCCAGGAGGCGGCCGACCTCGCCGCGATCTCCTACCGGGCCTCGGCGCTGTCGCTCGTGCCCGTCGCCAACGCCTTCGACGGCTTCGCGACCAGCCACGTCATGAGCGAGGTGCTCCTGCCCGAGCCCACACTCCTGAAGGAGTACCTCGGCGACCCGGCCGGCCGCATCGCGTGCCCGACCGTCGCCCAGGAGATGCTCTTCGGCGCCAAGGGCCGCGTCTTCCAGCTGACCCAGTACCTCGACCGGCACGCGGACGACTTCGCGCCCGAGGCCATGGCCGCACTGCGAGCCCACCTGACCACGGCCGCGGACCAGATCGAGGCCGACAACGCGGGCGACCTGGTCGCCGAGACGGCCGCCTGGGTGCCCGAGGACCTGCGGGCCCAGTGGCGCCGGCAGTGGACCGGTGCATGGGAGAAGGGCACCCGGCAGCTCGTGCCGGCGCTCGTCGACCCGCACAACCCCGGCATCACCGGCCCCGTCCAGAACCAGCCCGACTTCCAGGCCGGCGCCGTCGACCACCGCACGCACTTCGTCAACGCCGTGCCCTCGCTCGTCCGCCAGGCGATGACCGAGTACAGCGAGCTCACCGGCCGCGAGTACGCCCCCGTCATGACCTACGACTGCGACGACGCCGACTACGTGATGGTCGGCCTCGGCTCCATCACCGACGACGTCCGCGCCGTCGTGCCCTACCTGCGCAAGCAGGGCCTCAAGGTCGGCGTCGTGTCCATCAAGCTCCTCCAGCCGTTCCCG
>JAEYXM010000047.1 GCA_023428465.1 Actinomycetes bacterium
CCGGCGTCGGCAGGCCCGGCGTCGGGCACGTTGCGCACGGGCGCGTGCCGCTGCAGGCGCCACACGAGGACCGCCGATCCCCCCAGCGGGATCTCCGCGACGACAACGAACAGGCTGAAGAGCAGCAGCGCCGCGATCGTGGCACTCGGGTCCGTTCCGACGGCGACCAGCAGCGCTCCGACGCCGGCCTCCGTGACGCCCAGGCCGCCCGGGGTCACGGGGACGATCGACAGCAGCCGGCCGGCACCGAACGCCACGAGACCCAGCCTCCACCCGACGCCCGCGTCGGTCGCGGCGAAGCACGCCATCAGCAGCAGGTACTGCAGCACGATGACGGCGATCGAGCCGCCGATCAGGCCGCGCCACCGGTCGCGGATCAGCACGATGGACCGCCCGATGGCGGTGTCCACCTCGCGCGCCAGGCGCCCGAGCCGCCGGTGCCCCGGTGCGTTCGCCAGACGCCGACGCAGCGGGGGCGCGCCGAGCAACGCGGTCACCGCGAGCGTGCCCACGAGGGCCACGGCCGCCCACGCGGTGAACTGGTTGGCCTCCCGCGGCAGGCCCGTGCCGCGCACGAGGACGAGCGCCGCGGCCATGGGCGCGAGGAGCCGCGCGACGGTCGTCACGACCGTCGTCACGAGCGTGTACGAGGTGAAGGCGTGCCGGTCGAACCCCCACGACCGGAGCATCGCCCAGATCAGGCCGAGGCTCACGGGACCGCCGAGCGGCACCGCGCTCGCCACGGCACTGCTCCCCAGGTTCAGGGAGAGCGCGTCGCGACGGCGCAGGCCCGGCAGGGCGGCGGCCTGGACGAGTGTCTGCGCGGCGAGCGTGCCGACCCACAGGACCGTGATCTCGGTGACGGCCAGCGGGTCGAGCGAGGTCAGCAGCTCGCCGACGTCGTGCCACGTCGTGCCGACGAACTCCGGCATGACGTTGAACACCCAGACGAGGACCGCGATCCCGACGACGCCCGTCACCACACGCAGCCACGCGCGGCCGCTCCCACCGCGGGACGCGGGCGCCATCCGTTCCATGCGGGGCTCCTTCGCGTCGGCCGGGTGGGGGCACGGCGCCCGGCCGGGACCGGTGCCTCGCGCTATCTCACCATGACTGCGCGAGGCGGGCCTCGGTGACGCGGTCCGAAGCAGGTCGGCGCCCGTGACGCCCGGTGGGTGCCCACTCGCCCCGTGCGCCGGAGCGCGCCGTCGCAGAGTCTCGTGGAGGCGCTCCGGCCGGGGCAAGCGCACCTACGCCGTCGTACCTACGCCCACGCGCACCGCCTACGGGCGATCAACCGGCCCCGGGTGCGGCTGCGGTGCGGCGAGGGTCCGCGCCACGGACCCGGACGCGGCGAACGCGAAGGGCCCGGGAACGACCCGGTCCCGTGGAGCCCCGAAGATGTCGGTGCTCAGGTCCAGGTCGGACCCGTCGGGGTTCGTGTAGGGCATCTCGGCCTGGTAGCTCGTCCCGAGGCGCTCGGTCGTCACCGGGGCGACGGGGTCGATCCCGTCCGCGTCGACCACGTCCACGCGGATCGTTCCCGCCTCGGCGTCGACCACCTCGACGCGCACCGGTGACGTGGCGGTCACGACGGGCCCGACCTCCGCGCGGAACGGCTCGGCGCCCTCCGCGTAGAGGTTTCCCTCGACCCAGACGGGCAGGCGCGGCCCGGCCAGGTCGCTGCTGCGCTCGTTGGGGTACTCCTCCGCCGTCGGGTACGCGTCGTACTGGGACGTGCCCACGGGGGTCGGCGTGAAGGTCGCCCGGCCGGGCACGCCGTCGATGTCGATCGCGCCGGACCAGAAGCTCGCGAGCGCCGGTTCCTCGGGGGCGTCGGCGCCGTCGGGCCCTGTGGCGGCGCCGTCACCCACGAACATGTTGTTGTAGAACCGGTCGTCGCCGCCGACGATGTTCGAGACCCCGAAGACGGCCGTGCCGTGCGGGACGTGGTACGGGGTGTACCGCTGGTGCTCCGTGCAGTTCGCGAGGCGACCCGCGACGTAGTTGTGCACGTACGCACCGCCGGAGGACATGTCCTTGACCGCCCACGGCGACAGGAACAGGTTCGAGTCCACGAGGTACGGGCCGTGGCACACCTCGACCATGAAGTCCTCGGCGGTCGAGGCGTAGAACACGTTGCGCCGTACCAGGGTCCCCTGGGCCTGCCAGTCGAGCCACAGGGCGCGGTGCGTGTGGTGGATCGTGTTCCCGCTGATCACGGTGTCGATGGCGGCGTGCAGCTTGATCCCGGCCACCTCTGCGCCGTGCCACTGTCGCTTCACGTGGATGCGCGAGATGTGGTTGTCGGCGATGGTCGAGAACGCCGCCCCCAGGTGCCCGACGACGCCGGCCTGCTCGCAGTCCCGGATCACGTTGCGGCGCACGGTGTGGGAGCCGACGTGGTCCCGGTGCCACGGGTGCGGCTCGCCTGCGTCGGGCCCGCCCAGGACGAGCGCCCGCTGGATCACCTCGCGCTCGCGCTGCGTGCCGCCCTTGGCGCCATCGGCCCCCGCGGTCCACTCGTTCTGCCCGGTGCTGGCCTCCTTGCCGAGCGAGACGCCGACGTTCTTCGAGTCGGTGATCGTGTTGTCCTCGATCACCCAGCCCTTCGACCAGTGCGGGCCGATCAGGCCCTCCTGCAGTGCCGTCGGCGGCGCCCACTGCGTGGCGGCCTTCGTCAGGGTGAACCCGCGCACCGTGATGTGGTCGATCCCCGTCGCCGCGGGCCAGAAGACGAAAGTGCGGACGTTGAGCTCGATCTCGTGCTCGGCCGGGTCGGCGCCCCCGAAGTTCGCCCAGATCGTCGTGACGTCGTCACCCACCTCGCAGTACCAGGTCAGCAGCGAGCCCTCCGGGTCGAACGAGTCGGGGGTGACCTCGGGGTGCTCGACGCCGCCGAGCGTCAGGGACTCGTACATCGACCTGCCGTCGAGGTACACCTCGCCCGTGTGCCAGGTGTTGACCTGGTCGAAGAACCAGTCCCCGCCGATGCGCTCCGCGTACGGGTTGCGCCCCCCGAACAGCGCGTTCGGCACCTGCGTGACCCAGACGCGGCCCTCGGCGCCGGGGTGGGGGCGCCAGTCGGTGACCACCTCGGCACCGGAGATCGTGACGGGTTCGAAGCGCCCGTCCGGGCCCACCGCTGCCTGGTAGGTGATCGGCGCGTCGGCCGTGCCGCCGCGCGGTGGGTTCACCCACTCCCGGTAGACACCTTCGTGCACGGCGACGGTGTCGCCCGGCATGGCGGCCTGGGCGGCCCGGTTGATGGTCCGGAACGGGGCCTCGGCCGACCCGTCACCGCGGTCGGAGCCGGTGGTGGTGACGTGCAGGATCGTCACGACAACGCCTTTCGTCGATCACTGGTGGTGGCGAGGGCGGTGCAGGGCGTCAGGCCGACGCCTCCTCCGGCTGCGGCTTCACGTACCCCCGCGCGACGAAGAACCGCTCGAGCAGGTAGCACCACCACACGAGTATGACGCCGGGTACCACGAACACCGCAGGCATGAAGTTCCAGATGGCCATGCCGGCGAGGACGACGGCGATCGCGAGCAGGAAGGTCAGGCTGGGCGTCGTCAGACCCAAGGTGAGCCCGTTGCGCACCTGGCGCCAGGTGGGGTTGGTGAAGCGGGCGACGAGGGGGAGGCACCAGAAGACCAGGAGCAGCAGGAAGAGCCCGACGACGAGGAGCGGCACCAGGACCTCGGCCAGTCCGAGAGTGGGGAGGTAGGAGAGCGTGAGGACGCCGACGGCCGCGACTCCGGCGGCCAGCAGGCCGACGACTGTCGCCTGCTTCCAGCTCTGCCGCCAGGCCTTCGTGGCGACGGCCCACGGGCCCGCTTCCTTGCCCAGGACGTACCGCCGGCAGAGCTCGTAGGCGATGACCGTGCCCGCTCCCGCCGTCACGACGAGACCGACGCTCACCAGCCAGAGCAGGCTGACCAGGATGACGGAGCCCAGCGAGTCGAGGATGCGCCAGAGCAGCGACGCCGGGTTGAAGCGGATGATGGTCGGGGCCTCTCGGTGTGCGACGCGGTGGGCGACGACTCGGCCTCCCGCGGAGCGCGGGAGGCCGAACGCCGTCAGCCCTTCACGGAGCCGATCATGAGACCGGACACGAAGTGCTTCTGCAGGAACGGGTAGACGAGCAGGATGGGGACCGCCGCCACCATGGTGATCGCCGACCGCAGCGCGATGGGTGTGGTGAGCTGCCCGCCGGCTCCCACCGCGGCCTGGTTGGCTGCGGAGTTCGCGGAGTTCGCGCCGGCGTTCATCGAGCTCGCGAGAAGCTTCTGCAGCTCGTACTGCAGGGTGGTCAGCGCCGGGTCGCCCGAGTTGTACAGCAGCGTGTCCAGCCAGGCGTTCCAGCTGCCGACCGCCACGAACAGGCCGATCACGGCCAGCACGGGCTTGCACAGCGGCATGATGATCTGCCACCACGTACGGAACTCGCCCGCGCCGTCCATCCGTGCCGACTCGGTGATCTCCTCCGGGATCGACTTCATGTACGTGCGCAGGACGATCAGGTTGAACGCGCTGATGATCACGGGCACCCAGTAGGCCTGGAAGCTGTTCAGCATGCCCAGGTCCTTGATGAGCAGGTAGTTCGGGATCAGACCGGCGTCGAAGTACAGCGTCAGGATGAAGATCAGGGTGATCGGGCGCCGGAAGATGAACTCCTTGCGGCTGAGCGCGTAGGCGAGCATCGAGGTGAAGAACAGGTTCGTCACCACCACGACCACGGTCTTCAGCACGCTCATGATGAACGCCTGGTAGATCGAGTCCATGTTGAGGACGAC
>JAEYXM010000091.1 GCA_023428465.1 Actinomycetes bacterium
CGGCGGGGGTCGTCGCCGTGCTCGTCGGCGTCGCCGGCATCGCGAGCGCCCTCGGCGGCCGCACGCCGACGCCACCCGTGACGCCACCGCCGCCCGAGCCGCCGTCGGCCGTGTCCATCTGGCTCAGCGCCGACCGGGTGCCGAGCGGCGCGGACCTCGTCGCGGTGTTCAGGAACGAGTCCGAGGAGTCGCGCGGGTTCGGTGTCACCGTCCAGCTGGACCGGTGGGACGGGACGGCGTGGGTCCTCGCCGGCGGGACGAACCTCTGCCTGCCACGGCCGTCATGCGACCCCGTCTTCGGTCCCGAGGTCCCCACCATGTCGGACGCGATCGGCTTCAGCCCGACGCCGGGCAACCCCGGCCCGCCGCTCCGCTTCTCGACCGAGGGGCTGGATGACGGCTGGTACCGGCTCGCCACGCCCGGCGGTGACGCCACCGGCGTCTTCGAGGTCAGCGCGGACGCCCCTGCACCCGCGCCGCTGTCCGCCCTCGGCGCGCCGACGGTCGAGGTCTCGCCGGTGCTCACCGGGCTGCGCGGGACCCGCGCGACCGTCCAGGAGTCCACCGGCCTGCTCGAGGGAGCGGCGGACTACGCGTCGGTGCAGCGGTGGGACGGCGACGAGTGGCAGGACACGACCACGGTGCTCCTGACCGTGCCCGCCGCGGCCCCGTCCGAGCTCGTCGTCGAGATCCCTGGACTCGAACCGGGCGCCTACCGCCTCGTCCTGCTCACCGCCTTCGACGCGGAGGACCCGCCGACGTGGGCCAACTTCTGGGTCCCGGGCACGCCACCCGAGCGGCAGCCCGCCGAGGTGCTCGGCACGCGGGACGGCGTCCCGCCCGAGGTCCGCGACCAGGTCCGCTCCACCGGCGCGATGTTCACCGACGGCGCCGTGGTCCGGCCCGACGAGGGCGTCGTCGAGGTCGTCACCTCGGGGAGCAGCACCTGTCCGACGGAGCCCCTCGAGCTCGCGGTCCGTGACGGCGTCCTGGTCGTCTACGCCGGAGATCCGGACCCGAACCCGGACGGCTCCTGCACCGAGGACCTCGTCATCACGACCTACGTCGTGCGCCTGCCCACGGAGCTGGCGACGACGTCGCACGTCCCGGACGTCGAGCTCCGGTCGCTCACGGGCACCCTGCTTGCCCTGAGCCCTGGGGTGCGCGAGGTCCCGGGCGGCTGGCCGCTCGGCATCCGGAGCGCGGAGGGCGGGCTCCCGGACCACGTCACCGCCGGGCCCCACGAGTGGGTCTTCGGCGCCGACGCCGACCTGGCGGCACGGACGTTCCGCGTGTGGACCACGGGGACGTGGGGCTGCCCCAACCCGCCCACGGCGATGGAGGTCGCCGCGGACGGCGGCGTCGTCATCTACGTGGGGACGCAGGAGGTCGTCTCCGGGTACTGCAACGACGACGTCGAGCACCTGACCTACGTCGTGCCGTTCCCCCAGGACTACGCGCCCGCAGCCGCGCCGACGATCACCGTGGTCAGCCGCCGCGGCACCGCGGGCGACCCGACGGGCGCCGTCTGGCACGACCCCTGCCAGGCCGACCAGACCGCCGAGGTCTGCGCATTGAACCTGTGGCTCGACGACGTGCTCGTCGCCGCCGGGTACGACACGAGCTTCTGGGACAGCCAGGCCTTCAACGGCTCGCGCGCGGTCGTGCTCGACGGCGTTGCGGACGTGTGGGCCGAGGCCCTCCCGGTGGGGACGACGTCCGAGGTCTTCCCCCTGACGTTCGTCCCCGTCCGGAGCGTGACGGTCGGGTCGATCGAGGTCGAGCACGGGGTGTACGAGGGCCTCAGCGGCGGGCCAGGCGGGCAGTTCACGTGCGGCGCGGTGTGGGTGCGCGTCGTCGGGGGCACGGTCCCCGCCGAGGTCACGGCCGAGATCCTCGACGCGACCGCCGCACAGGCCGTGAACTGCCCGACGGACCTCGCCGACCTGGTCGACCGCTACGCCGCCCGGATGAGTCCCTGACCTGGCCGGCGGACCGACGCGTCAGACCCGCGCGTACCTGGCGCGGGCGAACGAGTAGACGCCGAACGCGGCGAACCCGAGTGCGGCCAGGATCAGCAGCGCCGTCCCGAAGGGCAGGTCGGCGAGCGAGCGCAGCGCGCCGTCGAGGCCCTGCGGCTGCTCGCCCTCGGCGCCGGCGGCGGACGCGACGAGGAAGCCGCCGACGAGCGCGAGCGCACCGCCCTTCGCGACGTAACCGACGCGGCCGGCCGTGACGACCCTGCGGCCGGGGTGCTCGCGCAGGTCGCGCAGGAACGCCCGCGTCCAGCCCTTCCACACGTGGTAGACGGCGACGCCGATGACGACGAGCCCGGCCACCCCCACGAGCAGACGCCCGCCGGTCGAGCCCAGCAGGCCGGCGGTCGAGCCGGAGCCGCCCGAGCCACCCGCGCCCTCGACGACACGGAACGCCGTCCAGGCGAGCACGCCGTACACGACGGCCTTGCCGAGGGCCTTCACGCGGTCACCCGCACCGCGGCGCACTGCCGCCTCCGTGAGCTGCCACAGGGCGAGGAGCGCGAAGCCGACTACGGTCAGCCACAGGAGCACCTCGCCGACCGGGTTGCCCGCGAGCATCCGCAGTGCCCCCTCCTGGTCGGCGCTGGCGGACTCGCCGGTCCCGAGGGCCAGCTGGAGCGCGACCCAGCCGATGAGGACGTGGAGCAACCCGCTCGCGGCGAAGCCGAGCCGGGCACCCCACTCGAGGACCGCCGAGTTATCGGCCCGGGCGGCTGCGGACCTGGGGGACGTCGTCGTGGTCATGTCGGCACCTTCGCACCGGATCGGCGGTTCCGCGCGTCGAGCGGCGACGAGGGCCTCACGGGCCGTCGGCGTGGCCGTCACACGTCCGGGTGAGGCGCCGGGGGCGTGCGGCGCGGCGACCTGCGGCGACACTCCGCGGAGCAGCACACTTCACCCGCTCAAGCCTCCTCCGGTCCTGCCCGATGTAAATCGAGCAGCCACCGACCACCAGGAGCCGCACCGTGTCCGTCGTGCAAGCCTTCCGGTCCCGCGCCGCGGGAACTGTCGTCGTCGCCCTCGTCCTGACGCTCGCCGCGCTCTCGCCGGCAGCCGCAGGCGACGGGCCCGACCCCGAGCCCGCCCCGCCCGGCACCCCCGTGGATCTGCGAACCGACCCGCGGTCGCGGGCGGTCTTCGGTGACAGCCTGCTCGCCGCCGCGCCCTACCTGGCGCCGATGGCGTACAACGGCGAGGTCAAGGGCTCCGTCGGCTCCTGGGCCGGCTTCACCAACGGCGGCATTCCCACGTCGTCGCTGTGCTCGCCGTCGTGGAACTCCGCCAAGTTCATCCGCTGCGACGCGGCGGCCGCGCTCGAGCGGATGAATGCCGAGTACCGGGCCGCGTTCGGTGTGAACATGTCGATCACCTCGGCGTACCGCACGTACGCGGAGCAGGCAGCGCTGCACAACGCCAACCCGGTCGGCGCGGCCGCCCCCGGGACGTCGAACCACGGGTGGGCGCTGGCCATCGACTTCGGCGGCGGCATCAACACGTTCGGGACCGCCCAGCACAACTGGATGCGCTCCAACTCCAACCGGTTCGGCTGGTTCCAGCCCGCGTGGGCGCAGTACTACGGGTCGCTGCCCGAGGCGTGGCACTGGGAGTACGTGGGTGCCATCGCGTCCGGCTCCCTGAACCAGAACCAGCAGCTCGCCGCCGAGCTCAGCCGCGCGTACTCGTGGAACAACGCCGCCCAGCGCCAGTGCCTGGTCGACCTGTGGACCCTGCGCACCGGGTTCAACCACCGGTACGTGGGCGAGGGCGACCTGCGCGGCCTGTCGAAGGCCCCGATGACCCGCCTGTTCGGCGCGAGCTGGGCCTCGAACAGCGAGGCACAGCGGTGGCTGCAGATCCCGCAGCGCCAGGTCGAGTGGGGCCTGCTCGACCTCACGGCCAACTTCGGCAACCCGTGCGCGGCCTGGGCCTACTGGGGCCCGAGCGTGACGGCGTCGGTCACGGGTGCGACGACGGTCCCCGCTCGCGGGACCACGACCCTGCGCGTGACGTACGCCAAGGAGCGCGCGCCGGTCCCCGCCGCGGGCCTGACCGTGCAGCGCAAGGTCAACGGCGCGTGGGTCGACGAGAGGGCGGTCACGGTGACCGACGGCGCCGCGACGGTCGCCTTCTCCCCGGGCACGACGAGCGGGACCTTCCGGGTACGGAACTGGGACACCTCGGCGGTGAGCGCGCCGTTCGACCTCAAGGTCGCCGAGGTGACCGCGACGGTCGTCGGCCCGACGACGGTCCGGTCCGGCGGGCAGACGACGCTCGCCCTCACGTACCGCAAGGACGACGCCCCGGTCCCGTCCGCGAACCTCACGGTGCAGCAGCACGTCGGCGGGGTGTGGACGGACGCCGCGTCGGTGCCGGTGGTCTCGGGCACCGGGACGCACACCCTGACGCTGGCGACCACGGGGACCTTCCGGGTGCGGAACTGGGACACGTCCGTGGTGACGGACCCGATCACGATCGACGTCGCCGATGTCGACGCGACGCTCACCGGGCCGCAGGCGGTCGCCCCGGGTGGCTCGACGACGATCGACGTCGCCTACCGCAAGGACGGCGCCGCCGTGCCCGCCGCGACCCTGACCCTGCAGACCCTGCGTGGGGACGCGTGGGTCGACGTCGCGCCGGTGACCGTCACGAACGGGGTCGGGAGCACTGCCCTGCGCCCGTCCGAGACGGCGCAGTACCGCGCGCGGAACTGGAACTCGACCGCGTGGAGCACGCCGTTCACGGTCGTCGTCGCGGTGACCGCGTTCTCCGACGTGGCGCCGTCCCACCCGCTGCGGGCCTCGATCGAGTGGCTCGCGCTGCAGGGCATCACGACGGGCTACGCGGACGGCACGTTCCGCCCGTCGGCCACGGTGAACCGTGACTCGATGGCCGCGTTCCTGTACCGGCTGGCCGGCCGGCCGGCGTTCACGCCGCCCGCGACCTCGCCGTTCGCCGACGTCGCGCCGGACCACCCCTTCTACACGGAGATCACCTGGCTCGCCTCGCGCGGCATCACCACGGGCACCCGGCTCGCGGATGGCACCGTCGTCTACCAGCCGAGCACGCCGGTGGCGCGGGACGCGATGGCCGCGTTCCTCTACCGGTTCGCGGGCTCGCCCGCGTTCGCCGACCCGGCGACGTCGCCGTTCAGCGACGTCGGGACGTCCCACGCGTTCTTCACCGAGATCGCCTGGCTCTACGGGCAGGGCGTGACCACGGGCCAGACCCTGCCCAACGGCACGCTCGGCTTCTCGCCGACGGCGTCGGTGACGCGCGAGGCGATGGCGGCCTTCCTGCACCGGTTCACCGCGCTCTGACGCGGCCCGCGCCCGCGACGACGCCCCCGGCCCTGGCTCCCGGGGGCGTCGTCGTCGCTGGCGTCGTCGTGCGCCGCCTGGTGCCGCGTCAGCCGCCGAGCAGGCCGCCGAGGCCGCCGGACTTCTGCTGGGTCTGCTGGGCGCCGCCGGTGACCACGGACTCGCTGGGCTGCACGAGGACGTAGCCCTGGCCGCCGAACGCCATCTGGATCAGCTCGCCGGACCCGCCCCGCAGCATCGACTTCAGGCCGCCGGTGTCCACGCGGATGTCCATGCTCACGCCTGCGGTCCACAGGACGACGGCCTGCGCGTCGGCGAACGTGGGGGCGCTGGCGACGTCGAGCGCGACCGGCTCGCCCTTGGTGGTGACCGCGACGTACCCGGTGCCGCGCAGGGACACGTTGAACATGCCGCCGGTCATCAGGCCGCCGCGGGCCTGGACCCGGTGGATGTCCCAGTCGATCGACGAGGAGAACGCGAGCACGCTCGCGCCGTTGACGGAGATCATGTCGTTCTCCAGGTACATGACCTGGATCTCCGCGGCCTGGTCGGCGACGAACAGCTCCCCGGAGCCGGTGCACTGCATCATGTCGACGCCCTCACCGGTCAGCTTGCTCTTGATGAGCTTGTCGAGCCCGCCCGAGCCGGTGTTCACGAACTTCACGTCGCCCTGGTAGGCGACCATCGACCCCGTCTTCGCCCAGACCGGGCCGTAGCCCATCTGGATCTTGAGGAGCTTCTTGTTCTGCAGCGAGAACGGGTCCTGCGACGCGTTCTCCTTGTGGTCACTGAAGAGCGATCCGTGGATCGGCATGAGCGGTCTCCTCGATGTGTGGGCCCAGGT
>JAEYXM010000095.1 GCA_023428465.1 Actinomycetes bacterium
GGCGAGGTTCGGGGAGGCGACGAGGGCCAGCAGGGTCTCGGCCAGTTCCTCGCCCGTCGCCGGCCGGGGGTAGGCGGCGACGCCGGCGGGGCCGGAGACGGTGTCCGCCTGGAGGTCGGCGAGCCACGCAGGCCGGGTGTACGGGCGGTCGTAGACCGGGCCCTCGTGCGCGACCGTGCGCGGGTCGACGTCGACGATGCGGTGGCCGAAGTGGTCGATCGTGAGGCGCCCGGTGTCCGTGACGACGCCGATGACGGCCGTCTCCACGTCCCACTTGGCGGTGATCGCCAGGAACTCGTCGAGGCGGTCGGGGCTGACGACCGCCATCATGCGCTCTTGCGACTCCGACATGAGGATCTCGCCGGCCGTGAGCGTCGGGTCGCGCAGCAGGACCTTCTCCAGGTCCACGTGCATGCCGCCCTCGCCGTTGCTGGCGAGCTCCGACGTCGCGCACGAGATGCCGGCCGCGCCCAGGTCCTGGATGCCCTCGACGACGCCCGCGTGGAACAGCTCCAGGCAGCACTCGATGAGGACCTTCTCCATGAAGGGGTCGCCCACCTGCACGGACGGCCGCTTGGAGGGGACGCCGTCGACGAACGTCTCGCTCGCGAGGATCGACGCACCGCCGATGCCGTCACCGCCCGTGCGCGCGCCGAACAGGACGACGTGGTTGCCGACGCCCTCCGCGTTGGCGAGGTGGATGTCCTCGTGCCGCAGCACGCCCAGGCACAGGGCGTTGACCAGCGGGTTGCCCTGGTAGGACGGGTCGAAGACGACCTCGCCGCCGATGTTCGGCAGACCGAGGCAGTTGCCGTACCCGCCGACGCCCGCGACGACGCCGTGCACGACGCGCGCCGTGTCCGGGTGGTCGACCGCGCCGAAGCGCAGCTGGTCCATGACCGCCACGGGCCGCGCGCCCATCGACATGATGTCCCGGACGATGCCGCCGACGCCGGTCGCGGCGCCCTGGTACGGCTCCACGAAGCTCGGGTGGTTGTGCGACTCGACCTTGAACGTGACCGCCCAGCCGTCGCCGATGTCGACGACGCCCGCGTTCTGGCCCATGCCCACCATGAGGCGCTCGCGCATCTTCTCGGTGGTGCGCTCGCCGAACTTCGACAGGTGGATCTTCGACGACTTGTACGAGCAGTGCTCGGACCACATCACCGAGTACATGGCGAGCTCGGCGTTGGTCGGCCGGCGGCCGAGGAGGTCGCGGATCTGCGCGTACTCCTCCGGCTTGAGGCCGAGCTCCGCATACGGCTGCGGTGCGTCAGGAGTGGCGGCGGCGTGGTCGACCGTGTCCATACGGGCGTCGACGTCGTCGGTGGTGGTGTCTGGGGTGGTCATCGGTTCCCTACCGGCCGGGCGCACGGGGACGGCCACAGGCTACCCGCGCCGTCGGACGCCGGACCGGGCCGTCTCACCCGCCCGTGCAGGTGCTCGGGGACACGCCGGGCGGAGGCTGGAACGAGGCCCCGACGAGGACTAGGGTTGCCCGGCTTCTACCGAAGTGTCCCCCTGGTGGGCTACCGTCACCGCGTGAGCGTCCAGACACCCACGCGCGCCGGTCGGCACCGGGCCGAGCCTGCGACGGCCGTGGGCGTGCGCGTCGCCGACGTCGTGGCGGGCATCGTCGAGGTCGTCCCGGCTGCCGACGGCGCCCCTCCGGCCCCCGCCACCGAGGCCTCCGGCGCCCCCCGCGTGGGCGCCACGACGCACGTGCCCCGCGTGGCACCCGCCGGGCCCCCCACGGAGGTGATCGCGCCCGTCGCGGTCGGCGCCTTCGTGGACGACGTCGCCACCGGTGCGTTCGGGGTCGACGCCGGGACGCCCCCCGCGGCAATCGAGCCACGGACCCGCCGGAGCGCCCGTTCGACCCTCGCGCTCGCCCTCGACGACCCGCGGGACGACGCGACGGCCGAGCTCGACCTCGGCGCCGTGCGCCGGTCGGGCTACTCGCGACGCACGATGCACGTGCTCGTGGGGATCGGGGTCGCGACCCTGCTCGTGGCCATCGCCCTCGTGTCCCGGATCGTCACGGCGCAGGGGATCGCCGCGGAGGGCCGCGAGGACGCCGCCGCCCTGACCGCCGCCCTCGAGACCGCGGAGGTGAGCGCCGCCGAGCTCGCGACCGCCCTGGAGCCCGCCGCAGTCGTCGAGTCCGACGTGCGCTCGCTCGTCGAGACCGTGCGCGAGCGGACGGGCGACCTCGCCCCCGCCGCTGTCGACGGCCTCGTGCTCGCCGCGGACGCGCTCACCGCGGCGCTCGCCGAGCCCGCACCCACGCCCACCGTCGCCGAGAGCGCCGGACCGCCGGCGACGCTCGCCGACCGGTACGTCGCCACCGACGACTCCGGACGTGCCGCCCTGCGCGACGCCGTCGCCGTCGAGATCCAGCGCCTCGAGGCACTGGCCCGCACGTCGGCCGCGCGGATCGACGAGGTCGCGGGCCTCCTCGCCGCCGCGCACGAGGCCACCGCGGTCACCGTCCGCGCCGGGATCGCAGCCGCCCCCGCCACGATCGCGGCGAACCCCGAGTCCACGGCCGAGGTGCGCGCGTCGTTCGACGCGGCCGTCGCGGCGATGAGCGCGCTCGGCGAGGCACCGACCGCCGACCAGACGACCCGGCAGGCGCTCAGCACGTACCTCTCCGCCGCGGACGCGCTGCGCTGGTCGCACGCGGAGGCGGTGCGGACCCGCGAGGCGGCCGAGCGCGCGGCGGCGGAGCAAGCCGCCGCTGAGGCGGCCGAGCGAGCCGCCGAAGAGGCCCGACAGCGCGAGAACCCCGGCTGGCCGTGGTGGGGCGACGACGGCCCGGACTGGCCCGGCCGCGACAGGTGACCCGTCGGCCGCACACGGCCGGGGCGTTCAGCCGGCGGCGGGCGGCGGGAGCACTCGGCGCGACGATCGCGCTCGCCGTCCTGGGCG
>JAEYXM010000106.1 GCA_023428465.1 Actinomycetes bacterium
GCTCAGGTGCGGGCGGGGTCACCGGACCTGCGGGCAGGGCTCACAGACCCGAGTAGGCGTGCAGGCCCTGGAAGAAGAGGTTGACGCCCGTGAAGTTGAAGATCACCGTCGCGTACCCCGCCAGGACGAACCAGGCCGCGCGGCGGCCCGACCAGCCGACGGTGGTGCGCGCGTGCAGGTAGGCCGCGTAGACGACCCAGACGACGAAGCTCCAGACCTCCTTGGGGTCCCAGCCCCAGTAGCGGCCCCAGGTGTGCTCCGCCCAGATCGCCCCGGCCATGACCGTGAAGGTCCACAGGACGAAGCCGATCGCCGTGATCCGGAAGCTCAGGGCCTCGAGCTCGCGCGTGGTGGGCAGGGCGTCGAGCATGCGCCACCGCGACCCCGTCAGGCGCACGCGTGCACCTGAGTCCGGGGAGGCCAGCTGCCGGACGCGCGAGTCCTTCAGCAGCTGGAGCGCCGACGCCGCGAACGACACGGTGAAGAGGCCGGTGGAGATGGTCGCGATCGACACGTGGATGACGAGCCAGTAGCTCTGCAGCGCCGGCTCGACGGCCTCCGCGGGGACGTAGAACACCGCGAGCCCGAGGCCCAGCGCGATCACCGTCAGCCCGACGACGATCGTGCCCAGGAAGCGCACGTCCCGGCGTCGGTTCAGCACCAGGAACGTCACCACCGCCACGAACGTGCCCACCAGCGTGAACTCGTACATGTTCGCCCACGGCACGCGACCCGCCGCGATCCCGCGCAGCACCAGTGCGGCAGCCTGGAACAGGGCGCCGAGGGTCGTCGTCGCCATCGCGATCCCCACGGCGCGCCGGCGCCCGCCGGTGGAGGCCACGGCGTCCTCCGGCCGGCCGGGAAGAACCTGCGAGGAGCCGGCCGAATCGACCGCGGCGACCTCCCGGACCCGGGCGCCGCGGGCGTCCGCGAGGCGTGCCAGGTCCATGGAGAACGCGAGGAGCGCGATCGCGTACGCGGTCGTCGCAGCCCACGCCAGGAGCGTGCTCAGCTCACCGATGCCCATCGTCCGTCCCTTCGAGATTGGCAGAGCTCCCGCTCGACGCCCGAACCGCGGCGACCACCCGCTCGAGCTCTCCGGCGAGCCCGGCGTCGTCGCCCCGGGCCAGTGCCGCGAACCCGACCACCACGCCCGTCGTGCCCTTCGTGACGCGTACCCAGACCCGCCTGCGCGGGGTGAAGAGGCTCACCGCCAGGCCGACGAGCGCGGCGATCGCGAACGCCAGCACCGCACCGAGAGCCGGGTCGTGCCGCAGGTCCAGCGCGACGAAGCGCGGCAGGTCCCGCCACGTGAACGTCCCGAGACCGTCCGGCAATTCCACCGTCTCCCCCGGCCGGACCACGATCGTCGCGGGCGACCCGTCCGTGAGGACCTGCGCCATCCGGGCCGTGTCGAGCTCGTACACGTTCTGCGGCACGCCCGTGTCGAGCCCGAGGTCCCCGGTCCAGACGGCGAGCACGAGCACCGGGTCCCGCGGATCCGGGTGCACGGAGGCCACCCCGGCGGACGTCACGACGGCGCTGGGGAGCAGGTACCCGACCAGGCCGATCTGGTCGCCCGTCGACACGTCGGGAACCTTCACCACACCGCGGGACGTGTAGACGGCATCCTCCGGCAGGAAGGGCACCGGGCCGGCGAACGCGACCTCGCCGGCTGCGTCGCGCACCTCGACGTCGGGCGCGTAGCCATTGCCCTGCAGGTAGACGCGTGCGCCACCCGCGGTCAGCGGGTGGTTGACCCGGATCGTGTCCACGCGGGGCTGCTCGCCGGGCTCCGTCACGGTGACGTCGGCCGCGAAGTCACGGGGCCGTGCGTCGGCGGTGAACTCCGCCGAGAACTCGTCCAGGCGCACCGTGAAGGGCACGAGCGAGCCCGGGTCGAAAGCCGTCCCACCGACGAACGTGTCGTAGTCCGTCACCGCGTTGGCGAACCCGCGGCCCTCGACCACGATCGCCTGACCGCGGTAGTGGAAGAGCTGGCCGGCCGCGATCGAGACCAGCAGGCCGAGCAGGGCCAGGTGGAAGACGATGTTGCCGGTCTCGCGCAGGTAGCCGCGCTCCGCGCTGAGGGTGCGCGAGCCCGAGGGCTCCACGGCCGACACGACGCGGAACCGCGGCAGCCACCGCACCGGCCCGACGAGCGCACGCCGGGCCGCGTCGAGGACCTCCTCCTCCCGCGCGTCGAGGTGGAGCTCGTCGTTCGTGAAGCGCGCGAAGCGCACGGGGGCCTTCGGCGGCGCCTGCCGCACCGCCTGCAGGTGGACGACGAGCCGCGGCACGATGCAGCCGATGAGAGACAGGAAGAGCAGCAGGTAGACCGCGGAGAACCACACCGACGCGTAGACGTCGAACGCGCCCAGCCGGTCCAGCCACACGCCGAGTCCGGGGTTCTCGGCGAGGTACCGCGCCACCGCCGCAGGGTCCTGCGGGCGCTGCGGAAGGACCGACCCGGGCACCGCGACGACTGCCAGGAGCATGAGGAGCATGAGCGCGACCCGCATGCTCGTGAGCTGCCGCCACACGAAGCGCAGCCAGCCGACGACGCCGAGACGCGGGAGCTCCACGGGGCTCGCCGTGGAGTCGGACGACGACGGGCCGGACGAGGCGGGCGCGTCCGGGTAGTCGTGGATGCGGTCGTCGGGCATCACACCACCGTCTCGAATCCGCCGATCCAGCCCTGCATGGCGCCCGTGATGGCGCCCCACAGGCCGGTGACCAGCGCGATCCCGACGAGGACCAGGACGACGCCGCCCGCGCGCATGATGAGGAGCCGGTGCCGGCGCAGGTAGCCCGCCCACCGCTCGAAGCCGAGCGCCAGCAGCAGGAACGGCAGGCCGAGCCCCAGGCAGTACGCGACCGCGAGCACCATGCCGCGGCCCGCGGACCCGCCGTCGACGGCCAGGGTGTAGACGGCCACGAGCGTCGGCCCGATGCACGGGGTCCAGCCGAGGCCGAAGACGAAGCCCAGGAGGGGCGCACCCCAGAGCCCCGCGCGGGGCACGAACCGGATCCGGGCCGTGCGCTGCGCGAACGGCAGCCGGCCCACGAAGACCAGGCCCATCGCGATGACGACGACGCCGAGCACGCGCGTGATGACGTCGTCCCACCGCACGAGGGCGGCCCCGAGCGAACCGGCGACGAAGCCGAGCGCCACGAAGACCGACGTGAAGCCGGCGATGAACAGGGCGACCCCGAGGAGGGTGCGCGACCTCGTGGGCGCAGAGGCGGCCTCGGCGTCGTCCGCGGCCCGGCCCGAGGTGGAGGACATCCCTGCGCCGACCATGCCGCCGAGGTAGCCCAGGTAGCCGGGCACGAGCGGGAGCACGCACGGCGAGGCGAACGAGACCAGCCCCGCGAGCACGGCGAGGGGCAGTGCCGCCAGCATCGACCCGTCGAGCACCGTGGTGACGACGGAGTCCGCCGTGGTGCTGGCAGCGCCGACCGTGGCGAGCACGGTCATGCGCCCTCGTCGAGGAGGTCGTCGACGATCGCCCGCAGGGTCGTGGCGTCGACGACGCCCAGGACGCGCGCGGCGACCTTGCCCTCCCGGTCGAGCACGACCGTCGTCGGCACGGCCTGGATCGGCACGATGCCGGAGAGCGCGGCGACCGCTGCACCGTCGGCGTCGTGGATCGACGGGTAGGGCAGGGAGAAGGTGCGCTCGAAGGCCTGGGCGGCGCCGGCGTCGTCGGTCGAGTTGACGCCCAGCACGTGCACGCCGGCGTCCGCGTAGTCCTCGGCGAGCGCGACGAGGTCGGGCGCCTCGGCGCGGCACGGCGGGCAGGCCGCGTACCAGGTGTTCAGCACGACGACGTCGCCGAGCCAGTCCGTGGTGGCGACGGGAGAACCCGCGAAATCGGTGCCCGAGATCTCGACGGGTCCCGTCCGGTTCCCTGCGTCCCACGTCGTGACGGAGCGGTCCGAGGAGACGTAGCCCGTCTCCGCGCCGTCCTCGTCCCAGCCGCCCGTGACCGTGGGCGTGCACCCGGCCAGGGCGAGCGCGCCCACCACCGTGGACACCAGGGCGAGCCTGCGCAGGTGGGCCATCAGGCTCCCGGGACCGACCGTGCGTTCGGTAGGAGGTCGGCGCAGGGCTCGGCGTAGCGGACCGTGACGTCGTCGCCGTCGAACACGAGCGACGTGACGGACGCGAGCGAGCACTCCCGGCTGCGCGGGTCGTGCCAGAGGCGCTTGCCCTCGATGGAACGGCGGGTCACCCAGATGGGCAGCTGGTGGCTGACGACGACGGCCTCGTGCCCGTGCGCGGCCTCGCGCGCCGCACCGACGGCGGCGAGCATGCGCGCGACCTGCGCCCGGTAGGGCTCGCCCCAGGACGGCCGGAGCGGGTTCCACAGGAAGCGCCAGTGCGCGGGGCGGCGCAGCGACCCGTCGCCCACGCCGAAGGTCAGGCCCTCGAAGTGGTTCTCCGCCTCGAGCAGCCGCTCGTCGGTGGCGAGCTCCACCCCCAGAGCCGTCGCGACGGGGGTCGCGGTCTCCTGGGCGCGCTGCAGCGGCGAGGCCACGACGTGCACGACGTCGCTGCGCGTCCCGCCGGCGCGACCCGAGAAGTGGTCCGCGAGGCGCTCGGCCATCGCGAAGCCGCGCTCGGAGAGGTGGTAGCCGTCGAGGCGGCCGTAGAGGACCCCGTCAGGGTTGTGCACCTCGCCGTGGCGCACCAGGTGAACCGTGGTCGTGACCATGGTCCCAGTCTCCCCTATGCAGCGGCGTGCCCGGTCCACGCGATCATGATCAACCAGCGCGGCCGGGAGCGCGAGCCGGGTGTCGGACGGTAGCTGTAGCGAAAGCGTCACCATGCGACGGTTTCGCTACAGCGTGCGGGCGGCGCCGGCGTCAGGCCGGCGTGCGGGCGACGCCGGCGTCAGGCCGGCGTGCGGGGCGGCGCCGGGCGTCAGGCCGGCGGGCGGGTGGGCACGGCGTCAGGAACGCCCCCGGTCGGGGCGACCTTCGCCATGGCGGCGCCCAGCGCGGTGAGCTCGTCCCGCGAGAGCCGGTCGACGAGGTGCTCGCGGACGGCGCGCACGTGCCCGGGCGCGGTGCGGACCAGGAGCTCGTACCCGGCGTCGGTCATGACGCAGTTGACGCCGCGGCGGTCGTCCGCGCAGCTGCGACGCTCGACGAGGCCCTGCGACTCGAGCCGGCCGACCGTGTGGGTGAGGCGGCTGCGCGAGTGCATCGTGGCGTGCGCGAGGTCGGACATGCGCAGGGTGCGGCCGTCGGCCTCGGAGAGCCGGACGAGGATCTCGTACTCGCTGAGGGACAGGCCGGCGTCGCGCTCGAGCTGACGGTTGAGCACGTCGTTGAGACGCGCGACCCCCAGGAGGTAGGCGCGCCAGTGCTGCTGCTGCTCGCCGTCGAGCCATGCGGTGTCGTCGGACATGCGCCCTCCTGGAAGAACCCCTTGGAAGAACCCCTTGCGAACCCGAGCCCAGTGTAGTAGAACTGTCAACTATCCGGTAGTTGACGCTTAAACAGTGTCGGCTTCAACTGAGAACCACGTCCGATCAGAGGAGCACCATGACCGCCACCACCGCCACCGCCCTCCCCGCCGGCGTCACCCCCGGCACCTGGGAGATCGAGACGTCGCACTCGAGCGCCGCGTTCAGCGTGCGCCACGCCGGGATCTCCAAGGTCCGCGGCACCATCGCCATCACCGGCGGCCGCATCGTCGTCGGCCAGGACCTCGCGTCCAGCTCCGTCGAGGCCACGCTCGACCCCGCCACCGTCGACACACGCGACGAGCGCCGCGACGGCCACCTGCGCAGCGGCGACTTCTTCGACGCCGAGACCTACCCGACCTGGGAGTTCCGCTCGACCGCCATCCGGGCCGACGGCGAGGAGTACGTCATCGAGGGCGACCTCACCGCGCACGGCGTGACCAACCGGGTCGAGCTCCGCACGGAGTTCAACGGCGCCGCGACCGACCCGTTCGGCACCTCGCGCCTCGGCGCCTCCGCGACCACCAAGATCTCGCGCAAGGACTTCGGCCTCACCTGGAACGCCGCGCTCGAGACCGGCGGCGTCCTCGTCGGCGACGCCATCACGATCTCGCTCGACATCGAGGCCGTGCCCGCCGCCTGAGCGGTCCCGTCCTGGCGGTCCGGGCCGCTCCGGTCACGCCCGCCGTGCGTCTCAGGTAGACGTGCGGCGGGCGTGGAACGCCAGGATCTGCAGCTCCGTCGCCAGGTCCACCGAGCGCAGGTCGACGTGCGCCGGGACCTGCAGCACCCGCGGCACGAACGTCAGGATCCCCGCCACCCCGGAGGCGACCAGCCGGTCGCACACCTCCTGGGCCACGTCGGCCGGCGTCGCCAGCACCGCGAGCCGCGCGCCCTCGCGTCGCACGACGTCCGCCAGGTGCGCGACGTCCTCCACGACCAGACCGGCGACGGTCGTACCGACGATCGCCGGGTCCGCGTCGACGAGAGCCGCCACCCGGAAGCCCGTCCCCGCGAACCCCACGTAGTTCGCGAGCGCGTGACCGAGGTTGCCGATGCCGACGATGACGACCGCCAGGTCCCCCGTCAGGCCCAGCGCGGCCGCGATCTGCGCCTGCAGGTGCTCGACGTCGTACCCCACGCCGCGCACACCGTGCGAGCCCAGGAAGGACAGGTCCCGGCGCAGCTGCGCGGACCCCACGCCCGACAGCTCCGCGAGCTCGGCCGACGACGTCTGCCGCGCCCCGCGCTCGGCCAGCTCGTCGAGTGCCCGCAGGTAGACCGGCAGCCGCTCGACGACGGGCGCCGGGACGCTCCTCGGCATCACAGTGCGGCCCGCAGCCGGTCCGCGTCGATGCGCCAGTAGTCCACCAGGACGCCGTCGACGGTCACCGCAGGCACCAGCTCGCCGTAGCGGGCCACCAGCTCGGGGTCGGTGTCGACGTCGACCTCCTGGAAGGAACCGGCCGGACCCACCGCCGCCGCGACGACCGGGCGCGCGACGTCGCACAGGTGGCACCCCTGGCGCGAGTAGAGGACCACCCGCTCGGTCGGTTGCGTTCTCACGGACCCAACCCTAGGTCGGGTGACTACAGTGATCGAGTGGCCCAGCCGACACCTGACGCCGTCGGCGGCGCCGCGCCCGGCGAGCAGGGACCAGGTGCGGGCCCGGCCGGAGAGCCTGCCCAGGTCGGCGCGTTCTTCGACCTGGACAACACGATCATCCGTGGCGCGAGCGCGTTCCACCTCGCGATCGGGCTGCGCCGCCGCGGGTTCTTCTCGACGTTCGACTTCGTGAGGTTCGGCTGGCACCAGGCGCGCTACCTCATGTTCGGCGAGGACCTGCGTCAGATCGACACGGTCCGATCGCGCGCACTGTCCATCGTGGCAGGGCACTCGGTCGCGGAGATGGCCGCCATCGGCGAGGAGATCTGGGACGAGGTCCTGTCGCTGCGGATCTTCCCCGGCACGCAGGCGCTGCTGCGCGAGCACCTCGACGCCGGCCACGAGGTGTGGATCATCACGGCGAGCCCGGTGGAGATCGGCGCGCTCATCGGCCGCCGCCTCGGCGTGACGGGCGCGCTGGGCACGATCGCGGAGCACACCGACGGCCACTACACGGGCCGCCTCGTCGGGGACATGCTGCACGGGACTGCCAAGGCGACCGCCGTCACGGCGCTCGCGGCCGAGCGCGGGATCGACCTCGCGAAGAGCTTCGCGTACGGCGACTCCACGCACGACGTGTCGATCCTGTCCTCCGTCGGCCACCCCGTGGCCATCAATCCGGACCGCCGCCTGCGCGCGCACGCCCGCGCCGTGGGCTGGCCCGTCCAGGAGTTCCGGGGCCGACGCCGGGCCGCCGCGCGCCGTAGCGCGCAGACCGCGAGCTGGGCGGGCGCCGCGTGGATGGCCAGCGTGATCTGGCGGACGCTCGCACGCCGGCTCCGCCGGGTCGCGCCCTAGCACCTGGTCGAGGGCCTACGAGCCCACCAGCAGGCGGTCCACGATCGCGTCCGCCTGCGTGTCGGGCACGGGGCGGGAGAAGAGGTACCCCTGACCGTGCCCGCAGCCGAGGCTGATCAGCGCGTCCCGCTGCTCGGTGGTCTCGATGCCCTCCGCGACGACGGACAGGCCGAGCGACTCGGCGACCGCGAGGCACGCGCGCACGATGCCGTGGTCGCGCTCCGTGACCGTCATGCCGTCCACGAACGACCGGTCGATCTTCAGCAGCTCCACCGGGAGCCGCTCGAGGTGGCCCAGGTTCGAGTAGGACATCCCGAAGTCGTCGAGCGCGAGGTGCACGCCCGCGGCCAGCATCGCGTCCGTGAAGGGCGTGACGTCGCCGCGGATGGACCGCTGCTCGGTCACCTCCAGCCAGACGTCACCCGGCCGGGCACCGGCCCGCCGGATGATGTCCAGGGTCCGCGACGCGGCGTCGGGCCGCTCGAGCTGGACCGCCGACAGGTTCACGTTCATGTGGATCGCGCCACCCGCGCCGAGGACCTCACGCCACTGGGCGAGCTTGCGCGTGGCCTGCGCGAGCACCCAGTCGCCGATCTCGAGGATCGCGCCCGTGTCCTCCGCGATGGGGATGAAGACGTCGGGCGGGATGAACCCGCGCGTCGGGTGCTTCCAGCGGGCCAGGGCCTCGAAGCCGACGACGCGGTGGTCGTCGAGCGTGACGATCGGCTGGTAGTGCAGCAGGAGCTCGCCGCGGTCCAGCGCGGACGCCAGGTGCGAGGTGACCTCGAGGCGGTCGCGCGAGCGCAGCGACGCGGCTTCGTCGAAGAGGCGCACCTGGGCCCGGCCGTGGTCCTTCGCGGCGTACAGGGCGGCGTCGGCGTCGCGCATCATCGCGCTCGCGCTGGTCGCACCACGACGCGCGAACGCACCGCCGACGCACACCGAGACCTGCACGTGCTCACCGCACAGCCAGAACGGCCTGGTGAGCGACGTCATGATGCGCTCGGCGACCTCCGCCATGGCATCGGTGTCGCGCGGGTTGTCGAGCACGACGACGAACTCGTCGCCCCCGAAGCGCGCCAGCAGGTCTCCTCTGCGCACGCACTCACGCAGTCGGTCCGCGACGTGCACGAGGAGTTCGTCGCCGGCTTCGTGACCGAGCCGGTCGTTGACCTCCTTGAACTGGTCGATGTCGCAGAACAGGACCCCGACAGTCCCGGCCCGGGCACCGGCGAGCGTCGACTCGAGCCACTCCGAGCACAGCGCCCGGCTCGCCAGGCCCGTCAGCGAGTCGTGCGTCGTGGTGCGGCGCAGCTCGTCCTCGAGGCGGCGGCGGTCCTCGATCACGCGGGAGGCGACGACGACGGCGTCGTCCTGGGCCGCGCGCAGGACGCTCTCGACCCACAGCCACTCGCCCGTCGCCGACCGCAGCCGGTACTCCAGGCGGGGCCCGGACGCGGCGTCGGCGATGGACGCCTCGACCGTGGACCGGTCCGCCGGGTGCACGAGCCCGGTCACGCTCGAGCCGACGAGCGCGTCGGCGCGGTGCCCGAGCTCGCGGTCGTGCGACGACGACGCGAAGACGTACCTGCCGGCCTGGTCCACGACCGCGACGAGGTCGCTCACCGAGTCCGCGATGAGGCGCATCGAGGCCTCGCTCTCGGCGAGGCGCGTGGCGAGCTCCGCGGCATCGAGCGCGATCGTGACGTGGGCGGCGAACACGGCGGCGACCTCGGCGTCGTCGGGCTCGAAGCGCGCGCCGCGGAAGGCGCACAGAAGCAGCACGGGCGTGGTCCCGACGGGGACGCTCACCAGGAAGCCCGGCCCGTGCGTGCCGTCCCACGACGAGACGAGCGGGTCGTCGGTGCTCGCGGCGACGAGGTCCGCCCAGGCCAGCGGCGGCAGGCCCGCGCCCGTCGAGGCGGTGACCGTCCCGTCGGAGGCGACGAGCAGGGCGCCGTCGGCGTCGACGAGCCCGGCCAGGAGCTCGACCGCTTCCGCGGCGACCGCGGCCGCGCCCCTCGTCCGGGCCAGTCGGTGCGCGGCTTCGGTGATCGCGTGGAGTGTCGCCATCACAAGGCCAGCGCGCTGCCGGGCGCGTCGCCCTCGCCCACTCCGAGCCCGAACACGGAGAGCTCGTGCACCATGTCGGCGCACGTCGTGACGACGCCGGGCAGGCCATCGTCCGTGCGCCCGTCGGGTGCCATGACCCGCAGGGGTTCCGCGCTGCCGATGTACACGGCCACGGCGCCGTCGTCGAGGACGTCGTCGCCGGCCATGACGACGGCGGAGCCCTCGTCACCCGCGGCGGTTCCCGCGAGGACCTGCATGCCCGGGCCGGCCGCGGCGTGTGCGCCGCTCACCAGCTCGGCGAGCCTGTCGCGGACCCCGGCGACCATGACGAGCAGGGCACCGTGGGCGGTCCGGTCGTCCCCGCACGCGGCGTCGCGCGCGGCGTCGGCGAGCCAGCGGCCCGCCTCCTCCGGGTGACGCGGCCGCGGGACGGCGGCGGTGCCGAAGCGGTAGCGGCCCTCCGCGAGCGCGAGCACGGCGACACCGGTGCCGGCCGGCAGGTACTCGCCGTCGCACAGCTGGCTGCCGGTGGACGCGCCGATGAGCGGGGCGTCGCCGGTCACCTCCCGGACCGCCTTGGTCAGGAGGGCGAGGTCGTAGTGCGGGGAGCCGTAGACCAGCACGAGGCCGGGACGGGCGCCCTCAAGACCGGCGACCGCCTCGCTGGCCGCGAACCAACCGGCGTCCAAGGCGTCGACCGCCTGGGACCGCCCGCTTCCCACCGCGAGTCGTTCCATGGCCGTCCGATCGACCGACGGCGGGCGGAGTTGACGACCTGGGGGCCCCGGGGCGCGCGCGTCACCCGATCGGCGGAAGGAGGACCGGCGCGCGGGCGGAACCGTGCGGGGGCATGGGTCGGGCCCGGTCGGCGTACGAC